>JBGAUM010000060.1:0-20585 GCA_044228625.1 Usitatibacteraceae bacterium | reverse complement strand
GCCAACTCGTCCGCGCGTTCGTTGCCCGCGTGTCCCGCATGCCCCTTCACCCAATGCCAGGCCAATTGGTGCCGTGCGGCCTGGCGGTCCAGTTCCATCCAGAGGTCCACGTTTTTTACCGGCTTCTTGTCCGCGGTGCGCCAACCATTGCGCTTCCATCCGTGGATCCACTCGCTGATGCCCTTTTGCACATAGGACGAATCCACATAGACATCCGCCTCGCAGGGGCGCGTCAGGGCTTCCAGGGCGCGAATGACGGCAAGCAGCTCCATGCGATTGTTGGTCGTTTCACGCTCGCCCCCAAACAACTCCCGTTCACGGTCGCCAAACCTGAGCAGCGCACCCCAACCCCCGACGCCGGGGTTGCCCTTGCAGGCCCCGTCCGCAAAAATCTCCACCCGGCTCATTTGATGATTCGAAGGGACGTGCGGAGCGATGCAGGTTCTCGCTTTGCGACGCTGGCAAGCTTGCGCTCCCGGACCCGCTGGTCGCTCCAGGCCGGCGCAATCAATCGCATGCCCTGCACCCGCTTGACGGAGTCAAGGAGGTATACCGCTCCCCCCACCCGCCACCAACGCTCCCCCATGCTTTCCATGAAAGACCAACGCCGTTGCCAGACTTGCGTGCGGCACGGCGGGATAAAGCACTGCATCGCGCCGCCGGCAGTCTCAAACCCCAACAATTGCAACCAGTCCTTCATGCGGACCAACGAGACGAAATGACCCGACCACGGCAGCTCCTCCGAAGACCAAAGGCGCCGGATCCCGAACAGACTCCAGGGATTGAAGCCGAGGATCAGAATGCGCCCTTCTGGCCGCATCACGCGATCAACCTCGCGAAGGATGGCATGCGGCATTTCCTGCGGGTCGCCGCAAAAATCCAGCGCGTGTGGCAGGACACACAGGTCAAAACTTTGGGAATCAAAGGGCAATTCATGCCACTCCGAACGCACCCCGGCACCTTGGGCCGGATCCACGGTAACACGATGGATGATGCGGGACTCACGCAGCAGATCGATGCCCGGCAGACCAATCTGCAAGGCATGGTAACCGAACAAATTGGGAACGGTCTTGTCGAGCCACGCCTGCTCGCGGGCCAATACATATTGACCCAAGGGGGTTTCAAACCAGTCCTGTAAACTCGGTTCGTTCATGCGTCACATTCTAAATCAACGATTCAATGCGCTCGATTCGCGTCACCCCGGTACCGGCATTTGCTGACAATTACCTTTGGGTCCTCCACGATGACCAATTTGCCGCCGTGGTGGACCCGGGCGATCACCGGCCTGTCGCGGCTTTTCTTGCAGAGCAGGAACTTTCACTCATTGCCATTCTCTGCACACACCATCACGCCGACCACGTTGCCGGCGTCAAGACGCTGCGGGAATTTGCGGGAGACGTGCCCGTGTATGGTCCGGCACATGAAAACATCCCTGACCGCACAGTGGCGCTGGCCGAGGGCGACGAATTGTTTCTTGAAAAACTGGGCCTGACTTTTGTAGTGCTGGACGTACCGGGCCATACGGCCGGCCACATTGCCTACCTGGGCCACAACATGCTTTTTTGCGGCGACACCTTGTTTGCCTGCGGTTGCGGCCGCCTGTTTGAAGGCACCCCGGAAACCATGACGTCATCACTTTCAAAATTGCGGGCATTGCCAGGCGATACGCGTTTTTACTGCGCTCACGAATACACCCTCGCCAACCTTCGCTTTGCTGAGGCCGTCGAACCTGACAACGCAGCACGGGCAAAGCGCGCAGAACGCGACATCGCACGTCGAGCCCGCAACGAGCCCACGCTGCCCGCCACACTGGCCGAAGAGTTCGACACCAATCCGTTTCTGCGCTGGGACCAGCCTGCCGTGATGGAGGCTGCATCGCGATACGCCAAGCGGTCGCTCACGATTCCGCATGAAGTGTTCGGTGCCATCCGCGCGTGGAAGAACGAATTCCGGTAATCCCAGAAGGAACAGACCGCATGACGTTTGATATCTCACCCGCCACCCCCGGCGATGTGCCGGTGATCATGGAATTGATCGGCAAGCTCGCCGTGTACGAGAAACTCGAACACATGGTCACAGGCACCGAGACCATGCTTCGCGAAAACCTTTTCGGCACCCGTCCGTCCTGCGAATGCGTGATTGGCAGGTTGAATGGCTTGCCCGTCGGGTTTGCCCTTTATTTCACGACCTTTTCGACGTTTCTTTGCAAGCCAGGCTTGTATCTGGAAGACCTGTTTGTTGATCCTGCGGCACGCGGCGCGGGTTACGGCAAGGCGCTACTGAAGCACCTCGCGTCGATAGCCATCCAACGCGGTTGCGGGCGATTTGAATGGCGTGTACTCGACTGGAATACACCGTCGATCGAGTTCTACAAGTCGCTGGGCGCGACCATCATGCCGGAGTGGTACCTGGTACGGATGATTGAGCCGGAAATCGCAGCGTTGGCAGCACGACAGCACTAGGCCAATCTCGTGCCGGAGCTTCCGCAAATGATTTGCTTGCGGCCCTGGCGCTTGGCGCGCAACAAACGGGTATCGGCGATTCTCATCAACTCTGTGCCGTGCACACCATCTTCGGGATATACCGCAATGCCGGCCGAAAACGTAACACCATGAAGATCCGGGTAATCCGGTGCAAAGCATTCCGCGGTCAATGTATCCAGCAGCCGGGAGATGCGTTGGCGCGCTGCGTCCGCACCACAGCCGATCAATATCACGCAAAACTCCTCACCGCCATATCGGCTGACCAGGTCTGAGCCCCGAAGCGCCGCACGCGCGTGTTGCCCGAAGCGTCGAAGCACTTCATCCCCTGCCGCATGACCGTAATGGTCATTGACCTCCTTGAAGTGATCAAGGTCGATCATCACCAGCGCCAGCGGAGTGGCCGATTGCAGGCTCAGCGTCAGCAAGCCAGACAAGGTGGTGTCGAGATAAGCCCGATTGAAAACGCCGGTCAACTCGTCGTGGCTGGCCTTGTCGCGCAGCAACTCCGCTTCGCGAATTGCAGTCTCAATCTTGTTGCGCAACTGTCGGTTGGCTTGCTGAAGCTTGCGTTGCTCATCGGACGCGCGCGCCAGCTCCGCATTGACCCGATGGATTTCCTGTCGCACCTGCATTGAAAACCGCCGGACGCGATTCACCACGCCCAGGCTGATTTGATATTGGCGCGACGACTTGCGTTGCGCTTCGAATGCCTCACCAGGACGGTCGGCACGCGAAAGGACATCGGCAAACTCATCGTAAAACTCGGCACGGTCGTTGAATCGCAGCGCGGAAACGTCCGGGAGCATCCGGTCCACGACATTGAATTCCGCGATCGCGGTGGCCAGTTGTCCTCGACTCCGCGCGATGGACCCGGCGATGTAGTGCACTTTGATGAGGTCCAATCCGACGGCGCCCTGCGCCTCCAATAATCTCTTGGCCTCGAAGAAATGCTGTTCTGCGGCATCGACTTCTTCGCGTTTCAGATGCAGTTCCGCCGCATTGAAATGGACAAAGTGTTGCCCGCCCACCATGGCGGCCGGGGAGGCCAGTACCACGGTCAGTAGTTCAAGCGCTTCATCGTAACGGCCCAGCCTGCGCAGGGCCACGGCGCGATTGTTGCGGAGTACTTTGGACAAACCGGCGCTGCCGATGCGATCCGCTGCATTGATACCTGCTTCGTTGAGGGTGTCAGACTCTTCCGGATCCTTGGCGGCCAGCAACGCAACCCCAAGGGGCATCGTCACAGCAGCAATCTCGGCCTGGAGATCCAGTTGCCGTGCCAAGTGGAGGCCCGCGTATCCAAACCTCAATCCTTCTTCCAACCGGCCCATGTACACGTAAGCCGTCGCCAACCCGAAAAACAGATAAAAGTTGTCAGCGTCGAGTTGGTTCAGGTCAAATTCACCAATCAACGCCTCGAACTCCTCCAGTGCAAGGGGCCAGTCCGCAAAACGCATTGCAATGGCGGCATTTTCTAGCTTGGTCAATCGCCGACCCCGCGTATCGCCACTCAACGCGAAGGCGTCGCGGGCGGTTTGGAAGTCCGCGCGGATGCGCGCCGCCGGCGCCTTTTTTTCCATCATCCGGCACTGCGCCATCGCGCGCAGCAAGTACGGCCAACCATCAACCATTGCACGTCCCGCTTCAACGGCGGACCGTTGATGCTCAATTTCTCGAGCCGCAATGGCATAGGCAACCTCCGGCCACGACAAGTACAAGCGCCAGCCGTCTTCCCCCAGGTTAGGCGATGGGGCGTCGCCTGACTTCACCAACGTCAGTCCTGGATTGCGTGATGGCATGGCGCATGCAGCATGGCTGCAACTCCGGAGAGCGAATCCGTTGATTCTGCCGAAAAACGCGGTGCGCCATGAAGGTGTTTAGGGGCACGATGGTAAAATCTTGTGTCTCTTGAAGCACTTGTTGAAACGCTTGCGCTCCGATTGGGTCCCATGCCGATGCGCTTTACGTTAACCCCGTTGTTTGCCATTTTCGCGTTGGGCGGAATCTCCGTGGCCTCGGCCCAAGACGCCGCACCCGGGGTTCATCCGACGGCCGCGCGCGTGGCGCAGGACGAACAGCAAGACTCTGCGGTGCGCGCCCGCCAGGATGAGGTTTCCGGCGCAGACCTGTGGCAACGCATCCGCAAGGGCTTCGTCCTGGAGGAGTTGAAATCTCCACTCGTCGCAGAACACGAGGCCTGGTATGCCAGCCGCCCGGAGTACATTCAGCGCTTCATCGATCGTGGCTCGCGGTATCTCTACCACGTCGTTGAGGAAGTCGAAAAGCGCGGCATGCCGACCGAGATCGCCCTGCTGCCCATCATTGAAAGTGCCTTCAACCCTCAAGCGTACTCCCGCGCCAAGGCGGCAGGCATGTGGCAGTTCATTCCGTCGACCGGAAAGAACTTCGGCCTCAAGCAGGATTGGCTGGCGGACAATCGTCGCGACGTGTTGTTGTCCACACATGCGGCAATGGACTACCTGCAAAAGCTGTACGCCATGTTCAGTTCCTGGGAATTGGCCTTGGCTGCATACAACTGCGGCGAAGGATGCGTGGCGCGCGCCATTCAAAAGAATGCCAAGAAAGGGCTTCCCGGGGACTTCCTCAGCCTGTCATTGCCCAATGAGACACGGAACTATGTGCCGAAGCTCATCGCGGTGAAAAACCTCATCCTCTCCCCCGGCGATTACGGCATCGATTTGACGCCGGTCGAGAACCGCCCGTACTTCGAGCGCGTGGCGGCCCCTGAACGCATGGACATCAAGCTTGCCGCACGCCTGGCCGAAATGCCGGAGGACGAATTCGCTGCGCTCAATCCGGCCTCGAATCGACCGGTCGTCGCCAGCGCGACCGGGGGCTTCCTGGTGCCGACAGAGAAGGTCGCCGTGTTCCGCGAAAACCTCGAGCTCTATCGCAACGTCCAGGGGCCGTTCGTGTCTTGGAAAATGGTCCAAGCGAAACGCGGTGAATCGCTCGACAACATCGCAAAGCGCCATGGGATGACGGCCTCCTACCTTCGCGCCACCAGCGGCCCCTTTCGCGAAAAGGGCGGAAAACTCACCCAAGCGGCCACCTTCATGGTACCGATGACCAAAGAGGCCAAGAGCATCGATGCCGCACTGGAGCAGAAGTTGGCGTTAAAGGCTGCGAAGTCAGACAGTCCCGCGAGGGCGGTCGCCGTGGCAATGCCGACGATTGCACCTTCACCCTCTTCAGAAGCGCTGCCCGCTTCCAAAATAGACACCGCCAGTGCCACAAGCTCTGCACCCACGGGGACCGAGGCGCCGCTGTCGGTGCATGTGGTCAGCAGGGGCGATACCCTGTATTCCGTGGCCAGACTGTATGGTTCCACCGTGGAGGACATCCAGTCGCGCAACCAGCTCTCCCACGCCAATCTTCGCGCCGGTCAAAAGTTGGTCGTCGCAGGAACGCCGCCGCCGGCTTTGCCCGGCCTGATTCCCGTCAGCGCCCCAGAGCCACCGGCGGGCCGTGCGAGAAGCGGTGCGCAGGAGCACACCATTAAGAGCGGAGACACGCTGTTTGCGATCGCGAACCGTTATGGCGTGCAGCTAGCTGACTTGATGCGCTGGAACAAGCTCACGCCGCGTTCGGTGATTCGCCCTGGGACACGCATTCGCGTTCAGGCCTGACGCCAGCTTACGATCAAAAAACTCAAGAACTGGCGCGCCTTCCCGCAAGCTTTTCGCTGGAACGCCGCGCCTATCAAAGACCCTTCCGCAGTTCCTCTTTGAAATTTGCGGGTCTTGAAATCTGCCGGTTGGCCCCCATTTGCGTGGGGTTTTGTTGCTTTCAACATTTCCGTCACCATGACTGACACTCCGCAAAACCCAGAGACCGAACCGCAGGCAGCCAATGAGCCGCCGAAAGCCGAAGAAGCTGCCGGCGCGCCCCCGGTGGAAGAAAACCGCCAGGAGGCGCTTGAATCCCTGTTGGCCAGTGCAAATGCCAAAGCCGCCGAAAACTATGACAACTTCCTGCGCGCCAAGGCAGAGATGGAGAACATGCGCCGTCGTTCCGCCGAGGAAGTCTTGAAAGCCAACAAATTCGGCGTGGAAAAGATTGCCGAGGCGTTGCTGGCCGTCAAAGACAGCATGGATGCCGCTCTGAAAGTTGCCAATCCCTCGGTCGAGTCTTACAAGACTGGGGTCGAGTTGACGGCGCGCCAATTGGCCCAAGTATTCGAGAAATTTTCGATCGCCGAGGTGAATCCAGCCGGGCAAAAATTTGATCCTACGCGCCACCAGGCCATTGCCGCGATCGAGTCTGACCAGCCGGCCAACACAGTGATTGATGTGATGCAAAAAGGCTACTTGCTGCACGATCGGGTTTTGCGCCCTGCCTTGGTGGCTGTGGCCAAGGAAAAACCCGCCGCGCCACCGGAATCCCCTGCCACCGCTTGATTTTGGCGGTAGCACCCCGATGTTCGTCACAACTTCAACAATTCGCTTTTAGAGGTATTCATCATGGGAAAGATCATTGGCATTGACCTGGGCACCACCAACAGCTGCGTCGCCATCATGGAAGGCGGCGCGCCAAAGGTCATCGAAAATTCTGAAGGTGCACGCACCACCCCTTCCATCGTGGCTTATCAGGACGATGGGGAAATCCTCGTTGGCGCCTCGGCAAAGCGCCAGGCGGTTACCAACCCGAAGAACACATTGTTCGCGGTAAAGCGCTTGATCGGGCGCCGCTTTGAGGAAAAGGAAGTGCAGAAGGACATCGACCTGATGCCCTACAAGATTCTCAAGAACGACAACGGCGACGCATGGGTGGAGGCGCGCGGCAAGAAGATCGCCCCGCCCCAAGTGTCCAGCGAGGTGCTGCGCAAGATGAAAAAAACCGCCGAGGACTACCTGGGCGAGGAAGTGACGGAAGCCGTGATTACCGTCCCGGCCTACTTCAACGACAGCCAGCGGCAGGCCACCAAGGATGCCGGGCGGATCGCCGGTCTGGAAGTCAAGCGCATCATCAATGAGCCGACCGCCGCGGCACTGGCCTTCGGTTTGGACAAGAAGGAAGGCGACCGCAAGATCGCGGTATATGACCTGGGTGGTGGCACGTTCGACATCTCGATCATCGAAATCGCGGAAGTTGACGGCGAGCACCAATTCGAAGTGCTGTCCACCAACGGCGATACCTTTTTGGGCGGCGAGGACTTTGACCAGCGCCTGATGGACTATCTTTGCGATGAATTCAAGAAGGACCAGGGCATCGACCTCAAGAAGGATGTGCTCGCGCTGCAGCGTCTGAAGGAAGCAGCGGAGAAGGCCAAGATTGAGCTTTCGTCGTCGCAGCAAACCGAAGTCAATTTGCCGTACATCACGGCAGATGCCACCGGACCCAAGCACTTGGCCGTAAAACTCACGCGTGCCAAGTTCGAGGCACTCGTCGATGACCTCATCGAAAAGACCGTCCAGCCTTGCCTCACCGCCATCAAGGATGCAGGTGTGAAGACCTCCGACATTTCCGACGTGATCTTGGTCGGCGGACAAACACGCATGCCGAAGGTGCAGGAAAAGGTCAAGGAGATCTTCGGAAAAGAGCCGCGCAAGGACGTGAACCCGGACGAGGCGGTGGCCGTCGGTGCCGCCATCCAGGGCGGCGTGCTGAAGGGCGACGTGAAGGATGTATTGTTGCTCGACGTGACCCCCTTGTCACTCGGCATTGAGACGCTGGGCGGTGTGATGACCAAGCTCATCAAGAAGAACACCACGATTCCGACCAAGGCCTCGCAAGTCTTCTCAACCGCTGACGACAATCAATCGGCCGTGACGATTCACGTGCTTCAGGGCGAGCGCGAAATGGCGGGCGGCAACAAGTCGCTGGGCCAGTTCAACCTCGAGGGGATTCCGCCCGCACCGCGCGGCATGCCGCAGATCGAAGTCTCGTTTGACATTGACGCCAACGGCATCATGCATGTCAACGCGAAAGACAAGGCCACCGGCAAGGAAAACAAAATCACCATCAAGGCCAACTCCGGCTTGAGCGAGGAAGAAATCCAACGCATGGTGAAGGATGCCGAGGCGCACGCCGACGAGGACAAGAAGGCCCTTGAACTGGTGCAGGCCCGAAACAGTGGCGATCAACTGGTCCATGCGACGAAGAAGTCGCTGACCGAGTACGGCGAAAAAATTGACGCTGCCGAAAAGGCTGCGATTGAAGCCGCGATCAAGGAATTGGAAGCCGCCCTCAAGGGCGACTCCCAAACCGAAATCGAGGCCAAGACCGAGGCACTTGCCAAGACTTCGCAAAAGCTCGGCGAAAAGATGTATGCCGACATGCAAGCCAAGCAAGCGGCTGCCGGCGCAGGTGCTTCAGCCGGTGCAGGGTCCGCCGAGCCCCCCAAGGAAAAAGACATGGGCAATGTGGTGGACGCCGAGTACACGGAAGTCAAGGACAAGAAAGGCTAGGTCCGGTTATCAAGCGCCGGCTTGCCTGGCCGGATTGAACGTACACTGTGAGACGTTCAATCCGGCCTTCACGTTTCAGGGTTTGGGAAATTCATGGCGAACAAGCGAGACTACTACGACGTTCTCGGCGTCAATCGAGATGCTTCTGATGAGGACATCAAGAAGGCGTATCGAAAACTGGCGATGAAATATCACCCGGATCGTAATCCGGATAGCAAAGACGCCGAGGAAAAATTCAAGGAAGCCAAGGAAGCCTACGAAGTCCTTTCGGAGGCGGACAAGCGTCGCGCCTACGATACGTACGGACATGCGGGCGTCAATCCGCAAATGGGGGGCGGCGGTCCGGGTCCGGAAGGCTTTGGCGGCTTTGCCGAAGCGTTTGGCGACATCTTTGGCGAAATCTTTGGGGGCGGAAGACGCGGCGGTGGCAACCAGGTGTATCGCGGTGCGGATCTTCGCTATAACATGGAGATCACGCTGGAACAGGCTGCACGTGGCACGGAAACCAAGATCCGCATCCCCACGCTGGATGAGTGTGGAACCTGTCATGGCAGCGGCGCCAAACCGGGCACCAAGCCCAAAGTTTGCGAAACCTGCGGCGGCCAGGGCCAGGTGCGTTTGCAGCAAGGATTTTTCTCGATCCAGCAAACCTGCCCCAAGTGTCACGGCACGGGTAAAACGATTTCCGATCCGTGCGGGACCTGCCACGGCGCCGGACGCACAAAGGGACACAAGACCCTGTCAGTCAAGATTCCCGCCGGCGTGGACGATGGCGATCGCGTGCGTTTGTCTGGCGAAGGGGAAAGCGGCGTCAACGGCGGCCCGCCGGGCGATCTTTATGTCGTCGTGCAACTCAAGCCTCACAGCGTATTCCAGCGTGAAGGCGCAGACCTGCACTGCGAAATGCCGATCAGTTTCACGGTTGCCGCGCTTGGCGGCGAAATCACCATTCCGACGCTGGAAGGCGAAGCTCAGATCAAGATTCCGGCGGAGACACAAAGCGGACAGGTCTTCCGCTTGAGAGGCAAAGGCATTCGCCCTGTGAGGCAGACCTCGGCGGGGGACTTGATGTGCCATGTCGTGGTCGAAACACCGGTACGCCTGACGGATCGCCAAAAGGAATTGCTGCGCGAGCTGGAGGAGATCAACAAGAAAGATGGCGACAAGCACAATCCGCGTGCGAAGTCGTTCATGGACAAGGTCAAGGACTTTTTCGCGAGTTGATTTCCGTTGTCACGGCGGATCTTAGTAGCCAGGCCAATCACCGAGCCCAATTGGCACTGGACACCCGCCTGCGGCGCACGGTTCCTTCTGTATGGATTTCGCGAATCGACTCCGGGTTCCGTGCCGCGGCGCATCCCGTCCCCATCCAGACGAAAAGGCACAGTGATGCCCTTGGGCATGTCGTAAGCGGCCGGCTCGGCGATTCACCTATTTTGTTTGGACCCCGCATGTCGGCGGCACGTTGTTGCGCCGTTGATTCTAGAATTGCCCGGATTCAATCCCGCCAATCCAAGGAGGCAATGCCATGGGTCCGAGGTCTGCGTTCAGGTTGTTGCTCGCAACGATCATGTGTTGCAGCGTGTCCGCTCCATTTGCACAGGGCGTCACTGCCGACACCATATTGATTGGCCAATCGGCCGCCCAGTCCGGGCCGGCCCAGGCCCTTGGCAAGGAAATGCGCGCCGGTGCGGAAGCCTACTTCAATGCCGTCAACATGAAGGGCGGCATCAACGGTCGCAAGATCAAGCTGATCTCGCTCGACGACGGATACGAACCTGACCGCGCGGCCGCCAATACCAAGGCCCTGATCAACGAGCAGAAGGTGCTGGCGCTGTTCGGCTATGTGGGAACGCCCACCTCCAATGCGGCGTTGCCGATCTTCACCGAAGCCAAGGTGCCGTTTGTAGGTGCCTTCACCGGTGCTCAAAGCTTGCGCGATCCGTTCAATCGCTACATCTTCAACGTGCGCGCCAGCTACTTCGACGAAACCGAGCAGATCGTCGGGCACCTCGCGCAACAGGGCATCACCAACATTGGCGTGTTCTACCAGAACGATGCGTACGGCAAGGCGGGCCTGGCCGGCGTGGAAAAGGCCCTGAAGAAGCGCAACCTCTCGCCGGTCGTCACTGCGACGGTCGAACGAAACACGGTCGACGTGGGGGCGGCGGTGAAGGCATTGGCACCCTCCAAGACCGGCGCCATCATCATGATCAGCGCCTACAAGAGTTGTGCCGCATTTATCAAGGAAATGAAAAAGGCCGGTGCGCTCCAGCAGTACTGGAACGTCAGTTTTGTCGGGTCCAAGGCCTTGGCGGATGAACTGGGCGACGAAGGGCGCGGCGTGCAGATTTCCCAAGTGGTGCCATTCCCGTGGTCGGGTACCATTCCGATTGTGCGTGAGTATCAGGAGCGCATTGGAGGGGAGGCGAATTATTCCTTCACGTCCCTGGAGGGGTACATTTCCGCCAAAGTGCTGGTGGAAGGATTGCGCCGCGCCGGGAAAAACGTCGGTCGCGAGTCGCTCGTCGACGCCCTGCAAAGCATGGGCAAGCACGATTTCGGCGGATTTTCGGTGCAGTACACGCCGACCAGCCACAACGGTTCAAGCCTGGTCGATCTGACCATCATTTCCAAGGGTGGCACGTTCCGGCGTTAATAAGTACGCGATTGGGGGAGCGCGACACGGTTTTTCACGCTTGCTATGGCGTTCCCGCGCAGCAGGCTGCGTGAGTTCCGATAGAATGGCCCGGTTTTTTTGGTTGCATGGCCGGGACATTGCGATTTCGGACCTATCCAACGGGAGACCTTCATGACCTTGTTTCGCACCGCCATTGCCTGTGGGCTGTTCGCAGCCCTGGCGTCGATCCATGCCTTTGCCCAGGGCGTAACGTCCGACACGATCCCCGTGGGCCAATCGGGCGCATTGTCCGGTCCGTTCGACGAAATCGGCAAGGAGTCCAAGGCCGGCATCGAGGCCTATTTCAACGTCGTCAACGCTGCCGGGGGTATCAACGGCCGCAAATTGAGGCTGATCTCGCTCGACGACCAAGGCAACACGGACAAGGCCAAGCTAAACGTCCAGAAACTGATCAACGACGAGGGCGTGATTGCCGTGCTGGGCATGAATGGAGATCCCGGCGTGCGCGCATCCTACGGCCAATTCGACAAGGGCAAGACCCCCTTGATCGGCGCCATCAGCGGCGAACCTTCGTTGTTCGACAACCACAGCCGCTACATCGTCAACCTGCGCGCCAGCTACGCGCAGGAAGCGAACCGCATCGTCGATCAGTTCACCCAACGCAAGATCACCAAGATCGCACTGTTCTTCCAGAATGATGCCGCAGGCCGGGGGGGATTGGCGGCGCTGGATGCCGCGATGCGCGAGAAGAAACTGCCGATCGTCCTGTTCGGCAGCGTGGAAGCGCATTCCACCAATGTGCAAACCGCGGCGCAAAACCTGCATAAATCCGGGGCTGAAGCCGTCATCATCTCGGCGAACGCAAAATCGGCAGCGGCATTCGTGCGCGAAATGAAGCGCCTGGGTTCGCAAGCGCAATTCTTTGCACTCAGTCTGGTTGGCGCAAAGTCGTTCTTGACATTGCTCGGTGACGATGGCCGCGGTGTGGGTGTTTCTCAAGTTGTTCCGATACCGACCTCTGAATCCGAGCCTCTCGGAAAAGACTACGTGAAAGCCATCGGTGGGGCGGCCAATGCAAGCTATGCGTCCCTCGAGGGCTACATTGCGGCAAAAGTGCTCGTTGAGGGCCTGAAGAAGGCCGGCAAGACGCCGACACGCGAGTCCCTGGTTGACGCCATCGACAAGATCAGCAATTTCGATCTGCAGGGTTATCGCGTAAAACTCTCGCCGACCAACCACAATGGATCGTCGTTGGTGGAATTGACAGTCATCGGCGCGCAGGGCTACCGCAAGTAAAGCGACCGGAATCGCGATTCAGGGGCGATTGAAACGACCTGCCCGGCCGCAGCGCATATTTCGTGAAACTGGGGAATCAGGGGCCGATGACATCCGCCCCCTTGGGCGGTGCAAAGCTGAAGTCACTTGCAGGCACCTTCGCGTTCTTCTCGAAACGCAGGAATACAAGCCGTGTCTTGTTGCCAAAGGCATCGTCCAATACCATCGTGCTCAATTCGCCTTTCGAAAACCCCACGCGGATTTTTTCGATCCCTGCGTCTTTACTGCGTGGACTCGCCTCGAGCCATGCGAGCCCCTCCGCATCCGGTTGCGCGACCAGTGTAAACGCCGTGGCGATGTCGTTCTTGCCGGACAGCAGGGCGGCCGGCGTAGATGAAAACGCCTGTTCGAGCTTGCGAATGGTGACCTGATTCAGATCGGGGTCGAACAGGGTGACTCGCCCGGCATCCCCCACGATCAACTGCGCGGGCTTTTCATAGCTCCAGCGAAACCGTCCTGGACGCACAAACGAGAACTGGCCGCTCGACTTCTGGGTGATCTTGCCTCGCGCGTCAGTCACGGTCTGCTCAAAGCTGGCGCGACCAGACTGGGTTTGAGCGATGAATCGATCGAAATCCGCCAATGCGTTGGCGAGCGATGACATGGGCGCGACTCCTATTGCGGCCAGCACGCACCCCATCAGTTTGTATTTCACGCGTCGCCCCGGTTTGGCGCAGTGATTTCGCGATTGCCGTTCGATTGCATCGATGAGACGAGCCCTGCCTTTTCCATGTCTTCGAGCAGACGCGCTGCGCGGTTATAGCCAATCCGCAAATGCCGCTGGACCAGCGAAATCGATGCCCGCTTGTTTTGCAGTACCACCTGCACCGCCTGGTCGTACAGCGGATCGCTTTCTGCACCCCCGCCTCCCGCTGCACCGTTGATGTCGATGGTTTCTTCCGGTGCGTCGAGGATGCCCTCGATGTATTGGGGCTCGCCCTGCTTCTTCAAGTAATCCACGACACGGTGGACCTCGGCATCGCCGACGAACGCACCATGCACGCGCTGCGGCAATCCCGTGCCGGGCGGCAGGTACAGCATGTCGCCCTGCCCCAGCAGCGCCTCTGCGCCCTGCTGGTCAAGAATGGTTCGCGAATCAATTTTTGAAGAGACCTGGAATGCCACGCGCGTCGGTACGTTGGCCTTGATCAGCCCGGTAATGACATCAACGCTGGGGCGCTGCGTTGCGAGGACAAGATGGATACCCGAGGCCCGGGCCTTCTGCGCCAAGCGTGCGATGAGTTCCTCGACCTTCTTGCCCACCACCATCATGAGGTCTGCCAATTCGTCGATGACCACGACGATGAGCGGCAGATGCTCCAACGGCTCGGGATTGTCGGGCGTCAACGAGAACGGATTGGTCAGAGGCTTGCCCTTGTCCTTGGCGTCCTTGACCTTGGTGTTGTAGCCGGCAAGGTTTCTCACTCCTACGGTGCTCATCAACTTGTACCGGCGATCCATTTCCGCCACGCACCACTGCAAGGCGTAGCCGGCATGCTTCATGTCGGTGACGACGGGCGCAAGCAAATGCGGGATGCCTTCATACACTGACAACTCGAGCATTTTCGGGTCGATGAGAATCAAGCGGACTTCCGACGCCATCGCCTTGTAGACCAGCGACAGGATCATGGCGTTGATCGCCACGGATTTGCCGGAGCCGGTCGTCCCTGCCACCAGCACATGCGGCATCCTGGCCAGGTCCGCCACGACCGGACGGCCCGCGATGTCCTTGCCCATGGCCATCGTGAGCTTCGAAACCGTGGCGGCGTACACTTCAGAGCCAAGGATTTCCGAAAGGCGGACGATTTCCCGTTTCGGGTTTGGAATCTCCAGGCCCATGTAGGACGTGCCGGGAATGGTCTCGACGACCCGGATGGACGTGACCGACAGGGCCCGTGCGAGGTCGCGCGAGAGGTTGACAATCTGGGAGCCCTTCACGCCGACGGCGGGTTCTATTTCATAGCGCGTGATCACCGGCCCCGGATGTGCGGCGACCACTTTGGCCTGCACGTTGAAATCCAGCAGCTTCCGTTCGATCAGCCGGGATGTAAATTCAAGCGTTTCATTGGAGGGACGCTCAATGGACTCATCCGCAGGATCCAGCAGCGCAATCGGCGGCAAGGGTGAGTCGGGCAGGTCCGAAAACAACTGCGCCTGCTTTTCCTTTCGCACACGCTCGGATTGCGGCACCTCGGTGATGGTGGGCTCGATGCGAATCGGTGGATGCGACTCGATCGCGCGCTTCATCTCTTCGACTTTCTCCTCGCGCTCGACCGCGGCCGCTTCACCCACACTCTCGTCGCGTTTCTTCTCAAACGCATTCTTGATCGCAACAAAGAGCCACTCGAGGGCCGTACCGATTTTCTCCGACAGCCGGATCCACGACAGGCCGCTGAATACCGAAATCGATCCCGCGATGAGGGCCAGCAACAGCAAAGTCCCCCCGGTGAACCCGAACGCGGTTTGCACGGCACCGGCCAAAAGGTTACCGATGACGCCACCCGGCTCCATGGGCAAGGCCACCTGAAGGGAATGCAGCCGCATCGCCTCGAGGGTGCTCGAGCAGGTCAACAACAGCAGGAATCCCACTGCGACAATGGCAACGTTTCGGCGATTGAAAACGCTCCAGGTCTCGACACGCTTGAAGAACCGCATCACGGCATAGGCCATCAAGGCCACCCACCACCAGGCCGATACACCATTGAGCCCAAAAGCCATGTCCGCGATGCGCGCGCCGATCATGCCGCCCTTGTTGGCGACCCCGCCGTTGCCGCCGGAGGCGGTGTGAAACCAGCTGGGATCCGCCTTGCTGTAGGTCGCAAGGATCAGGACGAAATAGAGGCCCAGTGCCAGAAAGATGATCCAACCTGCCTCACGCATCAACCTCGGGAGGCCTGTGGCATGCACCGACTCTGCAGGAGTCCCGTTGCCAGCACCATTGCGTGTGCGGACGCGAGGCCTCGCCGGAGGTTCGGTTACGAAGGCGGGTTCGTCGGAATCGGGGCGGTCACTCATCACAGGTCGTGATTATAAGGTGCGCATCAAGTGGCAACTCCTTGTGTAAGTGGAATTTGGCACCCAGGAAACAAAAAACTCTAGAACCGGCGCGCCTTCTGGGCCATTTTTGCCCCAAAGTGCCCGCCCGCTCTGGGGTTTCTGCCGATGAACCCGGTGAAAGGAGTCGTGGCCGGCATTCCCGCACATGCCGCGCGATTCACGCCGTTCCAGCACGGTTTCGTCGGATCGATCAGGCGCGCCCGTGAGGCCTCGTGCACACTGCCATCTTGCACTTCCTTTTGTGTATTGGAGAAAAACATGCGCGGTTTGATTTCCCTTGGTGTCATTTCCATGGTTTTCCTCGGTGCGGTCCACGCCCAGTCCTTTTCGATCAGCCCGGCAAACCCGGTGCTGGCCGGCGAACCGGTGTCCATTCGCGTGGAAGGGCTGCCAGCGAACGCCGATGTGAAACTGGTCGCTGAGCGCGCGGTTTCACAACCCTGGATGCCCGGCGCCAAGCCCGTGCTCTATCGGAGCGAGGCCATTTTCTTCGTCGGCACCGAAGGCAACCTTGACATTGCGACGGCCAAGCCAAAGTCCGGAACCTACAAAGGTGCGGACAAGCATGGATTGTTCTGGTCGATGATGCCGACCAAAGACGATGCCGGGGACCGCAAGACGAGCGACGTCAAAATGATTGCCTTCGCGGGTGACAAAGCACTGGCCGAAGCGCGCATCGAATTTATCAACCGGGATCCGGCTGTGAAAACGGAGAAGGTCGAAAAGTTTCCCGGGGCGGTGTTTTCCACCCTGCCCGGGGACATCAAGCGACCCGCCATCATTGTCTTGGGTGGTTCCGAGGGCGGCAGCTGGGTCGCCCGCGAGTTCGCGCCGATGTTGGCTTCGCGCGGCTTTGCCGTTCTTGGCCTGCCGTATTACTCGCCCGTCCAGTTCCCTGCCACCAAGGCCGAGATTCCTGAATTGCCCGCAACGTTTACCGAGATTCCCGTCGATCGCTTGAACGAAGCCTACGAATGGCTGAAGACGCGGCCCGAAGTCGACGCAACGCGCGTCGGTCTGCATGGCACTTCCAAGGGCGCAGAGTTCGCGCTGATTGCAGGCAGCGCCTTTCCATGGATCAAAGCCATCGTCGCCCCTGTGCCGACGGATGTCGTTTGGGAAGGCTGGGGCAATGATGTGGCGCCCGGCACCAAATCGTCGTTTTCGCTCTACGGCAAGCCGCTCCCCTTCGTCCCGTACTCGGACTTCGCGCAGGAATTCACCGGATTTCAAACCGGCACTGACGTCAAGATTCGTCGTCCGCAAGACAAGGGGCGCGCAGCCCATCCGCTCGCAGCCGTCAAGGCGCGCATCCCGGTGGAGAGATTCAAAGGGCCATTGATGGTGATTGGCGGGCAAGATGACCAAGTGTGGGCCTCCGGCATGATGGCGCACAACATCGCGGAACGACGTGCCGAACAGGGATTGGAAACCGTCGCACTGATTTACCCAGACGCCGGACACGCCCTCACGGGCAATGGCTATCAGCCGACCACGCAACTCAATGCCGGCCCGATGAAAATGGGCGGAACGCCCGAGGGCAACGGCCGGGCCCAAGGGGATGCGTTTCCGAAAACAATTGCGTTCTTGAAGCGTGCGCTGGGGGTTCAGTAAGCAACTTGCAGGCGCCTGCAGAGGTCACGCGCAAATCCGTTGCGGCAGAATTCGCGACGGTCAGAACGACGGCGGAAGCTTGTTGTCGTGAATCGTGATGGTCTTGGACTCGACGGAGATGTATCCGCGATCGGACAGGTCCTTCAGGATTCGATTCACCATCTCGCGCGATGCACCCACCATGTTGGCAATGTCCTGCTGGGAGAGCTTTTCACCCACCACCAGCTTTCCATTGGTGCTGATCGCCAGCTCAAGAAGCGTGCTGGCGACGCGGCCATAGACGTCCATCAGCGCCAAGGTGGAAATCTTGCGGTCCGCATCGCGCAGACGCTTGGCCAGCGCCTGCATCACCACGGTGGCGATGCGCGGCGCACGTTCCAGGCAAATCTCGAACTCCTTGTTGGAAAGGATTCGAAACACCGAATTCTCAAGGGTGGCCACCGAGGCCGAGCGGGGCTGGCGATCGATCAATGCCATTTCACCAAAGAAATCGCCCGGGCCAAGTATTTTCAGGATGATTTCTCGACCGTCTTCATCGCCGATGAAGACCTTCACTCGGCCGGCGACTATCGTGAACATGGTGTCACCCTCTTCGCCTTCGCTGAAGATGACTTGTCCCTTCTGGACATGCTTCTCCATGGCCAAGCCATCGATCAACACCAGATCGTCGTCGCTCAGCCCCTGAAAAAACGGGATGGTCCGCAACATCAAGGTCCTCCGTGGATTCTCCGATGGCTCCGGCGCGGCTTCTGTGAACCTTGCGCCAGAACCCAAGGATTCTACGCCGATTCATCCATCCTGCCGCCCATCGTGAATCGTTGATTTCCGCAAGTTTTGCCCCCATCTATCCGACGGATGCTTGCAAGTGGATGGCATGGCACGCCGCCGCTTAAAATAGTCTTCCCACCCTGGAGCCCTCATGTCGACTGTTCATCACCGCCTCATCATTCTTGGTTCCGGCCCCGCCGGTTACTCCGCCGCCGTGTATGCCGCACGCGCCAACCTCAAGCCGGTGCTCATTACCGGCATCGCCCAGGGCGGCCAGCTCATGACCACCACGGATGTGGAAAACTGGCCTGCAGACCCGGATGGCGTGCAAGGGCCGGAACTGATGGAGCGGTTCCAAAAACACGCCGAGCGTTTTGAGACGCAAATGGTGTTCGACCACATCAACAAGGTGGATTTTTCCCAACGCCCGTTCACGCTGACGGGTGACAGCGGCACCTACACCTGCGACGCGCTCATCATCGCCACTGGCGCCTCGGCGCAATATCTGGGCCTGCCCTCGGAGACAGAGTTCATGGGCAAGGGTGTTTCCGGTTGCGCAACGTGCGACGGCTTCTTCTACAAGAATCAGGACGTGTGCGTAGTCGGCGGCGGCAACACGGCCGTGGAAGAAGCGCTGTACCTCTCCAATATTGCCAAGCATGTGACCGTCATTCACCGCCGCGACAAGTTCCGCTCGGAGAAAATCCTTGCCGACCGCCTGCTCGCCAAGGAAAAAGAAGGAAAAGTCACGATTCTCTGGAATCACACGCTTGATGAAGTCCTCGGCGACAAGACCGGCGTGACCGGCGTGCGCGTGAAGTCCACACAAGACGGTGCGACCAAGGACCTTGCGTTGAAGGGCTGCTTCGTGGCGATCGGCCACAAGCCCAATACTGAAATCTTTGAAGGGCAACTTGACATGGCCAACGGCTACATCATCACCCAGTGTGGTCGCGAAGGAAACTTTACCGCCACCTCAGTGCCCGGCGTTTTTGCGGCGGGCGATGTGCAGGATCATGTCTACCGGCAAGCCGTGACCAGCGCGGGGACGGGGTGCATGGCAGCGCTGGATGCGGACAAGTACCTCGAAGCCATGCACTAGGCTGGCGTCGGTTTGAGTGGGTGTTGGACCAACTTGCCGGGGTTGACTACGATCCGGGCGAAATGAGGGCCGCAATCCGCTGAAAAACGCCCTTGTCGAATAGCAAACTCACATGCCCCACGGCCTGCACCGCGATATTCTCCGCCCAAGGTAGCTCGCTGGTTTCAGGCGGGTACACAAGATCATCGTTGAGCGTGTAGATCGAGGTGGTCGGCACCTTTGGGGGATGTGCCGCCTCGAGCGCTGCGAGATCGTCAAGAAAGCCGCTGCGGCGCCGCATATCAAAGACGCAAGGGAAAAGCGCGATCTTCGCGAGGCGTGTGCCGCGATGTGGTGATCCCAGCGTAATGAGTTGGCCGACGCGTCCGTCACCATGCGCTTGAAGGTATTGGCGCGAGACCAAGCCGCCCATGCTGTGCGCGATCAGGATGAGCTTGTCTTTGCCGGTCTCGCGCAGGATCGATTCGATTCGATCATGCAGCGACGGTACCATGTTCACCACATGACCGAATGGGCGCCTCAAGTCGACCGTGTAGACCGGGCCAAATCCGGCATTCACCAACCGCTTTCGAAAGCGAATCCACATCCCCTTGCTGGAGAAAAAGCCATGCACCAGCAGGATCGGCGTCCCCTCCCCAGCACCCGCCGGATCGCGGCCCATCGCCAGCGCCGGGAAGGGTTGGCTCCAGTTGAACGACACCGCGCGTGCGGCAATTTCCTTGGTTAACGCAGTGAGTTGGGAACCCCAGTCCATGGGGCGCGCGTCGCGCAATCGCAATGCCAGCGCCACACACCAACTGGCGACCCCATGGCTCAGCCGCCAAAGCACCATGATGGAAATCAGGATCAAGGCGATCAACAATGCGCTTGCGCCCGGCGGCATCGCGTGCGCCACCAGAATGAGTACCCAGGCCTCGAGCAACAGGAAGAACTTGAACAGCCATGCAATCATGGGGCGAACACCCATTTCAGGATCCAAAGGGCGGCCATGCCGGTGCTCAGAGTGGCAAACACATTCTTGGTCAGCACTGCGACACCCATCGCCAACAGCGCCGCAATGATGCGCATGGTATTGAAGGACTGTCCCGGCGCCAATTCCTGGAACAGAACAGACGGCACGATCAGGGCAGGCAACACCGCAGCGCCGACAAACA
>JBGAUM010000059.1:0-21738 GCA_044228625.1 Usitatibacteraceae bacterium | reverse complement strand
GAACTCGGCACCTCGCCCACCAGCAAATACACCCCGATGGGGGCCGAGCGTGCGGGCAATGCGGCGGGGACCATTCCGGCCTGGGATGGCGGCTTGAAGGAGGCGCCCGCCGGCACCAAGTTCGAGCGCGGCAAAAGCTATGGCGATCCATTTCCCAACGACAAGCCGCTCTACACCATCACCAGCGATAACTGGGAAAAGTACAAGGACAATTTGTCCCCGGGGCAAATTGCCATGTTGAAGCAGTACCCGACGTTCAAGATGCCGGTATATCCCACACGTCGCACGGCCCTTTTCCCGCAGAAGCACTATGACCAGACGCGCGAGTGCGCGCAGAAGGCCAAGCTCGCGGCAGACAACAATGGCGTGACTGGCTGCACCGGCGGGGTACCCTTCCCGGTGCCGAAGAACGGGTATGAAGTGATGTGGAACCACAACCTGCGCTATTGGGGTGACACTTTCGAGACTCAGTTCGTCCACATTGCGCCGACACGTGCCGGGGACTACACGGCGACGGAGTTCGAGTTCCAGGCCGATTTCCATTATGGGAACCTCACTCTGCCGGCATCGGAGGTCATCCCCAACCGGCGCGTGAATTACATGCAGACGGTTACCGGGCCTGCACGCCTTGCGGGTGAAGTCATCCTCATCCACGAGAACGTGGATTTTTCCAAGGAAGCGCGCGCGGCGTGGATCTATAACCCCGGCCAACGCCGCGTGCGCCTGGCCCCCACGGTGGCGTACGACAACCCGATCGTCGGCGGTGACGGGCAGCGTACCGTGGACGACGGTTTCATGTTCAATGGATCGCTGGACCGCTACGACTGGAAGCTGATCGGCAAGAAGGAAATGGTGGTGCCGTACAACTCGTACAAGTTGAGTTCCAACGCACTCAAATACACCGACGTGGTCCGGCCCGGCCATTTGAATCCCGACCATCTGCGCTACGAATTGCACCGCATGTGGGTGGTGGAAGCGACCTTGAAACCGGGCACCAGTCACCTCTACGCCAAGCGCGTCATGTACGTCGATGAAGACAGCTGGATGGTGACGCTCACCGACAAATACGATGCGCGCGGGGCGCTGTGGCGCACGGCGGAGAACCATTCGATCACGCTCTATGACATGAACCTCTATTTCCCGATGGTCGATGTGCATTACGACTTCCAGAACGGCCGCTACATTGCCATGGGATTGCGCAACGAGAAATCGACCGTGTACATGCCCACCAAGAAAACGGCGGCCGATTTCACCCCGCAAGCGTTGCGCGGGTTGGGCGTACGCTAACGCTTCGTTTACACCGGGCCGCCGGCCATGCAACTGACCTTCCTCGGCGCGGCCGGTGAAGTCACCGGGTCGTGTTACCGCGTAGACGTGGGCACGACCTCGTTCCTCGTCGATTGCGGCATGTTCCAGGGCGACCGGGAGGCGTTGAAGAAGAACCTGGACGCGCTCGATTTCGATGTGGCTTCCATCGCCTTCCTGCTGCTCTCGCGCACGCGCACATCGACCACTGCGGCCTGATTCCGCGCCTGGTGGCCAAGGGCTTCCGCGGGCCGATCTACTGCACTTCGCCACGCTGGACCTCGCGGCCGTCATGCTGATGGACAGCGCGCACGTGCAGGCCAAGGATGCCGAGCGCGCGCTGCGGCATCGCGAACGGGACCGCGACAAGGGCAAAGTCACCGGCGACGGCGAAGAGACGATTCTCTACAACAGCCATGACGTCGAGCGCTGCGTCAAGCAGTTATACGGTGGAATACGGCGTGGAGTTCGCACCGGCGGAGGGCATTCGCGCGCGCTTTCTGCGATGCCGGCCATATCCTCGGGGCGGCCTCGATCGAATTCGTAGGCTCGGTGGAGCAGGCGGTGCGGGCACTGTGGGAAGCAAGGCGCGCAAAATGGTGTTCTCCGGCGACATTGGCGAGCGCAACCGCCCGATCCTGCGCGATCCGGACCGGCCGGAGTCTGCCGACATCCTGGTCATGGAATCGACCTACGGCGACCGGGATCACAAAAACCTCGAGCAGACGCGAAGCGAATTCGCCCACGTCATCGAAGACACGCTGGTCAAGAGAAGCGGCAACGTGATCATCCCGGCCTTTGCCGTCGGACGCATCCAGGAGGTGCTGTACCTGATCGGACAGCTCGCCCGCGAAGGCCGCATTTCCGGCCCGAAGGGCGGCATCAACGTGTTTGTCGATTCCCCATTGGGCCGCAAGGCCACCGAGCTCACATTGCGCCACCACCGCATCCTCGATGACGATGTGCACGCCGTGTTCGGCGCGATGCTTGGCACGCACGGCGCGCAGGGCAAGGGGCGCGCGCCGAACGTACATTTCACGGAGTCGCCGGAAGATTCGATGGCGATCAACCGCATCGAATCCGGCGCCATCATCATCGCCGCTTCGGGCATGTGCGAAGCGGGCCGCATCCGCCATCACCTGCGCCGGCGCCTCAATCGCCGGGAGAACACCGTGATCTTTACCGGCTACCAGGCCTTCGGCACGCTGGGCCGGCGCATCGTCGATGGTGCGAAAACGGTCCGCATGTTCGGCGAGGAGATCGACGTGCGCGCCCGCGTGGAGACCATCGGCGGGCTGTCCGCGCACGCGGGCCAAAGCGGACTGCTGCATTGGCTGTCCGCGTTCAAGGCGCCGCCGGAATCCGTATGGCTCACGCACGGCGAACCGCGTGCCTCCACGCCTTTCAAAGTGGCCATTGAGTCCCGTTTCGAGTGGCCGCGTGTCAATGCCGCCGCCGCAGGGATGACGGTATCTCTGGACCCGCGCGTGTGAAAGCGTCGGACGCCCGTCACCTGGCGCTGTCGTTCCCGGAAACCGAGGAAGCGCCGCACTTCGAATTCGACTCCTTTCGCGTGCGCGGAAAAATCTTCGCCACGCTGGCACCGGATGGGCAGCATTTGCACGTGTTCGTCGATGAGGCCCTGCGCGAATCGGCGTTGGTCCTGCATGCCGATTGCCTCGAAAAACTGTGGTGGGGACAAAAGGTCATGGGACTCCGCGTGCATCTTCCCACGGCCAAGGCGGCGGTCGTTCGCCAACTCTTGGCCAATGCCTGGAAGCGGAAAGCCCCCAAGCGCGTCGTGGCTGAATTCGACGCTCGAGGCCCCAGCTAGCACGGGGAAAGATATCCCCTGAATCGGGGGGCAATCTGTCGGGTTTGGCACGGTCATTGCGTATCAGAATGCATGGGCAACCCGCCCTGGTCTTCCTTTCCCCTCATGCGACTCGTCTTGCTCCTGTTCTCCGGACTCTGTTCCGCTGTTGTTCCCATGGCTGCCTTGGCGCAGGACCCTGCACTGGTGTCCGTCGCGTCCCGCAAGACGCACGGGGTGCTGGGCCCTTTCGACACCTCGATCGCCACCGGCGTCGCGATCAACGGCGCGCTGAGTGTCGAGTCGCGCGCCATCGGCGCGGGGCATGTGCTGATCTTGACCTTCGATCGCACGATCACGCAGGCCGGTACGCTCAGCGTGACCAATGCTGCGGGAAACCCGGTGGGTACGGGGTCCAGCGCAATGCCGGTCGGAAGTACGGTGGAAGTGACCCTGCCGCAACTGCCTGCCAATTCCCGCGTGCGGGTGTCGCTGGCCGGCGTCAACGGCACCGCGAACGCGGAAGTGACGGTGGCGTTTCTGGCCGGTGATCTCAATGGCTCGCGAACGGTCGACGCCGCGGACTTGACGGCCGCAAAGTCGATGTCCGGACGTGCGCCCGCGCAAGGGGCTCATCAGGCGGACATCAACGCCACGGGACTGGTGAGTGCCGCGGATATTGCCGCCATCAAGGCTCGCATCGGCACGATCGCCGCCATTTCACCAATCACACTCTCAGTGACCCTTTCCGGCACGGGTTCAGGAGCGATTTCTTCAAGCCCGCCCGGCATTGCGTGTTCCACCGCCTGCAATGCGACCTTCGAATCCGGGTCCGTGGTCACACTCACCGCCGCGCCCGCGTCGGGATCGGTGTTCAGCGGATGGAGTGGCGCCTGCACCGGCATGAATTCGTCGACAGTCGTGAACTTGGCAATGGCCTCCACGTGCACGGCGAGCTTCCAGCCTGCCGGGGACACGCCCAACCCCATTCTTTTCGTCGCACAGGTTCCCACGCCTGGCGATTTCCTCGGCCGCCTGTCCACCTTCGGCAACCACCTGACCGGTGCGACACAGGTCGTCCGCGGCGGAGACCTGATGATCCGCTACCCGGACGGCACCTTGCGCAACCTCACGCAGGAAGCGGGCTACGGCGTCAGCGGCGCACAGGTCGATACCAATCCGCCGTCAACGGGCAACAACCGGCCCATCGCGGTGCGCGAACCCGCCGTGCACTGGAGCGGGACCAAGGCACTTTTCAGCATGGTCATCGGCGCGCCGCGCCAATACCAGTACCCCACCTATCGCTGGCAGATATATGAAATCACCGGATTGGGGCAAGGACAAACCGCGGTCATCACCAAGGTCCCGAACCAACCCGTGGACTACAACAATGTCTCGCCCATCTACGGCACGGACGAACGCATCCTGTTCACGTCAGATCGTCCGCGCGACGGTCAGGCCCATCTGTATCCGCAACTGGACGAATACGAAACCTCGGCCACGATTACCGGCATCTGGAGCATCGATCCTGCGATCAGCGGCGGCGACCTCCGCTTGCTCAACCACACGCCCAGCGGCGCGTTCTCGCCGAGCATCGACAGTTTCGGGCGCGTAGTTTTCACGCGCTGGGACCACCTTCAGCAGGACCAACAGGCCGACGTCGACCGCGACAATCCTTCAAGTCCGACGTACGGGTCGTACAACTTTGCCACCGAGGCTGCAAACTCTGCCTTCAACTTGAATGACCGGACCGAAACCTACCCGGAACCGCGCGCCGCATCGACAAGCGGTTTGTTTGGCGGCTATCCGGTCAATGGCTACACGAGCAACCTGTTCACGCCGTGGCAAATCAACGAGGACGGCACGGATGAGGAAACGCTCAACCATATTGGGCGGCAGGAACTCTCGTTTGGCTACCTGCAGCGGTCTTTTGCGAACGACTCCAACCTTTCCGACACCACGAACCCGGCGTTTCGTGCCAACACCCGGGAAATCGGCCAGGACACCGGTCTGTTTCACTTGCGCGAAGACCCGACGCAACCGGGCCGCTACTACGCAATCGCCGCGCGCGAATTCGGATCCCTCACGTCCAACCAGATCGTGACACTCAATGGCGCCCCCAACGTTTCGCCGGAATCGATGATGGTGACCAGCATCACGCCGCGTGACGGCACGGCTGGTGCGGGGCAGCCCACTTCGCCCGGTGGACGGTTCCGCAATCCCCTGCCGCTGGTCTCCGGAAAGGTTGTCGCCGCACATACCACCGCCGTGGAACCGGACATCGCTACCTACACCCCGTTCAGGCTCAAGTTGTTGCGGCCCAATGCCACCACCGGCCTCATGGAAGCAACGCCCTCCCCGATCACCGGCGCGGGCATCACCAAAACGGTCAGTTGGTTTACCCCTGACACCATGGACAGCTACAGCGGTTTGCTGTGGGAGATCGAGCCCGTCGAAGTGGTCGCGCGCACCAAGCCCCCCAAGGCCACATCGCCCATCCCGTCTGTGGAAGCCACCGTGTTCAACGAGGTGGGCGTGGATCCCGCGGCATTCACCACCTGGATGAAGCAGAACAACCTTGCCCTGATCGTCACGCGCAACCAGACCATTCGAGACCGGGCGGACTTGCAGCAGCCATTCAACCTGCGTGTTCCCGGCGGGCCGTCATCGATCAAGGCGGGATCTTCCATGTTGCCCGGTGGCGCAACGGCGTACGACATCTCGCATTACCAGATCTTCCAGGCGGACTTGATCCGCGCATTCACCATGGGTCCTGCCGGCGGGGGGCGACGCGTGATCGCGCGGACGCTGAACGACGCAACGGCCGTCACCAAGAATGCGGCTTACGCCCCGAATGTTGGCGGCCCTGCCGGCAGCGTCAAGATCGCGGTCGACGGGTCCACCGCCGCATTCGTGCCTGCGCGCCGCGCGCTCGCGTGGCAGACCACCGACAACGCCGGCAACGCAGTCGTGCGCGAACGGGTATGGGTCACCATGCAGCCGGGCGAGGTACGCGTGTGCGCGTCCTGCCACGGCGTGAACAACAAGAGCCAGGTCAATGGCGACGGGCCAACCAACAAGCCCGAAGCCCTGCGATCGCTGTTGCAGGCGTGGAAGAACGCCGGGACCAACCCTTGATCGGGTTGGTTATTCGGCTGCCACCGGTTGTACCGCGCGCAGCGAACGCTGGTTCCGGCGCCATTGCGCCGGTGGCTGTCCGTACTCGCGCTTGAACGCGCGATTGAAGGCCGCCTCGGATTCATAGCCCACGTCTGACGCCACGCGCGCCACCGCATCATTGGTCTTGCTGAGCGCTTGCGCGGCCAGCGCCAACCGCCATCGCGCCAGGTATTGCATCGGCGGTTCGCCGATGAGTGCGACAAACCGGTCCGCGAGCGCAGAGCGCGAGAGTCCTGCCTCGCGCGCCAATTCTTCCACTTCCCACGCGTGCGCAGGACGCGCGTGCAGATGCGCAAGGGCACGCCCGACAAAAGGATCGCGCAACCCCGCCAGCCAGCCGAGTTGATCCTCCGGCAAGGTTTTGATGTATTTGCGCAGGGCCTCGACAAACAGCAACTCGGCAAGCCGGCCCATGACAGCCGCCGTGCCGGGCTGCGGTGAATGCGTTTCCGAGGCGCCGTGCCGGATGGCGCCCACCATCCATTGCGTGGACGGATCATCGCTCAAGGACACGCGAATGATGCGCGGCAATGCGTCCAGCAACGGGCGGCAAAGCCGCTTGTCGCAGGCCAGGAAACCGCAGATCAGTCGCGTGATGTCGCCGCCTCCACCGTGACGGATTTGCATCAGGCCGCCTTGCGGACCGGGCTCCACCAGCGACGTCGAGCTGACCGCAGCCATCCCCAACTGGCTGCCGAGGACATGGCCATCTGCATGCGGAAACAACACCAGGTCGCCGGTTTCCAGTGGCACGTGGTCGCGCGTACCGTCCAACCGCGCATGGCATCGCCCTTCGGTGACCAGGTGATAGATCGCGACGTGCTCCGCATCCGGCAGCACGTGCTGCAAGTCCGCACTCCCCGCTGCGGATTCCACGCACCATGGCGCGGTGAACTCCGCCTCCAAAAAAATTCCGGTATTCAGGTGCAGGACCCGAAGGACCTCAGACAGTGCATCCATGCAAGGCAACCCAGACGAGAGATCTTGATGCTAAGCCTCCGGCTGCCGTTTGAACAGCCCAGCCGGTGCTCTGAGCAAGCCTGACGGCTTCTGAGTCAATCGATCGGCACTGCCCGGCGGCGCAGTCAAGAAAGCGCGCGGACAAGTCAAGTCCGGGGCCGAGCGAATCGGAAGAATGGCATCTCTCCCATCTTCTGCGATGCTCATGAATCGTCTGTCCTCCAATACCTCGAATCGGCACGAACTCGCGGCCGGCGCGCTGATGACCCTTCTCCGCGCCACGGGCGCGCATTTGACCGTCGAAAAGGGTTGCGTCTGGGTCACCGAGGAAGGCCTCGCCAGCGACACCATCCTCAATGTCGGCGATCGATTCACGGTGAGCCGGCCCGGCCTCACGATTGCCCAAATGCTTTGCGATGGTGCCTTGACGGTCGAAGGCCCCCAAAACGCGGCCCGTGTGGTCGATCGGCCGCGCGCCGTTGCTTGATCTGAATCGGGATGCGCCGACGCCATGCGAATCAATAACCCAAGCGACGCCAAACGCTATGCCCCGTGCATTTCAAGGGGGCTGAAGGACGTTGGTGCAAGGCCTGCGGAGCAGGCGTTGCCGAACGAGGCAGAACCCAATCCCGACGCCAATGGCGGGGCGTCGCCAGACATTGCGTCCTCGCCCGCCGCCAAACCAACGAAACAGCCAACCCATCTCTCGATCGATCCAACTTCCCGGAAACACAAGCCATGAACACCTCACGCTTTGAATCCGCACTGCGTCCATGCGCGTTTCGAGCCATTGGCATGTTGCTGTTGCGCAGTATTCCGGTGATTTGCACCATCCTGCTTGGGGCCAACTTGCAAGGCAGTGAACGAAAGCAGGACCCGCAACCGGTACGCGCCAGCAGCATGAATCCCTGCGATCGCGCGCCGGTCCTGCCGGCTCATTTCGTGTGGATGGCGAGCGAACCGGACGTCGCCGCATTCGACCAGCGCGGACGAGAACTGGGGTCGCGCGAAGCGGCCGACCCTTGGGCGGCCAAGGGTGTGCACTGCCCGGCCCGGCTGTAACCTGTCCCGCCCTCGCAACGCGCTGCGCCCGAGGCTTAATACGCCAACCGAAAGATCCGTGTGCTTCCGCTACGCGCCAGGCCGGTTGCGGGCGCCTGCAAGGCCTGCGAAAACAGGTTTGAATTCGAGAGTTCCCAGGTTAACCGCGCTTCGGTCGAACTCAGGAACTCGATTTCGATCCGCCCCGCCAATTCGACTTGCGACAGTACATAGGGCGATGTGGGATTCTCCGCAAACGCGCGATTCGAGAGTCCGCGCGCCAAGTCTCCCCGCAATTTGATGCTCAACCCGCGCTCCAGCACGGGCAATTCGCTGGAACCGTCATTGGTCATGTTGCTCGCGACCAACCATACCGGACGTGGGCCCGCGCCAGGCATCGTCTCGTGCAGGTACCAAGCCACGAACACGTGGCCGCTGGCCGAATCGCGGTCGATGGTGATTCCCCATCCCGGATTGGCGGGGTCCGACCAAAGACCCGCCCAGTCAAACGGAAAGGCCGCGTTGCTGCGTTGGGTCACCACGAACATCTTTGTCTCGATCAAGTGCGGCGGCCCGCCCGGGTGTCCGGTCACGTAATACTCCACGCGATACTCGCCGGACTCCAAAGGACCCACGGCGATGCGGTTTCGCTTGGACGCCGGGCATGTCAGCGGCGGGGGCAACACGATGCCGCGGTCAAAGATCTTGATCACCGAGACGGGCACCGTGTCCGTGGGCAGTTCCAGGCTGTAACCCGCACCAAAACCGTAGCAGGCGGTCAGGCCCTCAATGGTCACCAGACTCCCCGCTGCCGGTGAGCCGGGCCGGACGACCAGTTGCGCAAGCGTTTGGCCGATGTTCAACGCAAACAGCCCGGCGACGAGGGCAAGGCATCTTGAATAGCGAACGCAACGAAACATCATCAGCGCGAAGGAAGTTTGACCGGCGCAAGTGTATGCGTTTTGCATGGGGAAAGATCAATCCCCTGCAGGAACGCGGGCTTTGGGCACCGGGGCCTTGGGCGACCGCCAAGGCCAATCGAGGTCGAACCGCTTGCCATTGAGAAACACGCTGATCCAGGAGCGCTGCACGACATAGTGATAGCTCAGGAAGGAAAAAAACGTCGTGAAGCCCAGCACGAACGCAAATTTGAACAATGCATGGATGTCTGCCAGCGCCAGAAGCCACGCAGCGAAGCAGGACAAGGGCAAATGCACCAGAAAGACCCAGTAGGATGACTGCGACACATAGAGCGACCAAGGGGACGGGCGATCGAACCACTTGAGGGCCGCGGCGACGAAGAAGCAGATCCAGGACCACGTGCAGGCCGCGTTGACCGCGCAGGCCATTGCGTGCCAGGCGGCGTCTTGCGGAATCAATGATTGATCCACTTCGGAGACCTTCAGCGAGGCCGCCAACAGCACGGTGCCCATCGCGCCATAAACCTTGGCATCGGCCAGGCGCAATTTCTCGAGGGCGCGCGTCGCGTTCAGCAGGTAACCCAGAAAGAAGAACTGAAAGTAGTAAAGAAATGCATGGGGGCGGGGAATGAAGCTCAAGAACCCTTCATGGACGCGCGCGCCGTGAAACGGCCATAGGGTCAGGAACGTGCAAAAAGCCAACAAGGCAAACATCGGCCACGTTTTGGCAGAGGCGGCCCACGGTCGTTCTTTGGGCTTGATCGCACGTGCCACTTTTTCAAGGAGCGGCACAAAGAGGTAGAAGAGGCAAAGAAAATAGAGGAACCAGAGATGCAGCGCACCGGGCGTCTTGAGCTCAGGCAGCCGTTCCTGGGATTCCCGCACCAGGATGCGCGCATTCTCGAGATTGGGAATCAAGTCGTGGGTGCCGAAACGCACGCTCACGGCAAAACTCATCCAAAGCAGCACCGACACCGGCACGACCGTGAACAGCCCCGCCACCAGCGGCGCCAGCACACGCGCGACGCGATTCTTCAGCATTTCCGGCAGGCCGCGCTTGTCCACCAGGAGGGAGGCAAAGAATCCCGACATCAGGAAAAACGCCGGCATGCGGAACGCATGGACAAAATGCATCAGCAAGTCCATGACGGGAGACTGATTGCGATCAACCATGATCGGCATGGTGGGCGGCGGGTCGACGATATAGAACATCGCGGCGTGGATCACCAGGCCCAGCATCATCATGCTGCCGCGCAAGGCATCGAATCCGTAATACCGCCGCTCTTCGCTCATGCCCTGCTCCCCAGGCAGACGCCACTCCCCGTCCGCATTCCCTAGGATTGCATACGCACTCCCTTGCGGCAAGCACATCGCACGGACGGTCGGGAACGCCGCTGGCCGTTCGTGCCGCGTAGGCGGGCTTCCGTCGCAGCGTCCCCAAACGTCGAGCGAAAGGTGCAAAATCCCGCCATTCTCATTCTTGCCGAGTCTGCCGCCATGTTTGAACGTTTCTCCCGCAGCTGGGAACTTGTCAAAGCCTCCGCCGCCGTTTTGCGCGAGGACACGGAGCTGTTGCTCTTTCCCGTCATTTCCTCGATTTCGACCCTGATGGTTCTCGCGGCATTTGCCATCCCGATGTTCGGACTGGGGGCGCTCGATGGCTTGAGCCATGGACGGCACGGCGCGATTTCCACCGGCACGTATGTACTGGTATTCCTGTTTTACATCGCGCAGTACTTCGTGATTTTCTTTTTCAACACGGCACTGGTTGGCGCCGCGATGAAGCGCCTGGAAGGCGGAAACCCGACTTTTGGGGATGGCATCGCGATCGCCACGTCGCGCATGGGAAGCATCCTCGGCTATGCCTTCATTGCGGCCACGGTCGGCATGATCCTGCGCGCGCTGCAGGAGCGGGCCAATTTCTTGGGCCGGATTGTTGTCGGTCTGATCGGCATGGGCTGGACCCTGGCGACCGCCATGGTCGTCCCGGTCCTCGCGGCCAAGGACGTCGGACCATTCGAGGCCATCAAGGAAAGCACCCTGTTGCTCAAGAAGACCTGGGGTGAAAACATCATCGGAACTGCCGGCATGGGCGCCGCGTTCGTGTTCATCTACATCGCAGCCGCCGTTGTTTCGGTAGTCCTCCTGATTGCGGCGATCGCCACCAAGTCCATCGCGCTCATCATTGTGGCCGCGGCGATCGTGGTCATCGGCTTCCTGTTGATCGCACTGGTCCAATCCGCACTGGCCGGGATTTATGCTGCGGCCCTGTATCGCTACGCCACCGCAGGCGAAGGCAGCGCGCATTTCGACAAGACCGCCCTGCAAGCCGCATTCGCCCCGAAGTAAACACCAAGACTGGCGCGGCGTTTCAGGGCTTTTCGCCTTGAACGCCGCATGGGGATTGGGGTTTGTCCGTGGGTGGGGCGCGTCACAGCGCGCTACAGGTGCCGGCGCATTTCCTCCGCGATGACCGCGTCGAAGGCGCAAGCCTTGCGCAGCACCAGATCCATGTGTACCGCCTTTAACGTGGTTCGGGCAGCCACCGTGGCCGTTTCCACATTCGTCATGACGTGCTGGAAAACGATGAGCTTCTCGCGCACCTCCACAAGGCTCGACGCGACTGAAATCACCGCCCCCGCTGGCAACTCGCGCTCGTAAACGATGTGCTGGTCCACTGCCGCCATGCCGCGCCTCGCGTCCGCCAGGCGTGCGCGCGTGAGGCCAATCAGGTGAAACAGATTCCACGTCGCTTCATCGAACTTGCCGACGTAATGCATCACGTTCATGTGGTTCATGTGGTCGCAATGCCACGGATATACCGCGCCGCGATAGGTATCAAAGGTTTTGCTCATGGTTGTCCCGGTTGGTCCCTCGGCACTTGAGCGAGGTAATCATTCGCCGTTGCGCTTCCCAAGGGCTTCAGCATGACGCGGATCGTCTGCGTACGCACCCCGATTTCGACCCCATGGCGCTTGCGCACTTCTGCATATCCGCAGCGCGCCCAAAAACGCTCGGCGCGGGGATTGCCATCCACCACGCCCAGCCGCAGCCACTGGTAGCCCTGGTTTCGCGCCACCCGTTCGATGGCGCCATGGCACGCCTGTGCCGTACCGTCGCCATGGCGCGACGTTGCTGCAATGAACAGCCCGATGTGCAGGACGCGTTCGGCGAAGAGGTCGAACACGAGCGTCGCCTGCGCCACGGACTCCCCATCTGCATCGCGCCACAAAAGGATGAGGATGCGCGAATACGGAAATCCATTGGGCGGCACGTCGCGGATCTCCTCGATCGCCTCGTTCGCGCGGGGCGGCGCGCCGCCCGTGGTCAAGAAGTATTCAGGATTGGCGTCGAAAAAACGTTGCAGGAGTTCGGCATTCTGCTCGGTGATTTCGACGGCCTCGAATCGCCGGCCGTCGAGCATCACCGAAAAAGCATCTACAGGAACTTCCTTGGCCGTCACACTTTCAATGGAAGTTCGCGCAGGCGCTTCCCGGTCAATGCGAACACCGCGTTGGCCACTGCGGGCGCCACGGGCGGCGTGCCGGGTTCGCCCACGCCGGTGGGTTCGTTGCCGCCGGGCACCAGATGCACTTCAATCTTCGGCATCTCGGTCATGCGCAATACCGGATAGTCGTGGAAATTGGATTGCTCCACCACGCCATCCTTCAGCGTGATCTTGCCGTAGAGCGCCGCAGAAAGCCCGAAGGCGATCGCGCTCTCGACCTGCGCGGCCACGGTGAGCGGATTGACCACCAAGCCGCAATCAAACGCGGCTACGACGCGCTGCACCTTGATTTGTCCGTTTTCCACCGTCACATCCGCCACCTGCGCGCAGACGCTGCCAAAGCTTTCGTGCACGGCGATGCCACGGCCCACGCCCTTGGGCACCGGCTTGCCCCACCCGGCTTTTTCGGCGGCTAATTCCAGCGTCTTCAACACGCGCGGATGTTTGCCCAGCAATTCGCGGCGGAATGCCACCGCATCCTTGCCTGCGGCCTTGGCCAACTCATCGATCACGGTTTCCATCACGAACGCCGTGTGCGTGTGGCCGACAGACCGCCACCACAAGCCCGGCACGCCGGTCTTGGACATGGCCTGCGTGAGTTTCATGGCCGGAATGTCGTAGGGCGAATCGCCCACGCCCTCGACGAGCGTCGCATCGATGCCCTTCTGGATCATGAAGGGCTCAAACGGGGTGCCGACAATGAAGGATTGCCCGACGATCGCATGCTCCCAGCCAGCGATCTTGCCGTTGGCGTCGACGCCCGCCGTGACGCTGTGATACATGGCCGGCCGGTAGTAGCCGCCCTTGATGTCGTCCTCACGGGTCCACACCACTTTCACCGGCACCTTGGCATCTTTGGCAATCTCGGCCGCCTCCACGATATACGCAGCATCCGGCGTTGCACGGCGGCCGAAACCGCCCCCGGCAATCATGGTGTTGAGCTTGACCTGTTCGGGCTTCAGCCCCATCACCTTGGCAATGGCACCCTGATCGACGGTTTGGAACTGCGATCCGACCCACACCTCGACGCCATCGGCGCGCGGGGCGATGGTGCAATTGAGCGGCTCCATCGGCGCATGGGCGAGGAACGGAAAATCGTATTCCGCGCTGACCGTCTTTGCGGCACTTTTCAAGGCATCCGGCGTGCCGGGCTTGGCGACCACCGCCATCGGTGACTTCGCCAACTCACGATACTCGGCTTTCAATTTGGTCGAATCCGCCTTGCTGGCCGCATCGGTGATCCACTCCACGTTCAACAGGTCTCGCGCCTGTTTGGCTTGCCAGAAATTCTTGGCGACCACGGCCACACTGCTGCTGGTCTGGATCACATGCGTCACCCCCGGCAGCCCCATGACCTTGGACGCATCGATCTTGCCCGGCCGTGCACCGAACTGCGGCGCGTGCAGCACCACGGCGGTGTGGAGGTTCGGCACCATTTTCGGCGTGACGTCGATGCCGAACTTGGCCGTGCCGTTGACCTTTGCCGGCGCATCGATCCGCCGCGTCGGCTTGCCGATGACGGTGAAGTCCTTCTTGTCCTTGAGCGCCACCTTGGCGGGCATCGGCAAGGCCATCGCCGCATCCGCCAGAGAACCGTAGCTTGCCTTTTGGCCCTTGGGCCCCAGCACCATGCCGCCCTGCGTCTTGCATTGCGCGGCATCGACTTTCCACAGTGTCGCCGCCGCCTGGATCAACATCGCACGCGCCATCGCACCGACTGTTCGCAACTGCGTCCAAGAGTTCACCACTGATGAGGATCCGCCGGTGCCCTGCATGCCGAAGCCCAGGTGGTAATAGGCCGGCGCTGCGGGCGCCAGCTCGGAGCGCACTTTGCTCCAATCGCAGTCAAGCTCTTCGGCCACCAGCATCGGCAGCGAGGTCATCACGCCTTGGCCGAATTCCAGGTGCTTGACCTGCACGGTGATACTGCCGTCCTTGCCGATGCGGAGGAAAGCATTCGGCGGCGACGGTGGCGGTGCCGGAGGCTGCTGGGCCTGTGCAATCCTCGGCCCGGTGGCGAGGTGAAAGCCGATCACGAGGCCGCTGGATGCGGCAGCGCCTTTGAGAAAATCACGTCGTGTCACGGCGCCACGAACGGCGCGCGTTGAAGACTTGCGGGATGACAGAAGTTTGTGCATGGTCGTCTCCTCAAGCCTTGGCCTTGGCCTTGGCCGGCGCTTTTGCCGGGGCCTTCGCAGGTGCTTTTGGCGCACCCTTGGCCGCGACCTTGATGGCGGCGCGCACGCGGTTGTAGGTGCCGCAGCGGCAAATGTTGCCGCTCATGGCATTGTCGATGTCTGCATCCGTGGGGTTGGAATTCTTGGCAAGCAAGGCGGTGGCCGCCATGATCTGGCCGGACTGGCAATAGCCACACTGCACCACATCCTCTGCAATCCATGCCTCGACCACGCGCTTGCCGACGGTGCTTCCTGAAACTTCCTCAATGGTTTGCACACGTTTCCCGGCCACCGCAGAGATCGGCGTTGAGCACGCACGGGTGGGTTCGCCGTTCACATGCACCGTGCAGGCGCCGCAAAGCGCCATGCCACATCCAAACTTGGTGCCAGTCAGCTGCAGGTTGTCGCGAATGAACCACAGCAGCGGCGTATCCGCGGCCACGTTGGTCTCGACACGTTCGCCATTGACGGTGAAGCGGATCATGTGGAACTCCTGGAGGTTGTATGGAAAGAAGAAGAACTCAACTGCCGAATCAAGGCGTTCGAGTTTACGCTGAATGCTGCACAAATCTCGTGACGGCGCGTGCCAAGGGGCAAGCCCAAAGGCTATCATTGCCGGATGCCCAAAAAAGAACTCAAACTCTTTGCCACGCCGCACGATTGCGAGGTGGCCTTTTACGACGCCATGGAGCGCGCGGACCTCAAACTCATGATGGCCGTGTGGGCGGATGATCCGAACGCCATGTGCATTCACCCGAACGGGCCGCGCCTGGCTGGACTAAGCGCGATCCGTGAAAGCTTCGCCGAAATCTTTTCACACGGTCCCAGCGCCGGGTTACAGGTCAGCGAACTGCGGCGTCACATGGGCCAGACGCTGGCAATCCACAACGTGTATGAAAATTTCAAGGCGCCGAACGCGCAAACCAAGATTCCTCCGGTGCTTGCCACCAATGTCTACCTGCTGACCCCGAACGGTTGGCGCATGATCGTGCACCACGCATCGTTGTCGCCCCAGGGCACCACCCCGGAGGATCAGGGCGTGGGCCGCATGCTGCACTAGGAACTGCCCCTAGGATGCCCACCGTGCCGGGCCGCTGCCGTCCACCGTCCTTTCTGCGCCTGGGGCTCGGGCTCTTCGTTCTGGGCCTCGCGTGTGGGTCTGCAATTGCAGCCGATCTGAACAAAGTCTTGCGCCTCCCGGTCCAGTCCGCCGAGCGGGGCTTCGATTGCGCGCTGGAGTCAGACGTCAATACCGGAAACCTCTGCGATGCGATCTTTGATCCGCTACTGCAATACGACCACTTGGCGCGGCCCATCAAGTTGCAGCCGCGCACGGCTGTGGCCATGCCGGAGATTTCGGCCGATGGGAAGACCTACACCTTCAAGATCAAGCCCGGCATCTACTTCATGCCGGATCCGGCATTTGGCGGCAAACGCCGCGAACTCACCGCCGCAGATTACGTGTACAGCATCAAGCGTCTCATCGATCCGGTGGTCAAGGCGCAGTGGCAATTCCTGATCGAAGGCAAGCTCGTTGGCGGCGATGAACTGACCAAAGAGGCCAAGCGCACGGGCAAGTTCGACTACGACAAGCCTATCCCGGGCCTGGAGGTCAACGACCGTTACTCGCTCACGATCCGGCTGGTGGCGCCCGACTACAACATGCTCTATATCCTGGCCATGCCCGCCACCGCTGCTGTGGCGCGCGAGGTGGTGGAAAAGTACGGGCCGGCATTTCCGGAGCATCCCGTCGGCACCGGACCCTATCGGCTAAAGGAATGGCGGCGCGCATCGCGTGTGGTGCTGGAGGCCAACCCGGACTACCGTGAAGACTACTTCTCCACGCAGGCCGACGAGAAATCGCTCGACGAGCGTGACAAGGCCACGATCGCGCACCTCAAAGGCAAACGGCTGCCATTGATCGGCCGCATCGAGTATTTTCCGGTGGAAGAGGAGCAACCCCGCTGGCTGTCCTTCTTGAATGGCGATTACGACTACATCAACCCGGTGCCCACGCCGTTTGTCGATGTCGCCGTCCCCGGCGGCAAAGTCGCGCCTTATCTGGCGCAAAAAGGCGTCACTCTGCGTCCGGATGAGCAAGCCTGGATCACCTATGCCATGTTCAACCTCAATGAAACGATCGATGGTCGCCGCAATCCCGTCGGTGGCTACAAGCCGGAGAACATCGCGCTGCGCCGCGCGCTCTCGATGGCGTTTCCGGTGGAAGAGGAAATCGCCATCATCGAAAAAAACCAGGCCGTCAAGGCCTACAGCCCGATCGCCGAGGGCATGGCCGGCTTCACGCCAGAGCGCTTCGAAGGGTTTGACTACAACCCCGCCAAGGCGATGGCACTTTTGGACCTCTATGGCTACGTGGATCGCGATGGCGACGGCTGGCGCGATTTTCCCGATGGCACGCCGCTGGTCATCGACCAATCGTCCAACGAAACCCAGCGCGACCGCAGCCGCAATGAACTCTGGAAACGCGCCATGAACGCCATCGGCATCCGCATGGTGTTTGAGAACGTGAAAAAGACGCCGGACATCCGCAAGATGGCGCAGGGCGGAAAGATCCAGATGTGGAGCTACGGCTGGATTGCCGATTACCCGGATGGCGAAAACTTCCTGCAACTGTTTTGGAGCAAGAGCATCGGCGGGGCCAACTACACCATGTTCAACCTGCCGGAATTCGATGCGCTGTACGAAAAGGTGAAAACCATGCCGGATTCGCCCGAGCGCACCGGGCTCTATCGAAAGATGGTGCACCTCCTGTGGATATACAATCCGTGGCGCGTCAACTTCGTGAAGCGCGGAAGCATCCTGGTACAGCCTTGGCTTTTGGGTTACCGGCGTCACCCCTTTGCGCACGAGCCCTGGAGATACCTCGACATCGACCTGGCAAAGTTGGCCGCCTCCAAGGGACCTTAATCTTGCAATCTGCCACTTCCAGACTCCCCATGCCCCTTTCGGACAAGCACATCAACACCCTTGGCCAATGGGTCACGGGCATTCTGCTGTTTGCGCTGGGCGTGCAGATCGCGTGGTGGGGCTGGCATTTTGCCTATCCGCCGTGGTCGGCTCGCGTGCTTCCTGCCGCACCCACCACGGCGCCCGCCGCCCCGCAAGCGCGCGAAACCCCTTCCGCAACCACGCGTTCCCCGATTCGATTGAAAGGCGTGTTCGCCGTCGATGGCAAAACGTTGTCGGCCGCGGTGGTCAATCTGGGCGGGCGCGACCAAACGTTTGTGAAAGGGGCCGAGATCAGCGACGGCGTGACGCTGGCGGACGTGGCGCCCAATCACATCATCGTCTCGCGTGCGGGCGTGCGCGAGCAGATCGACCTGGAGCGCCCGGGAACGCGTGCCGATGCCAAAACCGCTGCCAGCACGCTCACCGGTGGCCCGGCGCCGACCAGCTTCCGTTTGAACGTGGACAACACGGCCAACAACACATACTCCCTGTCGCGGCAGGAACTCAACACCGTGCTGCAGGACCCGCGGCAACTGAATTTCCTCGGGCGCATCGGCCCCACGCCGTCGGGCGGCGTGCGGGTGGAAGATGCCTCCAACGGTACGCTGGCGGCCAAGCTCGGATTGCAGGCCGGCGACATCCTGACTGCCATCAACGGCCAGACGGTGCTCTCGCAAGGTGACCTCGTGCGCATCTACAGTCAGTTCGATTCGCTCGGCACGGTGCGCGCGGAGATCAAGCGCAACAACGTGCCGATGGCCATCACCTACCACATCAAGAACTGAAGGTCATTGTCTGGCGGGGCCTCCAAGGCATTTCTGCCACAGAAGGCGCGCCAATGCTTGACTTTATGGGGCCGTTCGACCGTTACGCGCTTTCGCCGCCGCGATATCGGCCGCTGTGATGCGCCCCGTGCGATTGATGTCGTACTTCTGGTTGGCAGTTTGCGCCGTTTGACCTGCACGCGATTTGATCGCAGCCTGATCGTCCGGTCCAACGGTGCGATCCCCATTGGCGTCGCCCACCAGAAAGGCAATGGGGGCCGACACATTGAGGGTGCCATTGACCCCGTTGAGCATCACGCGCACTCTGGCGCCATCCGCGACGCCGGAAAGGGTGACGCGCACTTCATTGGCCACAGGCGTTGCGGTGGCGCTGCCCACCGGCTGATTGTTGGCGTCCACCATGCTGGCGGTTCCCGCCACACTCACGTTTCCGTTGAATTCAAAAACGATCTGGTGCCCCGCACCACCAACGCGGGATTCCACGGTTGGCGTGCCGGTGACCAATTGCGAGGAGTCGATGGTGCGGTCCAGCGCAACCGCGCCGTGCGTGGCGCGCGAACGCACACTGATCAAATCGAGCGGCGCAGACAAGGATGTGAATTCCGCGGTGATCAATTTGGCGTCGTCCGCTTGCACGCTGCAGGTGGCCGTGCCGGTGCAATATCCGCCACGCCAGCCGTTGAACACCGAGCCCGAGGCCGCCGTCGCTGTAAGCGTGACTGGAGTGTCATATCCAAACGCTTCGGAACAATCCGCGCCGCAGTCGATTCCCGCCGGGCTCGACGTGACGGCACCGACCCCGTTCCCCATCTTCGCGGCCCGCACCGTTGCGGTTGCCACCGCAAGCGGCGGTGCGTTTACCCCGGCGGGTAACGCCTCGGACAACACCACCTGGTCTTGCGCGTCGCGGATCTCAATCGATCCGCCGATGTTGGCTGGGTCGAAGGCCAGCGTGATCCGGCGGCCATCGTCAAGCGTGACAATGGCCGTGCTGTCATTGGCCCCCGCCACGACAGAGGCAGCGGTATTGTCGATGGCCAGCACGTTGAGAAAACGCGTCAGCACATTGTTGGTTTCGCTGGAGTCAATGCGGTAGCCCGACCCGAAATCGGTATCCACGCTGTTCATGGCGGTGATCGACAGCGTGCTCGTGGCCGGACTCAACGCATGGACCTTCAATGTGGAGGTGCCATTGCCCACGGTCAACACCCGCCCATTGATGACCGGAAGCGCCTGGGTCGGCAGTTGGAAAATCTTGGCCGTGGTGCCCGCCGAATAATGCACGCGGTCAAACACCACCACCGTGTTGGGTTTGATGAAAACAATTTCACGCTCACTGCGCACGCCCGGGTTGCCGGTGGAAGGGTGGTTGTACAACGTGCCTTGATCGGCTGCCACATAGGTGTACTCGTCCTTGGCTGTGAAGCGGCGCGTGACCGCCTTGGACGCCGGATTTTCATACATCCGCAGATCCACGCCTGCGAGCGTCTGGCGCACCAGTCCGTGTGCGCCCTGGATCTGGTTGATCCCGCTGTGTGCCTGCATGTTCGCGTCGTTCACCAGCCAACCATTCTTGTACAACAACAAGGAAAGGCCGTCCGCGTGCGCGTGCGATTCGGTCAGCGGACCATTGAGGAACATGAGCCACGTGGCCTGGGCATCCCAGGCGCTGCGCATGGAAAAGTGGCCCGTGCCGGAGGGCGCATAGCTGGTGGACAGCCCGATGCCGGTTCCTGCGCCGCTGCCTGGGTAAAAATAGTCCCACACCCAGTTGAATTGATCCCCCATCTGTGGACGTGATGTCAGCGGCAAGGTATTGCGCACGCGCTGTGCCACCCCCGTGCCGGAGTAAATCGACGACAAGGCCAGCAGCATTTCACGGTGGTAGTCGTAAAAGGCTGCCGTTTCATCACGCGCGTGGTCGCCGATCGGGGCAATGCGATCCCGTGTTGGTGCCAGGATGTGCAGCATGTACGCCATGGTCGCAGCCGAATGCGGCGTGGCGTCCGCGATGCGCTCGCCCGTGGTTTTTTCCCATAGCCAATACAGGCCGAAGAGCCCCTTCATGGCCGTGCCATAGCCGGTGCCTTCCCGCGAACCGCCACCGACCAAATCGCTGTTGTAGGTGGTCACCAGTTGGTTGGCGAACTTGGTGAATCGGAAGTGCGTGAGCCATTGGTCGGCATTGGCGGCCTCGTGCTTGGTGGCCAGCCCATACAGCATGGTCGCGCGCAGGAACGAAAAATGATAGTTGTTGACCGGGTTGTTGATCGACCACCCGCTCCACGTAAACAAGGTGCCATTCCACGTGGCCTGATCCGGATTCCAAACGTTGAACAGCGCCTGGCTCGCCAACGCACGCCAGCGGGTTTTTTGAGAATCAGAAAGATTGCCATGGCACCAGTCGTACACCAGCATGATGTCACCCACATAGTCCCCGACCTCCAGGTAGGAGTCATACGACAGCACGGGCCGCTCATTGCTGGCGATCAGCGCCTCCTCGCTCGCCACATAGGCATCCGCCTTTGACACCGCGTGCGTGCAGTACTGCGGTGCCCCGGTGACCACGCCCATCAATGCGGAATACCAGGCCGAATAGCCGTAGATGTTGGCCCCGCCCACGGCACTGTTGACCATGTTTCTGAACCGGACTGCCGCGGGGGTGTTGGCTGAATTGTCGGCCTGCAAACGCGCCAGCTCGCTTCCCACCAGCAGGATGCGGGGGTGTGTCGTGGGGATGGCGGGAAGCGTCTGGGCAATCAGTGGGCTGGAGGTCAGGCAGGCAAGCGCAACGAGCCAGCATCGGACAGCATTTCGCATGAATTCGGTCTATTCGGGTTGGGCTCCAAATTGGAGCAAGCAATGTGCCAAGTGGTGTCCTGGATGGCGGCGTCGCCCGGCGCGATCCTCGATTAGCGCGAGTCCGCCGCGCCGCACTCGGTCGCGATCTGAATGAAAATACGCATTCCGGCGATCAATTCGGACATGTGTGGAGCCGGCATCACGCGATCAGGGGGCAGCGCCACACCGGGGTGCTGCCTCAGCCTAATCTTTTAACTTCCCCGCCGTCTTCTCTTCC
>JBGAUM010000058.1:19612-21201 GCA_044228625.1 Usitatibacteraceae bacterium | reverse complement strand
GGAGGGGATCAAGACGGGTGGGTGATTGATTGAGTGTTGTCTGAGACCATTGGAGTATTCCAGGCAGTTTCGAAGGCCCAACGGCGTGGAGTTGAAACTCAAGGCCTGAGCCTTGGCATATGAACCCCGCGAATTGCCATTCGTCACATGGCAAGCCAAACCGGCATCGATGGAAGCTAACATGCGCATCTGTTATCGCGTCCATTCGCCTGCCATGGGCCCCAAGCCATGAACATGAACCCAACACTGAACGGCCACACTCTTTTGCTTGCCGGCCTGCTTGGCATCGCCGGTTACGAAGTTTTGCTGCATGCACTCGCCACGCCGGCGTTGCAGTCAGACTTGAATCACGGATTGTGGATCGGCGCCTGTTTGGGAATGAAGCTTCTTGGACTGTTTGAGTTGTCTCGCGAGCGACGGCAAACATAGGTGGGTGCGGCGCAACGCGAAATGGTTTTTGTCCTATCGATCTGAAAGGCAGATGCTGCGTTGCAGGACTTGACCCCGGTGCTGAATGCTGCGTTGCAGGACCTCGGTACTCTTCATGGGGCAAATTGTTCTACGTTACGAGAATGAACGATTGCAAGACCTGACACCGGAGGTGCATAGGGAAAAGCAAGTTCGCAAACTCACTTTATCCCCACCGCCCTCAGCACATCGATGACGGTGGGAGGCCGGCTAGATGATCTTCAGCGTGATTTGTTTTCACACGCGCAAAAATACAAATCACGCTGACCCCTTTAATGCTTTGCGTTGCAGTCAGACCTGAACCACGGATTGTGGATCGGCGCCTTTTTGGGATTGAAGCTTCTTGGACTGTTTGAGTTGTCTCGCGAGCGACGGAAACCATAGGTAGGTGCGGCGCAACGCGAAATGGTTTTTGCCTTATCGATCTGAAAGGCAAATGCTGCGTTGCAAGACTTGTCGCCGGTACTGTGTGACCCCGGTACTGTTAACTCAATTGAGACGACTGATCGTTAGACATCTTCGCACTATGTTGGATGGAAGTGTGTCGCATACAGCTTCACTATTTCGCGGCCAGTGAGTGGTTCTTCCTCAATTCTTTCGATACAGGAAACGCGGTAACTTGAGTCGATAGCTAGTCCCGAGAGAGATACGCTGGAGTCATTCAATATCCCCGAATGTTCCTTGCCGTCTTCGTCGCTTCGCAATCTCCATGCACCGCTATCACCATCGGCCTTCTTTAACACGCCTGAGATAACCATTGTCTCAACAAGCATCTCCTCACGTCTCGTGAGAACCTCAAGAAGGGCAGGAATGGCTCGATTTTCGACTATTGCGCTGCGTGCACGGAGCGAACTCGGCTTCGCCCAGCCAAGGCGAAGATAAGTCTTGCTCTCTGCCGTGATACGCAAGATTTTGATCAGGTTTGTTACGAAGTGACCCTTGTAGCCTTCCAATAGCGTAGCCACCTTTTCCGGGTCGGATGAAAGAGAAAAAACGCTATCAATCAAATCCAATGCGGGTTCCAGCTCGGAATCACCAAGTAGGTCTAGTCCAATACGAGACTCGAATCGGACAACAAATGACCCTGGGGCAAAGGCGCATACGTCTAGGATGTGTGCGTC
>JBGAUM010000058.1:0-19591 GCA_044228625.1 Usitatibacteraceae bacterium | reverse complement strand
TATGCGTCTAGCAACAAACTCAAGGTCTTAGCTGAAATGGAATGGCGTGACGATTCTGGTGGTTCGACGGCAATCTCGGACACTAGTTTTAGTCTATCTCTGGAAAAGGCGACGAGTGATTCGCACGACGCTGATGGAGAAACTAGCAAGCCCGCAGATGGAAGATAGTTTTCTGGAATATCGCCTGTTCTGGTTTCGACTACGCGTTCGGCCACAGCGATTTCTTCTGTGCGAAGTTCAATCCATTGCTGAACTTCCCGATTTAGAAATGCGGTACGGAGGTCAATTTGGTTCGAGAGCAATGCTGTAAGTCGTGCCGGTGACAAAGGTATGCAGCAGTAAACCAAAATGTCAGCGTTGTCTTCAACCAGTAGGCATAGATGAGTCGTGGCCAATTCGTCACTTGCCAAAACAACCTGGTGATTGTCGTAGTAGATCAGTGTCGATCTATAGGTGAGTGTCATATCTTCTACTCACCAACCAGTTCAGAACGACAATGTACATTTGGGTCAAACTCTTTGTAAATCCACCACGAGTGGTGATCGTTTTTTTGCCCTGTTTGCTTATGTTGGCCGGCTGGCGCAGTTATGTTCAGTCGAGCAATCTGCTTACCTTTTTGGGTGGGTAGTTTTGATACGGCAACTATCCCTGGCAGACCAACAAAGACGGATACTCCTCGCGCGATACACGCCTGTGAGTAGTTCTTGTTGGGATTCAAAGCCTTTTGGCTGAGAAAGTCCTTATCGGTTGGTGGGTAGCTTTCAATCAAGCGATAGAAGACGACTTGACTAATCTCGGACGCATCCGCAGGAGGGCAGCCTTCCGGCAATGGTTCCTTATGAGCTTGCATAGTGGGCTTGCGAGGAAATCTTCAAGGCGAACTTAAGCTCACGTCGAAAGGCTACTTGTCAATGCAACCCGATTTTTCCATAGCATTGAGAGTATAGCGATGTAGGTGCTACAGGATGACGGAATATGAAATTATGGTGAACAGGGGAAACGTGCCGCTTTACTACAACGCCCCCTCCACCACCCCCACCAAAATCTTCAACGCCTCCACCCTGGACCAAGGCTTGTCGTTCGATGCAATCACGTTCCACGGCGCCGGGCCGGTGGAGGTGCGGTCGATCATGTCGGCCACGGCGCGTTCGTAAGGCGGCCACTTCTTGCGATTGCGCAAGCCTTCGTCGGTGATCTTGAATTGCTTGTGCGGTGTCTTGGTGCGTTCACTGAAGCGGCGCAGTTGCCATCCGGGGTGAGCGCGATTCCCGAATTTTCGGGAATCGCGAAGCGCGAGTTACTTTGCGCCCAAGGCCACTGTGATGCCCGTCAACAACAAGGTGTCGGATTTTTTCGTGCCCGCCGCCGCTTCACTGTTGTAGCGGTTGGATAACGTCACTTGCCAGCCGATCCCGCCACCCAACGATGTCACCAGGCCCGCATCGAATTGCGCACGCAACTCGCCGGAACGCGACAAATTCGGGAATAGCGTGAGCTTTTGCTTGAAGCTGGTGGTGTCCGTGAATTTGTGGTTCGATTCTTCGCCCAGCAACAATTCGGTGGCGTTCGAGGAAACGCGCGATTCGATCGTGCGGACCAGGATGGTGCCGACCGTTGTCGACACGGTATTCCGATCACGCTTGTGTGTTACGCCGCCGAACAGGTCCCATGTTGTGTCCTTTTCCTTGATGAGCTTGTAGCCCAGGCCCGCACCGAGCACGAATCGTGAGTCCAGTCGCTGAATCTTGTCTTGCTCTGCTTCTACGGTACCGAATACAAAAGAACGATCGGAAAGATTCCAGTCGTAGCGCAGGCCGCCGCGCGTCAGGTTCGCCGTTTTTTCGGTATTTCCTGCAACGTCACGGCTGCCATAGAGCGAGGTCAGAAACGCGGAGATGCGATTCTCCTTGGTGGCCTTGACGCCGTTGGCGCCCAAGCTGAAATTGAGGGAATCCGTGTTCCCCGAAGCCAGTGCCAGGCTGGATGACAGTGCTCCGCGCCATAGGCCGTCTTCCTTCGGCGGGTCCGCCAATGCGGCGAGCGGCAATGTGGCCAATAGCGCGGCCAGCAACGGTCGGTACGATGTGTGTTTCATGATGCTTCCTTGGTGGATTGTGGTTGTGATGGATGCGACTTTGAAAAATCGATGGACACTCTAGGGATAGCGCGGAATGAAGGGCGCGAGAAATCTCCGGGTGTTTTCCAAGAATGGGGATTGACCGAATCGCAGGGTGAGGCAGGAGTCCGGGTCCATGTCGGGATGAAGTTCTCGGATGCCAATTCTCGTCGCTCCGCGCCTGCCGGCCGGGACCCTGTTCTGTCAGGCTTGGGTATTTGGGAAGATCGAAGCCATGCAGGCCCGCGGCATGAATTTGCGCTTGTTGTACTCCACGCCGTCGGTGAATTGCCGTTGCGCGCGATGCACGGCGCGAAGCCGCACACGGCGAATCGCTTGACCAAGTTCATCTTTTCCCCTGGACCCATCGCTGAGTCTCGCTTATCCACTAGACCTTTGCCCGTTGTACCGACGATCCTGCAAGATTAGCCGTGTGGGCGAGCCGCTTTGTTTGTCGGCATGATATGGCGCGATGGCTCGATCAAAAGTGAACAATTGGCTCTACAACGCCCGCTCCAGCGTCTCCACCAATCGCTTCAACGCTTCCACCCGCGACCAAGGCTTGTCGTTCGATGCAATCACGTTCCACGGCGCAATGCCGGTGGAGGTGCGGTCGATCATGTCCGCCACCGCGCGCTCGTACTGCGGCCATTTCTTGCGGTTGCGCCAGTCTTCGTCGGTGATCTTGAATTGCTTGTGCGGTGTCTTGGCGCGCTCCTTGAAACGGCGCAGTTGTTCATCCGGGCTGATGGCCAGCCAGAACTTGGCGACGATGGCGCCGCCCGAAGCGAGCTGCTCCTCGAATTCATTGATCTCGTGGTACGCGCGCATCCAGTCGCTCTCGGCACAAAACTTTTCCACGCGCTCCACCAGCACGCGGCCATACCAAGAGCGGTCGAAGATCACCGCGTGCCCGTGTTGCGGGATGTGCCGCCAGAAGCGCCACAGATACGGGTGGGCGCGCTCTTCGTCACTGGGCGCCGCGATCGGCACGATGTGATAGAAGCGCGCGTCCATCGCCCGCGTGATGCGGCGGATGGTGCTGCCCTTGCCGGCGGCGTCCATGCCCTCGAACACCATCACCACGGAGCGGTCGCGCATCTTCTTGTGGCGCGTGAGCAAAGAGAGTTCGCCCTGCAGTTTTTCGAGCTTGCGGCCATAGTCCTCGCGCGTGAGTTTTCGCTTGTAATCGGCGGTGTTGAGCACGTCGCGGTGGTCGATGGCTGGTTGGGGCAGCGGCTCGGGGCTCACCGTCGGTGGGGCGGGTTGCTTTAATCGCCGTTGCAACGCATCGAGCAGCAGGCGCCCGGCGGTGAGCGAACGGTATTCGTGGTCACTGCCTTCGATCACGTTCCAGGGGGCTTCACCGGTGGAGGTTTCCTTCAACGCATGCTCGCAAACGCCGACGAATTCGTCGTAATGCTTGAAATGCTTCCAGTCTTCCTTGGTCACGCGCCAGGCGGTTTTCTTCTTTGCGGAAAGTTCCTTGAGGCGCTTTTTTTGCGCGTCCTTGGAAAGGTGGAACCAGAGCTTCACGATCAGCGCACCTTCGGACACCAGCATGCGCTCGTGGTCGCGGATGCGGGCGAGGCGTTCATTGAATTCCGCCGCGGTTTCGCTTTCCATCACGCGCTGGAGGATCGGGTCCGTGTACCAGGAACCGAACAGGATGCCGATGCGCCCCTTGGGGGGCAACGCTTTCCAGAAGCGCCACATTTCCGGCCGCTGGCGCTCGGCATCGGTGGAGCCGCCAAAGGCATGGGTGTGGATGTGGCGCGGGTCCATCCATTCGTTGAACAGATTCACCGTCTCGCCCTTGCCGGCGCCATCGACGCCGTTCACCAGGATGATGACGGGAAATTTCGATTTCTCCAGGAGGTCGTACTGCGCATCCAGCAAGGCGCGCCGCAGCTTGGGCTCCTCGCGGTCAAATTCCTTTTTTCCCAGTTTGTGACCGATTTCCGCAGACTCAAACATGAACGCCTCCGCAATATGGGCTGAACCGTGTGTAGAGTATGGAATGAAGCGCGCTGTTGCACTTGCGTTGCATCAAACCTTTTCCCACGTTTCCAGCCACGCCATGAACCCCGTTCGCAAGGCCACTGTCGAGGATATTCAAGCCATCGTCGAGGTCACCAATGCGGCCTATGCGGCCGAGGTGTTTTGTGTCGAGGGATTGCGCACCGACGCGGCGGACATCGCAGCCAAGATGCAGGCGGGGGATTTTCTGGTGATTGATGCGACTGACGGCTCCGGGAAGCTGGCTGGGTCGGTCTATGCGGCGTTGATGAAAGGTCGCGGGTATCTGGGTTTGCTGGCGGTCGATCCCGCGTGCCAGGGGCACGGGCTGTCGAAGCTTCTCACGCTTGCGGTGGAGGAGTGGTGCCGCGCACGGCAATGCCGTTATTTGGACCTCACCGTGATCAACGTGCGCCATGAGCTGTTTCCGTTTTACAAGAAACTGGGCTTTGCACCGCGCGATTCCGTGCCGTTTCCGCGGCCAGACGTGATGAAAGTGGTACTTCACCTCGTGAAAATGACCAAGCCGCTGTATCCGGCCGAGCAGCTCTGAGCACCAAATAAAGCCCGCCGCAACATTCCAAAGTACTTCCGCTTCGAGACCCCATGTCCCTCACCATCGATTCCATCCGCGCCGCCCACGCACGCATCCGCCCGCACATCCACAACACGCCGGTGCTCTCAAGTTCCATCCTCAATGCGCAGCTTGGCGGGGAGCTGTATTTCAAGTGTGAAAACTTCCAGAAAGTGGGGGCGTTCAAGGCGCGCGGCGCGTGCAATGCCGTGTTGTCGCTGACCGATGACCAAGCCCAACGCGGCGTGGTGACGCATTCCTCCGGCAACCACGGCGCGGCGCTGGCCTGGGCGGCGCGCTTGCGGGGGGTGAAGGCCACCATCGTGGTGCCGCACAACGCGCCGACGCCCAAGAAACGCGCCATCGAAGCCTACGGCGCCACCATCGTGTACTGCGAACCCAATGTGCAGGCGCGCGAAGCGGCCGTCGATGCGCTGATCACCCAGCATGGCTACGAGTTGGTGCATCCATTCAACGATTTCCGGGTCATGAACGGGCAGGGCACCGCGGCGCTGGAATTGCTGGATGACGTGCCGGAACTCGACATCGTCATGTCTCCCTTGGGCGGCGGCGGGTTGCTGTCCGGCACCACGGTTGCGGCCAAAGGCGCCAAGCCGGGCGTGAAGGTCTTTGGCGGCGAACCGGCCGGCGCGGATGATGGTTACCGCAGCCTGCGCGATGGCGTGCGCATCACCGATGCAGTGCCCCACACCATTTGCGATGGACTGCGCACAGGGTTGGGCGACAAGACCTTCGACATCCTTTCAAAAAATGTGGATGGCATTGTGCTGGCCAGCGAGGCAAATATCGTGAAAGCCATGCGCATGACGTGGGAGTTGTTGAAAATCATTTGCGAATCGTCCTGCTGTCCGCCGTTGGGGGCGATTCTCGAAGGCAACCTCGACGTGAAGGGAAAACGCGTCGGCATCATCCTCACCGGCGGCAACGTGGACCTGGACAAACTCCCATGGCAAAACTGAGCTTCGTCAGCGCACCTGATGCGCCTCCTCCCGCCGGGCACTATTCCCCGGCGGTGATTCACAACGGCACGATCTACGTCTCCGGCCAATTGGCGCGCGTGCCTGGCGCGGCGCCGGACTTCGTGCCCGAGGGCATGGCCGCGCAGGTCACGCAATGCCTCACCAATGCCGAAACGATCCTCAAGGCCGCGGGGTCGGATCGCCGCCACGTGGTGCGTGCAACGCTGTATGTCTCTGACATTGCCGGTTGGGGCGAGGCCAACACGGCGTTCGCAGCTTTTTTCGGGACCACAAGCCCGCGCGCTCGATCATCCCGGTGAGCAAGTTCAAAAGCACCTACGTGGTGGAAATCGACATCGTGGCCGCAGCCCTAGCACATGAACGCCAAACCCAAGGAAGGGCGGGCGTTTCCAGCCGAAAATATCCCAAACGCCGCGCCGGTGCTAGGGTTTTATGTATGGAACCGCCGCCAGTTCCTGGCGACGGCGCTGGCGGCCACGGCCATTCCCGTGCATGCCGAGGACAAGCTCGATGCACCCAATGTGGTGCCGATCACGCCGACGTGGTTGACCTCCGGGCAGCCCACCTCAACTGCGTTGGCCCGCCTGGGATCACGCGGGATCAAGTCCGTGATTTACCTGGCGCCGCCCACCGTCGTGACCGCGGTCAAGGAGGAGCCCGCACTCCTGGAAAAGCAGGGGATTGCGTATCACAACATCCCGATTCCCTTCGGCGCGCCGGAGCCCAAGCACTTTGAGGCCTTCATCGCGGCGATGCGCCGCTTCGAGAAACAAAGCCTGCTGGTGCATTGCGAGGTCAACATGCGGGCGTCGTGCATGACATTTCTCTACCGCGTGATCGTGCTGAAGGTGCCCGTGGAGACTGCTTACGAATCGGTGACCAAGGTGTGGACCCCGCGCTTTGCATGGAAGCCGTACGTCGAGTCCATGCTGGCCATGAACGGGGTCAAGTTCGAGGTGTATTGAGGCGCGGCCATCAAGCCACGTGTCACGCGATGTGGTCGAGCGTGAGTTGCAGCGTCATCGTGCCGCGAAATTCGTTGATGGTGGGACGGTACACCGCGTCGAATGCGGCCGGCAACTTGTCGGGGGAACCGAAGCGCATCGCCTCATAAGTGACTCCGCCCATCAGCACTTTCAATTTGGCATGCTTTTCGCCCACCACGCGGTGGTCGACGACGCGCATGGATCCCAAAAAGGTCGGCGGCGGGTAACCCTGACCCCACACCGTCTTGTCCAGCGTGCGCACAAAGTCGTAGTCGATTTCATGGGCGGACAGCGCGCCGTCGGTCTCTACGGTCATGGCCAGGTCCGAGTCCTGCAGCCAGGCTTTTCCCACGGATTCGAACGCATTTTCAAAATCGGCAAACGCGCCTTCGCGGATCGTGAGTCCCGCGGCCATGGCGTGCCCGCCAAACCGCACGATCAACTCCGGGTGCCGCTTGGACACCAGGTCGAGCGCGTCGCGCAAATGGAAGCCGGCAATGGAGCGCCCCGAACCGCGCAGGTAACCCTGGCCATCCGGCGCAAAGGCAATCACAGGGCGATGCGCCTTGTCCTTGATGCGGCCGGCAAGGATGCCCACCACGCCCTGATGCCAGGCGGGATCAAACAATGACAGCGTGCGCTGGGTCGTGACATCCACTTCCGCGAGGCCGGCGAGTGCGGAGGCTTTCATGTCCGCTTCGATTTCGCGCCGCTCGCGATTCAGGCGGTCCAGTTCCGTGGCCAGCCGCATCGCGGTGGTATCGTCACGCGCAATGAGGCAGGCGATGCCGGTGGTCATGTCATCGAGGCGGCCAGCGGCATTGATGCGCGGCCCGGCAATGAACCCGAGGTCATACGCCGAGGCTCGCGTGGGATCGCGACCGGCCACGCGCAGCAGGGCGCTGATCCCCGGCGAAGCGCGCCCGGCCCGGATGCGCTGAAGGCCCTGCTCCACGAGAATGCGGTTGTTGTGATCGAGCCTGACCACATCGGCGACCGTGCCCAGGGCGACCAGGTCCAGCAATTCCGCCAGGTTGGGTTCAAACGAGCCCTCAAACGCGCCGCGCCGGCGCAGCAGCGTGCGCAAGGCCATCAGGATGTAGAACATCACGCCGACGCCGGCGAGATTTTTGCTGGCAAAGGTATCACCCGGCTGGTTCGGGTTGACGATGACCCGCGCGTCCGGCAATGCGTCGCCGGGCAAGTGATGGTCCGTGACCACCACTTCGATGCCGCGGCGATTGGCGTCCGCCACGCCGGCCACCCTGGCGATGCCGTTGTCCACGGTGATCAGCACGTCGGGTTTCCGCTCTGCGGCCAAGGCGACGATTTCCGGCGTGAGCCCGTAACCCATGGTGAACCGGTTGGGGACGATGAAGTCAACGGTCGCGCCCATCGCGGCCAAGCCCTTCATGCCCACCGCACACGCGGTGGCGCCGTCGGCATCGTAGTCGGCGACGATCAGCAGCCGTTTTTTCGCGGCAATGGCCTCGGCGAGGAACTGTGCGGCCGTCTCAATGCGGTGCAGGGTGCCCGGCGGCAGCAAGGTGGCGAGATTGAGGTCGAGGTCGCGTGTGTCGCGCACGCCGCGCGCTGCATACAGGCGCGCCATGCGCGGATCGATGCTCGCCGCGATCAACGCGCCGTGGGCCGCCGCATCGCGCTCACGCGTGACGATCTTGGGCATGACCGAAAAAATGCGTGAGCGGGCGAGGGCGTTTCCAGACGAAATAGCGGCGTTGCGCGCGCGGCAGGAACCAATGGTGCCGCCGTCCCTGGGATTCGCTGATCAACGTCAGCGATTCGATGTTGCCGTTCCAAAGACCGTGGTCGATGAGCCGAATCCAGCGGGTTTCCAGCGCGGCGAGTTGTTCGGCCCAGCGGGCCGTGTCGCCCTTGGCACGCGCCTCTTCAAGGGTTCCGATGTGCACCAGCACTTTGGCGCCGCCCAAGCCGGACCAATCCGTCGCACCCGTCGCGATCCCGGCTTCGCGCGCCAGCTGCTGCACCCAGTCGGTATCCGCCGTGACCACGTCGAAAGGCTTCGGCGGCGTGGGCAACAGGTCGCCTTCGCCCCAAAACCACAGGCCGGAGACGCGCGGCTTGTGGTACTTGTCGCGCAAGGTATTGACCGGATGGTCATGCAGCAACATCTCCGTTTCGCTCTGGATGGCGTGCCACTTGAGCGTGCCCAGGGAACGTGGCTGGACCTCCAGCAAGGCACGGGTCGAGGCCACGAGTGATGGCGTGGTTTCCGGGCGTTCGCTGGACGGCATGCGCACGTACAGTCGGCCCACGTCGCTCACCGCAAACCGCAGCCGAAAGTCGGAAAACTGCGCTTCGAGTGCCCCGGTCATCGAGGCGACCTCGATCGGGTCAAGCGACAGGTAAGACGATGGGTAAAGCCGCACCGTGTCGCGATCTGCAACGAGGTGCACCGGTTCGGCCAACAGGATATCGCCATCGCCCCAGGAGACCCCGTCGCGCTTGGCCATTAACCGGGCCATCGGGAGCCGTGCGCCATACCCAAATGCCTCGTGCACCCACGGGACAGGAGCCGGCATCACGCGGTGTTGGGCGCGGCCGAGCAGGGTTTCGAGGATGGGGGAGGATGCTGGAGGGGCGCCGTGGTCCGGACTTGCCGCTCCCAGCCCCGGGAGGTGAAGGGTGAGATGCATGGGGTGGGCGTAGTTTAGCAACTCGCGTGCGGGGCGAATGAAAGCGGAAACCATTGGGGACGGTGACGGTTTTGGCTGTGCCAGTGCGTAATCCATGGGGAACCCGGCTGAATTCGCTGCAGCCCGGTGCCAGCTCAAGCAAAGGAATCCAAGTGACCAAGACTGCTGTTGCAGGGCTGCCGGGGCAGCCCCAAGCTAAGACTGGTGAAGCTTCCGGGCCGCGCCAGGAGGACGGGCGCCCACGCTTGCCGGGGACAATGACGCTGGGGCAGCGATGCACGCTGGTGGGCTTCGCGGTGGCCGCCTATGTCGTGGGATTCTGGCCCTCGTGGTGGGTGCGCGATGCCGTTCTCGGGGCGTTCCATCACCCGAGATACGAAGGCGTTTGGATCCTGATGCCGCACATGCTTTTGTACGGAACGCTGCAGGCTCTGTGTTGCCTGATCGCCTGGCGCCTGTTGGCAAGCCGGCAATGGATGCCGGCGCCGCGCTTGTCGATCAACCGGTCTGCGCTGACGTGGGGCCTAACCCTCGGATTGGTGTCCATCGCGTTGGTGGTGGCGTTTTTCTACGCCACCGGCCAATCGGGCGCCTTTCACGCCCCAACGGTCAAACCGTGGATCGTTGTCGCCAATGCGTTCTCCAATTTCTTCGAGGAGTTTGTGTTTCGCGGCTTCATCCTTGCGGCCCTGGCCGCCGCCATCGGGTTCTGGCCGGCGGCATTGCTCTCCAGCGCAGCTTTTGGCGCAACCCACACGCAGTATCCGTTGTCGCTGCAGGTGCTCATCGCGGCGACCGCCGTGCTGTGGGCGTGGGCCGCCCGGCGATGCGACGGCATTTTCGCGCCCTATGTTGCACACATGACGCTTGATTGGGGGTTGGACCCCTTTCTATGAATCATTTGCGATGGGCGCCGGATGCGCCAAAGCGGATGGTGCGTCTGTATCCAGATAGTGCGGCTTGTCGCGTCCAGGGCCTCGACGCATGAATTGACGGCTTCCTGCCCATCGCCACGCCGCGGTTTATCATGCGGGCCTGACGCATTTCCGTGCCCTGGCGAATCACTTTGCAACCCCTCCCGCTTTTCATCGGCCTTCGCTATACCCGCGCCAAGCGCCGCAACCACTTCATTTCCTTCATCTCGCTGATCTCGATGGCCGGCATTGCCTTGGGCATTGCCGCGCTGATCACTGTGATGTCGGTCATGAACGGCTTCCAGAAGGAGGTCAAAGCCCGCATGCTCGGCGTGGCGGCCCACGTCCAGGTGATGGGCTACGACGACGGCCCCACCAAGGGCCTCAAGGATTGAATGTCTTGCGCGACGAAGTGAAGAAGGCACCGCATGTGATTGGCGTGGCACCCTTCGTCGAAGGGCAGGGCATGATCTCGCACACGGCAAATCGTGGCGTGATGGTCCGGGGCATCTTGCCATCCGAAGAACCCGCAGTGGCCAATTTCACGCAAGACCTGCGCGCCGGATCGCTCGATGCATTGAAGCCCGGTGAATACAACATCATCCTGGGTCGCGCACTTGCGAGCGCGCTGAGTGTGGGTGTCGGCTCGAAGGTGCAGTTGATCATCCCGCAGGGCTTGGTGACGCCGGCTGGCATGGTGCCGCGCCTTCGAACCTTCACGGTGGCGGAACCTTCAGTTCCGGCCACTTCGAATACGACGCCAACCTGGCGCTGGTGCACATGAAGGATGCCCAGGTGCTTTACCAGATGGGCGATGCCGATGGTGAAATGCGCGTGAGCGGACTGCGGGTCAAGATCGACGACCTGGACCAAGCCCCGGCGGTGAGCCGCGCGCTGTCACAGGCACTGAAATTCGACGGATACATCACCGACTGGACGCGCCAGAACGCCACGTACTTCCGCGCCGTGCAGATCGAAAAACGCATGATGTTCATCATCCTCACGCTCATCATTGCGGTGGCGGCGTTCAACCTCGTATCCACGCTGGTGATGGTGGTGACCGACAAGCACCCGGACATCGCCATCCTGCGCACGTTGGGTGCGTCGCCCGCCACCATCATGCAGATCTTCATGGTGCAGGGCGCGGTGGTGGGGGTGATTGGCACCTTGATCGGCGTGGTGAGTGGCGTGCTGCTTGCGCTCAATATCGACACCATCGTCCCCGCCATCGAGCGCGCAATCGGGTCGCGCATCTTGTCGCCGGAGGTGTATTTCCTCTCCGAGTTGCCGTCCGATTTGCATTGGGCCGACGTGTGGACCACTGCGCTCATTGCGCTGGCGCTGGCATTGCTGGCGACGTTGTATCCCAGCCGGCGCGCGGCCAATGTGAACCCCGCTGAGGCATTGCGTTATGAGTAGCCGGCCATGAGCAACGCCGTCCTGTCTTGCAAAGGCGTCGCGAAAACCTTCCGCGAAGGCGCGTACGTGGTGGACGTGCTGAAAAGTGTGGATCTGGAAGTGGCGCCAGGGGAATCGATCGCCATCGTGGGCCAATCCGGTTCCGGCAAAAGCACCTTGCTGCACATCCTTGGCGGGCTGGATGCCCCGACCGCAGGGACCGTGCAATTGCAAGGCGAGGCCATGGAGAAGCTGACGCCAAGGGCGCAAGGAGTATTGCGCAATCGCGCGTTGGGGTTTGTGTACCAGTTCCATCACTTGCTGCCGGAATTCACGGCGTTGGAAAATGTCGCAATGCCGCTGGCGATTCGCGGTGAGACCACGGTAGTGGCAAAACAAAGGGCCGCGGAAATGCTCCACGACGTGGGCCTTTCGCATCGTGTCACGCACAAGCCGGGCGAACTCTCCGGCGGTGAACGCCAGCGTGTGGCACTCGCCCGTGCGCTGGTTACCCGCCCGGCCTGTGTCCTGGCCGATGAACCCACGGGCAACCTCGACCGCGCCACGGCGGATGGCGTGTTCAAGCTGATGCGCGAACTCAACGCCAAGACCGGCGCCGCGCTGGTGATGGTGACCCACGACCCGGCCTTGGCGGCACAGATGCAGCGTGTGCTGACGCTGAAGGATGGTATGTTGCAGCGGTAAATGTGCGGGAGGCAACGCGGTTGCTGAATGCTGCTCATCACGGTGCCGTTGGTTGGCCAGAACGCTGCGCGCTCGTAGTTCTGGCGGGCATGGTTGCCGCCTGCGGCGGCGAATCCGAGGCGTTCAAAACCTACAAGAGTTTTGTCAATGCCGTCATTCGCGGTGACTGTACGACCATGTATGCGCTGACGGAAAAGGACGCCGTGGCGTTTGCCGACCTGCAATGCAAGCCGCGCAGCATGAATCTCATGGGCAAGACGATCGACTTGGGGTCGCCGGCGTCCTACGTGGCCGGCATGCGGCCGAATGCAACGCCTTTCAATGATCCGATCATGATGGAGCGGACCATCGAATCAGAGACTCGGTCACCTGAATCCAATGTTGTCGACTTGGTTGTTCTCGAAAAATCCTTTCAGCGTCGGGGCAATCTCGTCGAACCGGCTTGGCTGCGCCGGCATACGGTCTCCGTGCGAAAAACCCGGGGACAGTGGAAGCTGACGCGCTTCAACGAGGAGATCCTGCGCGACTATGGGGGGGAGGAGGCCGAACGGCAGTCCACCAAGGAGTAGCAGTTGAAATAGCGGTTTTTGAAATGCAAACTCTTTGATGGACGTGGCGTTTGAGCCAAAAAGTGCCCAAACGGCGCGCCGATTCTGGGTTTTTACTTGAATTGCGATGCTAACCGTTTGGAAAGGCGACTTCCGCAACGGTTCCCCCGCCGTCGCGCGGACGCAGTGAAAACCGGGCGCCATGCAGGGTCGCGATGCGATCCACGATCGCAAGCCCGAGCCCCGCACCGCTCGCCCCGGTCCGGGACGAGTCGAGGCGCGTGAAGGGTTGCTTGAGGTGCTCGACTTGACTTGGCGGAATTCCGGGCCCGCGATCTTCGATGCGCAGCAAGGTACTTTCCGACATTCGAGTCACGTGAATATCGACCGGCGACGCCGCGTGTTTGCGGGCGTTGTCGATCAGGTTGTTGAGCAAGCGCGCGACGGCCTGCGGTCTCAGGCGCAGCGTGGCATGCGCCTCCAGGTGGATCTGGATGGCCATCCCCATGCGGCGCCCACGATCCGCCGCCGCATTGACCAGCGTGTTGAGGTCGACTGATTCCACCACTTCGGCCGCTTCGCTGCGCGCATAGTCCATGAACTGGTCGATCACGGCATTGATGTCGGCGATGTCGCCTTCCAGGTCGCGCCGCGTGGTGTCGTCCATGGGCAGCATTTCCATGCCCAGCCGCAGCCGCGTGAGCGGGGTGCGCAAGTCGTGGGAAACCCCGGCGAGGAACGTGGTTCGATCACGCTCATTGCGCTCCAGTCCCTCGCGCATTTGGTTGAACGCCACGGCCACCGACTTGACCTCTTCAGGACCCATCTCCGTCACCGGTGGCGGGTGCCGCCCGGCGCCGATCTCGTTGGCGGTTTGGGCCAAGGCCCTCAGCGGCCGGTTCAAGCGGCTCACCACGAACAAGGCAGCGGTCAATGCCAACAGGGCACCCACGATGCCCCAACCCAGCCAGGCCATCGAATAATCGGCGTCAACGATCCGGCTTTGCGGAAAGACCACCCAGACATGCGATTCGCCAATCGGAAGGCGCGTAATCAATGGCGGCGGCAACGCGGTGCGTGGATCGCCTTTGGCGTCCGCCTTCGGCTCCTGTCCGGCGCGTGGTGGACGGCGAAACTGGAAGAGGTCGGCCCGTTCGCCGAACTGCTCCTGCAAGCGTTCGCGTGCCATGCGAATGGCAGGGATATTGGGGGCGGGATCCAGGCGCCCATCGCCTTCCGCGTCAAGCCGCACATTGGGAATGACGCGAATCCCGCGTTCCTCACGCAAGCGTTGAATGAAGTCGCGATGCCGTTCCGGCGGCAGGGTTTCAAACGCAGCACGGATGGTTTTGAGGTGGCTGAGGTAGCCCGCCGCGATGAGATTGAAGCGCGGCTGCTGTGCGTAATAGCGGAACAACATGACCGAGACGATCTGGCTCACCACCAGCACCGCCACCATGACCAACGCTGTGCGCGCGAACAGCGATTGCGGCCAGAGCTTCATTTGGCGTGCGGCTTGCCGTCCGGGACGAACACATAGCCCAGCCCCCATACCGTCTGGATATAGCGGGGCAGTTGCGGATCATCGCCGAGCAGCTTGCGCAGCCGCGAGACCTGCACATCAATGGCGCGATCAAACGTCTCATGCTCGCGGCCACGGGCCAGTTCGGTGAGTTTGTCGCGTGAAAGCGGCGAACGCGGATGTTGCGCAAGCACCTTGAGCAGCCCGAATTCTCCAGTGGTCATCGCCACCGGCGCGCCGTCCTTCGTCAGGCTTCGCGTGCCGAGGTTCAGCGCGAAGGGACCGAACACCACGACTTCGTCACTGCCTGCGGGTGCGCCCGGCGCGTCGAGCGGCGCCTGCCGGCGCAGGACGGCGTTGATGCGCGCCACCAGTTCACGCGGGTTGAACGGTTTTGACACATAGTCGTCAGCGCCCATTTCAAGCCCCATGATGCGATCGACATCATCGCCTTTGGCGGTCAGCATGATGACCGGCAGGTGCGCTTCAGGCCGGGGGGAGGATCGCAACTTGCGCAGCAGGGCGGTGCCATCCTCGCCCGGCAACATGACATCGAGCACCATGAGATCGAAACGATTCCTTGAAAACGCGCGTTCGAGCCCCTGCCCGTCAGGCAGTGTCTCGACGGCGAACCCTTGCTCCGTCAGATAGCGTTTCAAGAGGTCTCGCAGGCGCAGGTCATCATCGACGACCAGAATGCGGTGGCGGGGAGCGGCATGGGTGTTCATGGCGTGATGATAGTCAGCCCACGGCGCGCTGCCGTGGGCCAGGCACGGGCAAGTTGTAAGGGAATGTTAGCGGACGTCTCGAACGATCGGCGGCTGGCAGTCCCGGTGGACAAGCCTTTTCGGCTATTTCTCGTCCATCACCCAAACGCCGTTCCACTCGCCTTCCGGCGGACTTTTTTTCAGCTTTTCGCAGCGCTCGATGTAGATGTTCGAGAGCTTGTCGCCCGGGTTGGCGGCCAGCGCTTCCCGGAATGCGTGAATGGCAGGGTCCCACTTGGCCTGGCGGTACTTGCGCACGCCATCCTTGAAGTGGTTCACCGTGTCCATCAGGTTGGGAAAGGTCGCATCGGTGTGGTGGTCGAGCACCTCGTAGATGCCGACGGGCTGGGTTTTGCCCTTGACCACCACCAGATCCACTTCGCGCGTGCGGTAGGTGCCGCGCAGTTTCCGGTGGGTGAATTCGCTGATGAGGATGCTGGCCGCATATTGCTTGCAGGCGGATTCAAGGCGGGCCGCGAGGTTGACGCCGTCCCCGATCATGGTGAAGCCCATGTGCTTCTTGGAGCCGATGTTGCCGGTCACGACTTCGTCGGTATTGAGGCCGATGCCGATGTTGATCGGTTTCTTGCCTTCGCTGACGCGCGTGATGTTCCACACGGCCAGGCTTCTGATCATGTTGATGGAAGTGCGCACGGCGCGGTCTTCATCGTCATCGTGGCCGAAGGGGATGCCAAACGCGGCCATGATGGCGTCGCCGATGTACTTGTCGAGGAAGCCGTCCTCCTTCTTGAGGCATTCCATCATGATCTCGAAGTACTCGTTGAGCATGCTGACCGTGGCATGCGGGCCGAGTTCCTCGGTCAGCGTGGTAAAGCCGCGGATGTCCGAGAACAACACCGTGGCGCGGAGGCTTTGCCCGCCCAGCGCGTCGGCGCCGCCTGCGAGCAGCTGGTCGACAATCGCAGGGTCCATGTAGCGGGCCATGGTGGCCTTGGTGCGCTTTTCGCTGGAAATGTCTTCGATCATGATCATCGAGCCCAGCTGCTTCTGCTCGGCGCTCACCAGCGGCATCACCGTCGTATTCACTGAAAGTGTTTCGCCCCCAAACTGCAGCTCGGCATCCATGCTGAGCTCCTGGGCGTGGGTTTCGCCGACGCGCTTGAGCTTGTCCAGCAACCATGCGTTGGGCCCGGTGAAAAACGATGCCGCCGGCTTGTTGATGACGTCGGCGGCCGGCAGCCGGAGAATGCGCAAGCCGGCGCCATTGCAAGTCACGATCTTTTCCGAATCATCCAGCGTGAGCACGCCACTGGACATCGACTCCAGCACGCTTTCGTTGTAGTTCTTCATGTTCTGCACATCGGCGAACAGATTGGCGTTTTCCAGCGCGATGGAAATCTGCGCGGTAAACGCCTTCAGCCGGGCTTCGTCCTCGCTGGTGAAAGGGCCGCCACGTTTGTTGAGGACCTGGGTGGAGCCGATGATCTTTCCGCTGTGATTGGTGATCGGCACGCAGAGGATGGAGCGGGTGAAGTAACCCGTACGCTTGTCGAACGCCGGATTGAAACGCAGGTCGGCATACGCGTACGGGATATTGATGGTTTTGCCCGTCGTGAACACGGCACCGGCAATGCCCTCCGTGTTGGGCAGGCGAATCTGCATCGCCGACAAGCCCTGGCCCAGTTCCGACCACAGTTCCCCGGTCTTTTCATCATTGAGGAACAGGGTGGAGCGTTCCGCGTCGAGCATCCGGGTGGCTTCTCCCATCACCTTGTTCAGCAGCGAGCCGATCTTGATGTCCGACGTGACCGAGGACACGATATCCATGAACTCCAGCTCCTGGGCGCGGATGCGCTTCATGCGCTCGATGTACTGCGCGCTCTGCAGCGCCAGCGTCCCTTGGCGGGTCATGGCCACCAGCAGCTCAAGGTCGCGGCGCGTGAACTTGCCGTCGCGCTTGTTGAGCAGGTCCACCACCCCCATGACTTCGTTCTTGGCGGTCAGAACAGGCACACAGAGCATGGTCTTCGTAACGAAACCGGACTCGTCGTCCACCGACTTGCTGAAATGAGGATTGTTGTAGGCATCGTCGACAATGATGCTCTCGCCCGTGGTGAACACGTGGCCAGTGACGCCGGTGGTGTTGAGGATGCGGATTTCACGGTGGTAGCCGCCCTGTGCCACCCGCGAGTACAGCTCGTTGGTGGTCGGATCATTGAGGAACAGCGTGCCGCGCTCCGCGTTGAGCTCGGCCATGGCGACTTCAATGAATGTGGCCAGGGCCTCGTCCAGGGACTCGGTACTGGCCATCTTTTGCGACAGCCCAAGCAGGAGTTCCATGATGCGCAGCCGGTCTTTCATGCCGACGCCCTCCAGGAGCGATTCCATGCTGGCGGCCTCGAGGTCGGCGACGGCCTCCATTTTTTTCTTCGCATTCGCCTTGGATTTGACTTCGCTTTTCACACTGGCTCCTTATGCTTTGACTTCCAGCAACTCGCGCAAGGCGATCACTGTGGCTTCAAGCTGTTGAATTTCACCTTTGGATGCGCGGAGCGCATCCTGCAATTTCTGGGCATTCTCATGACGCTGGTGCTCGATGGCCTCGCGCTGGGCCGCGATGGTCGACTCCAACTGTTGGATTTGTTTCAGGTTGGTGTTGATCGCTTCGCGCACGGCGCGGGCCTTGTCCGCCGTTTCGGCCTCGACGCTTGCGCGCAACTCGGTGGCCGTGGACCGCAGCTGCTGAATTTCCTTGTTGGCATTTGTAACGGCGTTGCGTACGGCCGACTCGCGGTCGGCACGCTCCTGTTCCAGCGACTCGCGCAGGGCGGCAGAGGTCGACTTGAGTTGGGCAATTTCTTGGTTGGCCTCCACCAGGGCCAAACGCACGGCCTTGTCCTTTTCCATCCGCAGCGCCTCGAGCGATTCGCGAAGCGCCGCCGAGGTGGCCTTGAGCAAGGTGATTTCCTGATTGGCGGCATTGACGGCCTCACGCACCGCCTGCGCGCGCGCCGCGCGTTCGCGCTCGAGTTCATCGCGCAAGGCGGACGACGTCAGCTTGAGCTGGGCAATCTCCTGATTCGCGGCAATCACCGCCTCGCGAACGGCATCGACGCGGCGGTTGCGCTCATCCCCCAGCGCTTGCCGCAGCGCGTCCGCCGTCGCCTTCAATTGGGCAATTTCTGCATTTGCATGGAGCCGCGCATCGTGCACCGCCTTGGCGCCGGCATATCGCTCGGCCTCCAACGACTCCCGCAGGGCAGTCGCGGTGGACTTGAGTTGGGCCTGCTCCTTTGCCGCGTCGAGCGAGTGCTGCCGGATGGCCGCTTCTTTATCAGCCCGTGATTCTTCCAAAGCCGATCTCAGGGCGGCGGCAGCCGCCTTGACCTGGTTGAGCTCCTGACTGGCGGCCAATGTGGCCGCATGGACACTGGTGTCGCGTTCTGCCCGGGCGCGCTCCAAGGCGTCCCGCAGCGCGGCCACCGTGTTCTTCAGGTCTCGAATTTCGAGTGCGGCAAGTTGCGCGTCAGACGGCTTGGGCGGGGGCGTGGAAGAGGCCATGATCAGTCCGGATCATATGCGAAACGCACGGAAAATAAATTGCTGCACGGCAATTTCAGGGCTTGCAGACCATGGCGAAACGCTTTTTTACGAAATTGGTGCCCACCGCGATGGATCTCGACGAGTTGTAAGCGATTGTTAATGAGACGGCGGATGGTTACAGGCAGTTACCAAGCCCGTGTCACCGGCTGCGCTTTGGCGCGTTGATCGCGCTAAGCTGTGCTCATCCGCTGATTGGCACAGCGAAGTCCAACTAACCCGACAACTTTGGAGAACACAATGAATACAATTTTGAAACTGGGCGTACTGGGTGCGGCAATGATCGCGCTTTCATCTCCAGCCATGGCCGAAGAGGGTTCCAAAGGCGATCGTGCACAGAAAATGCAGCATCGCCTGAAGGCCGCCGACAAAGACAATGATGGCAAGATCAGCAAGGCCGAGGCGGATGCCTCATTGCCGCGTCTGGCCAAGCATTTCGGGGAGATCGATACCAATCAGGACGGCTTCCTGACCAAGGAAGAAATGCGTGCCTGGCATCAGGCGCACGGCGGCCAGCGCAAGGAGCAGAAGTAATTCAGTCCGGCGGGATCGGCGCATCGATCCCGCCGACCCGCTTTTGATCTGGGGGATTTCTGGTTCATGAAGCATTCCGTTGACGTGGCCGTGCGTTACCTGCTGGCATCCGCTGCCGCCGTGATGCTTGCGCTGATCATTGCCGACAACGCCAATGCGGCGCCTGCCCGGGACTTTGAAAAGGCGGGACCCTATGCGGTCAAGGTCACGCTTGAATCGTGGAAGGATGCCATGCGCGACCGCGAGGTGCCTGTGAAGATCTACGCAC
>JBGAUM010000057.1:0-20897 GCA_044228625.1 Usitatibacteraceae bacterium | reverse complement strand
ATTCACACGGACTTCGAGAAGGGCTTCATTCGTGCGGAGACCATCTCGTATGACGACTATGTGACGCTGGGCGGCGAAGCAAAGGCAAAGGAAGCCGGCAAGATGCGGCTCGAAGGCAAGGAGTACATCGTCAAGGATGGCGACGTGATGCACTTCAGGTTCAATGTCTGATTTGAGCCATTGCATTTTTCGTGGGTGAACGACCGAAGTTTTTCCCATCGGGCAAGGCGTTTCGCGCCTGGTTGGAAAAATACGCGAGCACCGCTGGCGAATTGATCGTCGGTTATCACAAAGTGGGTTCTCGCAAGCCCAGCATGACGTGGCCGGAATCCGTCGATGAGGCCTTGTGTTTCGGCTGGATCGATGGCGTGCGAACACGCATCGACGATGAAACGTACAAGATTCGATTCACCCCGCGTCGTCCCGGCTCCATCTGGAGTGCGGTGAATATCGCCAAGGTCGAAAAACTCATCGCCGAGGGACGCATGACGCCGGCAGGAATGGCGGCGTTTGAAAAGCGGACCGCGGAAAAGTCCGCCGTGTACGCGTTCGAACAGCCGGGCGACCTGAGCCTATTGCCGGCAGCTGTGAAGGAATTCAAACGCAACAAACGCGCCTGGACCTTCTTTGAGTCCACGCCGCCCAGCTATCGCAAGGTCGTGATCCATTGGGTGAACAGCGCGAAGCAGGATGCGACGCGTGGGCGGCGTCTTGCGCAATTGATCGATGCATGCGGAAAGCACGAGCGCTTGCGTTAACGACGTAATGCGCCATTCGCCGCGAGAAAATTCCCGCGCCGATCATCACGCCATCGAATGTCAAAGTCCAAGATGGACGGGCGTCTCCAGCCGTTTTTGCCTCATTCGGCACGCCAGTCAACGGGTTTACCGTGCTTGTTATACGGCGGGCCGCCCCTTCCCCAAGGGAATCAGGATGACAAGCAGCAACGCGAGACAGGTGACCACAAACGCGCAGGCTTGTGGCGCGTCGCTGATGAAATGGTGCCATGTGTATTTCTGCGGCCAACGTTCGCGCGAAAGGAATGTTTCCCAATAGAGCTGCGGCTTGCTCAAGTTGGCACCTTCAAGCGGGCTGCTGTGAAATCGGGATTGCCAGACCGGAATCCGCGTCCCGGATTTGAGGGCGTCCAAATCCGGCGAATGGCGTGACGCCCACGGCACGCGGTGCGGGTCAAGGCCGTCCACGTCGATAAAGAACGACGGTCCGTCCGGATTGACGAGCCGCGCTTCCACACGCCACGTGCGCCAGACAACGCGATATCCGCGGTAGTGGACCAGTTGGTCCACTGCGAAAGGCGTCGTGGAAATTTCAATTTCAGCGGGGGCATATTGTTCCTCGGACACCGCCAGCGGGTGGTCGTTGTTCAAAAGATACACGCCCCCGCCAATCATGGTCACGACGGCAGAAAGCCCGATCCGGGATGACCAACTCCAATCGGTCTTCGCCCCTGCGCGGCGCCCGACAAACGCCAGGATCAGGAACAACAGGCCGATCGACCCCAAGACTGCGAGCACGATGAGCAATTCTTCGCTGGCATCCATGGCGTCGATGAGGGAGGGCAGTCGCGGAAACGCGGCGCGCCCGATCAACAACGGCGGCGGCTCTGAAATCAACGACACGGTTCGCGCCGCAATGCGGTGCTGGTCGGCCAGAAACCAGACTGGGTGGCGCGTGCCGACGGCATATCGCGCCGCATCCGGCGGTTTCGCCTGCTGCGTGGCATTCCGGTCAGGGTCCAGGTCGGCCAGTGCCACCGCCAACGAGAAGGGATAGCCTGGAATCTTCAGATCCACGTTCCAGCCGGCAATTGCCCCTGCGGGATCCGGCTGTTTATCTAGTGCATCCGCCCAGTACGGGGCCTTGACCACTTCGGCGCGCGTCGCCAGGTAGGCGTCCCGCAACGCCCACATCACCAGCGGAGAACTTTGCCCAAACGTGAACACGAATCCGAGCGCCACAATCAGCAGTCCCAGGGCCGTCCGGAATCGGGCCGGGTGCCAACGCCAGCCCAACCCGGCATCGATCGCATTGGCGGGCGTGCTGGTTGCGGGGATGCGCGGCTTCTTTTTGTTCACTGCAGCCTCCAAGTGACTTGTAGATCAGTGCATCAGAGTGGCGACACGCCGGGAAGAGGTTCGCATCACCTCAGCCCACAATCCCGAATTCCCCGCCTCGCTCGATGGCGCGCTGGTAGGCGGGTCGCGAATGGATACGTTCCAGAAACCGGACAAGGTTGGGATACTTGGCGTCGAGGCCGCCGCGTGCAGCTGAGGCTTCCAGCGGAAAACTCATCTGGATATCCGCAGCTGTAAAGGAATTTCCGGCAAACCAGCCGGTGGGCGCGAGTTCCGACTCCATGTAATCCAACTGTTGCCGGAGTTCGGGTTCAATGAAATTCTGTTTGACGGTCGAGGCGATCTTTTTCGCGATCGGTTTGACGAAGAACGGCATGTCCGCACCCTCGACGCGGTTGAAGACCAACTTCATCAGCAGCGGTGGCATGGCACTGCCTTCGGCAAAGTGCAGCCAGTAAATGTACTTGCGACGCGATTCCGTGCCCGTCGGCGGAATCAACCGGCCTTCGCCATGCGTCTCGATCAGGTATTCGATGATCGCACCGGATTCGGCAACGGTAATCCCACCCTCCGTGATGACCGGCGACTTTCCCAGCGGATGCACCTTCCGGAGCGCAGAGGGTGCGCGCAACGTGTCCTTGTCGCGCTCGTATTTCTTGAGCTCGTAGGGCACGCCCAGTTCTTCGAGCAGCCAGAGGATGCGTTGAGATCGGGAATTGTTGAGGTGATGGACGGTGAGCATGATGGGTTCTTGGGAGGTCATTGGAGAAGCGATGAGTGAAGCCCTACGCACGCGGGCGATGATTGGATCGAGATCCAATGCACACAGTCCGCAGGGATGCGCCAAAATGGCGTGCCTGCCTCACCGGAACAATACCCTTTCTGCAATGATGAAAGTTATGGGACGCAAACTCAAGGACTGGCGCGCCGTTCGAGGCATTTTCTTGCCGAAAGTCGCGCCGGTGCTTGGGCTGGCGGTCGTTCTGCTTGGCCTGTTGCCCGGCTGCGCACTCATGCCAGGCGCAGAGCGAAAGATTGACCTTGTTCAACTGCAGGGTCTTGTCGAGCGAAGCGTTGCAGAGCACAAGTTTCCGGGGGCATCGCTGTGGGTGGAACGCGAGAATCAGCACAACCAGCTGCAATACGGTGCCCGCACCTATCAATCCGATGCCCGGGCCATCGATGCCCGCACGATTTTTGACGTCGCGTCGCTCACCAAGGTCGTCGTCACGGCCACCGCCGTGCAATTGCTGATCGACGACCGTCGATTGAGGATGGAACAAAGACTGGGGGAAGTGTTGCCGGGATGCTCGGGAGAGGGGCGAGAGGCGATCACGCTTGCACATTTGCTGACCCACACATCGGGGCTGCCTGCCGGGATTTCCGCGATGCCGCCATGGTCCGGCAAGGATGAGGCGCTGCGACGCGCCTGCGCACTCACCCCCGTCACGTCACCCGGCACGGCGTTTCGATATTCAGACGTGAATTTCATCCTGTTAGGCGCGATCGTCGAGCGCGCTTCCGGAGAATCGTTGGATGTGTTTGCTGCGCATCGCATTTTCGCGCCGCTGGGCATGCTGCGCAGCGGGTACCGGCCGCTGACCCGATTCGACGCAAACGACATCGCGCCAACGCAACGAATTCCGCTGAACGCAAACGCGTCTTTGCACATTGACCTCGCCCCTGGCGCGGAGCTCGCTGGCGTCGTGCACGACCCCACTGCGCGCTTAATGGGTGGCGTGGCGGGGCATGCGGGGTTGTTCAGCACCGCCGAAGACTTGGCGCGATTTGTGCGGATGCTGCTGTCCGACGGCATGGCCGGCGGACGACCGTTTCTTTCGCGCGCCGCCGTGGAGCGCTTGACTACCGCGCAATCGCCAATCACCGTCAAGGAGAAACGCAGTGCAGGCTGGGATGTGGATTCGCCTTTCTCCCGGCCCCGCGGGACCCTGTTCTCGCCTGCAAGCTTCGGCCATACGGGCTTCACCGGTTGCGCAATGTGGATCGACCCGGCGTCGAACGCGTTTTACGTCTTGCTCACCAATCGCGTCTACCCGGACGACAAGAGCGTGATCCTGCCGCTGTACTCGGAAATTGGGACCCTGGCAGCGGAGGCTTTGGGTGTGGCGCAGCGATAGGACTATTCACTAGCCAGCCAACGACGTCGGAAGAGAGGTCCCGCGCTGGCGGGGGATCCCTGACATTCGCATTTGTCGCGCCCGAATGGTCGAACGAATCCCCACGCCATCAGCGCCCCGGCCGGGGCTGCGGTTTCATCGGCGGCGGTTCGGGATTCTCGTTCAGCCGCAGGAATTTGAAGCCCATCAACTTGAGCGGCTCGCGCCCCTTCGGCGTCCTCGCCTCGCGCTCTGCCGCACGGGCAATAAATTGGGCGAAGGACTCTTCGCGCACCATCGGCTCTGCGGAATGGATCAGTCGCCGCTCGCCATTTGCGCCCAACACGATCAGCCCCGTGTGCGTTACCAATGTCTCGCCGCCTTTGCTGGACACGACGTTGACGAAATCGCCGTCCTTCAATCGTGGCAATGCCTCGTCGATCATCGCGGTCGGCACGTAGGATTCGCGCACCGTCTCCACCGCGATATCGCGCGTCACCTTGAACTGCTTCTGCAGGAACGCGCGGCGGTCCACCTGCATCGTGTATGCGGCCACCCGTGTTCCCGCCAGCTCCCGTGTGATGTCGGTCACCAGCCAGGCATTGGCTGGATTCCAATCCCCTTCTTGATAGTGATTGCGCGTGGCGACGCCGATGATGCCGTCCTTGTATCGGATGCGTTGCAACAGCCAGAAAAAATCCTCCCAGCTCTTTGCCATCGCCATCGCGTACGTGTGCTCGGCGAACACCAGGCAATCGCTCTTGGTCAGGTCGAACAAGGGCTGCGGGTCGGCCAGTTCGAATGGAAATTCGCCCAGCAGGAAGATCTCGTACGGCTGGCCGATGTTTCTGCGCGCCAGGGTGGCAACGCGTTTGCGGAAATCCGGTTGGGACCTTTGCAGCTCTCCCAAAAGTTGATTGACTTCGGCAGGCTGCATCTTGAAAAGAGGCTTGTCGGCCTGCGCGAGTGCCGTGCCGCACGACATCAAGATGGCCGCCACGAATATTTTCAAAACGCGCGTCATGCGCGTCCCTCAGGGGTCCGGGGAATCAAGCCAGCGCTGACAGACAACTCCCTCTGCATCTGAACACTGTCCAGCCACCTGTCAAATTTAAAGCCGATATTGCGAAAAACCCCGACGGTTTCAAATCCACAGGCGCGATGAAGATTGATTGATCCGGCATTGGCGCTGTCGCCGATGACGGCAATCATCTGGCGAAAGCCACGCGCCTGACATTCGGCAATCAGTGCGTTCAAGAGCGTCTTGCCGATGCCTTGGCCCTTCATGTGGGGATCCACATAAACCGAGTCTTCCACCGTGAACCGGTACCCAATGCGGGCACGGTAGCCGCTGGCGTAGGTGTAGCCCACCACGCGGCCTTCGATCTCGGCAGCAAGGTATGGAAAGCCTTGCGAGAGGACCGCATCGCGGCGGCGGGCAAACTCCTCGACCGTCGGTGGCTCGTATTCCCAGGAGGCGGTCCCGGTCCGCACCGCCTCAATGTAGAAACCGGCCATCGTCGGGACATCAGCGTCCGTGGAGGGGCGGATGGTGCAAGGAGCCGGGTCGCCGTTCACTTCCCCATCACCCGCACTTCTACCCCCGACGCATTCGCACTGCCGCGATACACCCTCTGCGTCGCCTTCTGAAAGTCTTCCGGCTTGGCTTCCGGAATGCGCATGAACTTCTGCGGATTCAAGTCGGTGAGTGGAAACCAGGAGCTTTGCACCTGCACCATGATGCGATGTCCGCGTCTGAACGTGTGGTGCACGTCGGGCATATTGAATTGCACGCGCTCGACTTTTCCGGGCGTGAGCGGTTCCGGTTTCTCAAAACTGTTCCGGAACTTGGCGCGCATCGGTTCGCCGCGCACCAGTTGCTGATACCCCGCCATTTGGTGTTTGGGAGGCTGCACGTCCGATGGCCGCGCGCCGCTGGCTTCAGCTTCCGGCCACTCGGGCGGATACACGTCGATCAGCTTCACGACGAAGTCGCTGTCGGTGCCGGTGCTGGACGCGAACAGCTTGGCCACAATGGGTCCTGCGATGGTCACGTCCTCTTCCAGCACTTCGGTCTGGTAGGTGAGCACGTCAGTGCGCGTGGCGGCGAAACGCTGGTCGCCGGTCATGTATGAAGCTGCCATGCCGGTCGTGATGGCGTTGATGTATGGCACGGGCTTGTCGGGGTCGCTCACGTATTCGTCATAGGCTGCGCCGCTGGCCGGCGCATTCCATGAGAGCTTGCCTCCCGCATGGAAGTGCAACGTGCGCGGCTTGGCTTCGGTGGGTGGCCACGCTGGATATTGCCGCCACACGTTGGTGCCGGTTTCGAAGGCGTGAACCATTGCAGGCTTGCCGCTTGCCTTGTCATCCGCCTTGTCCTTCAGGTGCTTCTCAAAGAACGGCAGCAGGATGTTCTTGCGGTAGTGCACTGCAGTCTTGAAGCCAAACGACACGTGGCCCAACTTTTCGCCGTCGCGCGAAATCCAGTTGCCATGCGCCCACGGCCCCATCACCAGCATGTTCACTGTGCCCGGGTTGTGTTTGGCGATCTCGCGATACGTGGTGAGCGGACCTTGCGGGTCTTCGCGATACGTGGTGAGCGGACCTTGCGGGTCTTCGGCATCGAACCAGCCTCCCACGGTGAGTACCGCGGGCTTCACGTTTTTCAAGTGTGCGGAAATGTTGCGTGATTTCCAATAGCCGTTGTACGTGTCGTTCACCACCTGGTCGCGGAACAGCGAATCCTTGCCCGCCAGCTCGATCAGCTTGCCGATGGTCTTGTGCTTCAAATAGAACTCGTACCCATCCTGCGTGCCGAACTCGTACGGTTCCCACTTCTTGGGCTCCACGGTGGGATTGTTCTGCGGCTTGAAATTGGCGTAGAACCCGAAGTTGGCGGCCAGCATGAATGCGCCGTTGTGGTAGCTGTCGTCGTTTATGTACAGGTCGGTGACCGGCGCCTGCGGGGACGCGGCCTTGATGGCCGGGTGGCTGTCGATGATCGAGGCCGAAACAAAGAAGCCGGGATACGAATTGCCCCAGATGCCCACCTTGCCGTTGTGACCCGGCACGTTCTTGAGAAGCCACTCGACGGTGTCGAACATGTCGGTCGATTCGTCGAAGTCCCTCGGCGCCTTGTTGGGTTTGTGGGGCGTCATTTCGATGAACTTGCCCTCGGACATGAAGCGCCCGCGCACGTCCTGCACCACGAAGATGTAGCCGGCCTTGGGAAAGTCCGCTGAAGGGCCGAGCCGCCGCGGCGAGAAGTCCACGCCATACGGACCTGCGCTGTAGGGTGTGCGCTCCATCAGGAAGGGATACGTCTTGCTCGCGTCTTTCGGCACATACACCGCCGTGAAAAGCCGAATGCCATCGCGCATCGGGATGCGGTATTCGTACTTGGTGTAGTTTTCCTTGATGTTGTATTCGGCGGGCGCGGCCGGAGCTTGCGCCTGAGCCGGCACCGATACAGCGATTCCACCAGCCAGCAATGGGGCCAGGGCCAGGGCCAGGGCAACACGAAATGGGGAGTTGGTCTTCATCGGGGCACGTCGCTTTCACCAAGGTCGTAGAACAATCCTGCCATTATCCCCAAGGCTTCGCGGACAATGGGTGTCAAAAGGTGTTCGTTCGGCGCATGCTGCGAGCAGGCCGAATAGGAGTGCGGAATCCAGATCGTCGGCAGGCCAAGAATGTCCGCGAACACCTCGTTGGGCAGCGAGCCGCCGAGGTTGGGCAGCAGCGCCGGCTTCTTGCCCGTGGTGCGCATGAGGCTTGCCACCGCCCAGCGCACCCACAGCGTGTCCGGGTCCAGGCGCGTGGCGGCCATGGCTTCCTCCCGGGTCTCTTCCACGCGCACGTCGGCAAACCCTTCGCGTTCGAGGTGCCTTTGCAGTGCCGGCACGATCGTCTCGGGTGCGATACCCACCACGAAGCGCAACTGGCAGCGCGCCCACGCGCGGCCCGCAATGGCGTTGACCGGCATGGCCGGATTGCCGACTTTCATGGCGAGCACGGCAAAGCTGGTCCAGCCAAACACACGTTCAGCCGGGGTGAGACCCGGTTCGCCCCAATCGGCGTCGATTTCCGGACCCTCGTTGCCGCCGCCCGGTTCGCAATCGGCCAACGCGCGTTTCACCGAATCCGGAATCGGCGCCGGCCGCCACTCGGGAACGCGGATGGCGCCGCGCGCATCGGTGATGGTGGCGATGGCCTGTGCCAAGCGAATGCCCGGATCGGCGATGAGCCCACCCCAGTTGCCTGAATGGTGTGCCCCGGGCCGCAGTTCCAGCACGAGGTCGAAGTTCTTCACGCCGCGCGCACCGAGGAATATCGTTGGCCGCTCCGGTTGCAGGCGCGGACCGTCGGAGGCGATGAAGACATCCGCGCGCAATGCGTCGCGATGCGCGCGGCACACGTCGGCCAGGCCCGGTGAGCCGACTTCTTCGCCGGCCTCGATGAGGAACTTCGCATTGAAGCCCAGCTTGCCGCGCGTCGCCAGCACGGCGGCCATCGCCGCGAAGTTGATGCTGTGCTGGCCCTTGTTGTCGGCGGTGCCGCGCCCGTAGAGCCGGTCACCGACTTCCTGCAATGCCCAGGGTGACAGACCCTCGCGCCACTCGGGCTCCAGGCCGCGGACGACGTCGCCGTGGCCGTAGGACAGCACTGTCGGCCGCGACGGATCTTCGATGCGCTCGGCGATGAGGAAGGGCGGCTTGTCTGCTGCTTGTTCGATGATGTGCGACGCAAAGCCCAGCGTGGCCAACGTGCCGGCGATCTCGTCGGCCAAATAGCCGCGCAACACGCCCGCGCGTTCAGGGTTCTGGCTTTCGGTGGGGATCGCCACGCGCCGCGCCAGGTCGGCGTGGAAGGCGCGGGAGTCGAAATGTCGGTGCGCGGCGGCGACCGCCGCCTCACGGGAATGGGGCGCAACGGTACTCATGGATCAACACTCATAGTTCGGCCAGCAGGCGTTCGATCGCCTCGCCCGATTGCCGCACATAGTCGCCGGCGAACAGGTTTGCATGGTTGAGGAGATGGTAGAGATTGTAGAGATGTTTGCGCGTGGCGTAGCCCGTGTCGAGCGGCCACGCGTTGCGGTACTCGGTGTAAAACGTTCGCGGAAATCCGCCGAACAACTCGGTCATCGCGAGGTCGGCCTCGCGGTCGCCGCGATAGACCGCCGGGTCGTAGATCACCGGGGCCCCCTCCGAGTCGCGCCCGATATTGCCGCCCCACAGGTCGCCATGCAGCAGGGAGGCGACCGGTGTGTAGTCGCGGAACAGAACGGGCAAATCGGCCACCAGGCGTTCGCCGCGATCGATCATTTTCGAGGGATAGCGATTTTTCGCGGCGAGGCCCAGTTGAAACAGCAGGCGCTGGTGCTGAAAGAAATGCACCCAGTCCTTGTTTGGTGTATTGACCTGCGGCGATGCACCGATGAAGTTGTCGCTCGGCCAGCCGAAGGCGTCGGCAGTGTTTCGGTGGAGGGCGGCGAGTGCAATACCGGCCCGTGCGCCGGAAGCGTCGTCGAGCGGAGAGAGATCGATCCAGTCCAGGATCAGCCAGGCGCGTGTTACATCGCTTTCGCAAGCAATGACTGCAGGGAGCCGAAACCCCGCCTTGACTCCGGCCAGCGCCCTGAGCCCGTCGAGTTCGGCCGCAAACACCGGAGCGTGCTGCGCAACCCCAAACTTGACGAAGGCCGACGCCGGTATGCCAGTACGTGCGTTGTCGATGCGCAATGTGCGCCAGCGAGAACCCCCGGACAGGTCTGTCGTCGACTCGACCGTGAAGGGACTGCCGGTTTCCGCAGCAATGGACGCTGCAATCGAATTGAGGTTGCTCATGGAGCCAGGCGCGTAAACCCGCTCTCCAAATCCCCTCTTAAATCCTCCACATCCTCCAACCCCACCTGAAATCTCACCAGTGGCCCCGCCGGTAACGGCGCCACGCTGCGTTCCAGGTGCGCTTGGATCACCAGGCTCTCGAACCCGCCCCACGAATAACCCAGCTTGAAATGCGTGTAGCCATCAAGCATGGCGGCGAGGCGATCGCGCGGCACGGGTTTCATTTCAACGGCGAACAATCCCCCCGCACCGGTGAAGTCACGCTTCCATAGCGCATGGCCGGGGTCGCCGGCGAGCGGTGGGAAGAACACGCGCGCCACTTCGGGCCGCGACTGTAGCCATGTGGCGAGCACGAGTGCGCTGGCCTGGTGGCGCTGCATCCGCACGCCCAGAGTGCGCATGCCGCGCAGGGCGAGAAAGCAATCGTCCGGCGAGGCGCGCTGGCCCAGGTCATACGCGGTGGCCTTCAAGGCCGGCCATGTGGATTCGTTGGCCACCACCAAACCGATGAGCACGTCGGAGTGCCCGCCGTAGTACTTGGTGGCGGGTTGCACCACGAGGTCCGCACCGTGCGCGAACCCATTGAAGAAATCGCCCGTGGCCCAGGCGTTGTCGAGGATCACCTTGGCGCCGTGCGCGTGCGCAGCGGCCGCCATGGCCGGCAGGTCCTGCACCTCGAAGGTGTGCGAGCCGGGGCTTTCCGCATACACCACCGTGGTGTTGGGCCGCAGCAGGGAAGCCATGTTGCCGCCCATGCATGGGTCGTAGAACGAATGCGAGACGCCAAAACGGGTGAGGAAGTGCTTCGCCAGATGGCGTGTCGGGTGATACACGCTGTCCGGCAGCAGCACGTGGTCGCCTGCTTTCGCGACAGCGAGGATCGCGCCTGCAACCGCCGCAAGACCGCTTGGAAAAGTCAGTGCACGGTATCCGCCTTCGAGCGCCGCGACCGCGTCCTCCAGCGCGCGCACCTGGGGCAGGTTGAACAGGCCGTAGGTGGAGGCGTCCTCGTCGTTGTCGAGCCGGCGCTGCAATTCGTGCTGCTGGGCGACGGAATCGAACAGCACCGTGGACGCCCGGTGCAACGGGACGTTGACGGTCACCGGATCGGCCTGGGTGGCGCGTCCGAGGTGGATGAGGAGGGTGTCCTTTTTCATGCGCGGCTGTCAGGCAAACATCTTCTCCATCTCCCTTCTCACCTTCACCGCCTCGCTCTTCGCATCAAATGCCACATCGTCCCAGGTCACCAGCTTGCCCGCCGCCACATCACGCCTCAATTTCCATTTGTGCGCTAGGCCGATGGGCAACGCGCCGGCCTTCAATGAATCGCGTGCGGGCATGAGCTTGCCGTACACGGTGTAGCCGCCTTCGCCGTCCAGCGTTTCCCCGGTTTTCAGGGCGCGTTTGGAGGTGGCCACGCAATCGCCGTTCCAGCCCATGGGGGCGCCGGTGGGTTCCTCGCGCAATGCCGCGCTCGCGACGCTGATACCGAGTTCGAGCCCGATCAAGTGGTACGGCTTGTACATGGCGGTGTATTCGCCGGTGTCGTCGGTGATCAAACCGTATTCCTTGAAGCAATTCTTCACGTAGCCGCTTCCTGCCGCGAAGGTCACATACACGCCCCATCGAAGGTCGCGGAATACTGGTCGGCCGTCGCGTTCGAGCGAGGACACCACTTCCACCTGCCCGCGATGCTGCAGCACGCCACCGTGGGCCTTTGGTTTCAACAGGCGCGGCAGGTCGTCCACGCCGCACGCGGGGAACTCCAGCCCCTTGGCTGCGGGTAGCAAGCCCGTGGCGTTGGACACTGCCGCCATTTCAATGGCGCTTTTGGTGCCGTCGAGGAACGAATTGAACATCTGCGCATTGAAATCCCCGCCCTTCACGCGCTCTTCCGTGAAACCGTAGTGGCCCCAGACGGTATCGGGTGTGGAGGCATGGTATGCGGGCAGGTATTTGGTGCCCTTGCCGGCGGCGATCACTTCAAAGCCGGCCGCGCGCGCCCAGTCCACCATTTCGCAGATTAACGCAGGCTGGTCGCCATAGGCCAGCGAATACACGATGCCCGCTTCCGCCGCGCGCTGTGCGAGCAAGGGCCCGGCCAGCGCATCGGCTTCCACGTTGACCATCACGATGTGCTTCTTGTGCTCGCAGCAGGCCAGCACGTGCGCGATGCCCGCTGTGGGAGAGCCGGTGGCGTCGATCACCACGTCGATGGATCGATGGCGGATCAGCGCCATCGCGTCGTCGGAGACAAAGGTGGTGCCGCTGCGGATGGCCTGCGCAAAGCTCGAGGCCTCGAATTGCTCCGGGCTCCAGCCGACCCGCACCAGTGCCTCGCGCGCTCGGCCCGGATTCAGGTCCGCTATCCCTAAGATGTGGATGCCCGGGGTACGCGCGGCTTGTGAGAGGTACATCGAACCGAACTTGCCCGCCCCGATCACGCCGACGCGGATCGGGTTGCCCTCGGCGACGCGGGCTTGGAGGAGTTTGTGGAGGTTCATGGCGTCGCCTTCGAGGTTTTTGCGGGAGAGGGCTCGATTTCCAGCACGCGCAACAAGTTGCAAGTATCCATCGTCCCCCACCCCGCTTGCATGAGCTTTTCCAACTGGGCGTGAACCAGCCGCACGGCGGGAAGGTCCAGGTCCTGTTCATCGGCCATGGCGGCGATGAGCCCGAGGTCCTTGTGATGCAAGCGTGCTTCGATGCCGGCGGCGAAGTCGCGCGCCGCCATCTTCGGTCCCATCAGGCCGAGCATCTTCGAGCCGGCAAAACCGCTCATCAGCGCCTCCACGACCTTCTGGCCGTCCACGCCATTGGCCTGTGCAAAGCGCATCGCCTCCGCGATGCCCTGGATGGCGATGACCTGTGCGGTCTGGTTGCAGGCTTTGGTGACCTGGCCGCACCCGACATCCCCCATGTGAAAGATGTTCTGCCCGAGTTTCTCCAGCAGGTGCCGCGCTTTGGCCAGGGTCGCGGCCTTGCCGCCGACCAGGATGGTGAGCGTGCCCGCCTCGGCTGCTTTCGTGCCGCCGGATACCGGGCAATCGAGAAATTCGATGCCTTTGGCTTCGAGCGCCGCCGCCATGCGGCGCGTGGCATCCACGTCGATGGTGGAAAAGTCGCAGACGACGGCGCCAGGCTTGGCGCCGTGCACCGCACCTTGCACTCCCAGCAGCACGGCCTCGACGTCGGATGTTGCAGTCACGTTGCTGAACACGAAGTCTGCATCCCGCGCCGCCTCGGCCGGCGATGATGCCGCACGGGCGCCCAATGCCACGTACGGCTGCATGGCCTCCGCGCGCCGCGCATGGACGGTCAGCAAATGTCCGGCTTTGATCAAATGCCGGACCATGTGGCCCCCCATGTTTCCGAGACCAATGAAGGCGATGCGCGAGCTCATGTGCGTTTATGGAGTCGAGGACAGTCCATTCTACGCACGGTCGTTCGTGGCGCCGCTTGACGCTGCACAATGGCGGCAAACCCTAGCAGGGGTGAGGTGTTTTGGCTACTTTCTGCCTGGGAGCCGCTCCAGTGCTTGACTCTGGTGATCAATGCTTGCGCTTCGGTACCCAGCGCCTCCATCCGGCGCGTCCAAGGGCTGCCAACATAGACCACGCCAGCCAGTTGCCCAATATGTTGTCGATATCTATCTCGTCACCCAGTTTGGCGCTTGGGTCCAGAAGGACGAAAAACCGCGAGTCCTGGTGTGATGGATGAATGATCGCGAAGGGCACTCCTCGCCCACTTCCATCCATACAGCACTCCCACTGCGCCAACAGGCTGGCGGCTGTTAGCAGCAGACCGACCGCAACCGCAATCAGGAAACTCTGAAGTCGGGAACGCAGCAAGCTCAAGAAATTTCCAACGCGGCCACCTGGCGCATGCCTGGCCGCGCCCGTAAACGCGCCAGCCAACGCTCGACGCGCGGATGCGCATTGCGTTCGATCGGCAACTTGAACCAGCGATCCACGGAGCATCCCGCCGGAATGTCGCCCATGCTGAAATTCGAGCCGCCGAGGTAGTCGTGCGCCGCCAAGTGTGCGTCGAGCAGTGCAAGCCGTTTTTCAGCCGCAATGCGACCGGTTTCGATGTCTTCCGCATCGCGTTCCGCAGCCGCGGTGCGCACCACCTGCACGAACACACGACCGATGGCCGGGTTGAGCGCAGTGGCCTGCCAGTCCATCCAGCGGTCAGCATCGGCGCGCGCCTGGTCATCGGTCGGGCACAAGGTGCCGAGACCATGACGGTGCGCAAGGTAACTCACGATGGCGTTCGATTCCCACAGCACGAAGCCATCGTCTTCAATGACGGGAATGAGCCCGTTCGGGTTCAAGGCGCGGTATGCCGGCGTGGCCACCACGCCGTGCTCACGGCCGGCGTCGACGCGCTCATAGGCGAGCCCCAGCTCGTCGGCGCACCACACCACTTTTTGCACGTTGACCGAATTGAGCCGGCCCCAGATCTTCAGCATCGCGCGCCCTATTTGCCGGACATTTCCCGCATTGCCAGTGCATGCAGGATTTTCCCGTGCACGCCGCCGAACCCGCCGTTGCTCATCACCAGGATCTGGTCCCCCGGCTTGGCCATGACCGCGATGGACGTGACCATGGCGTCGAGGTCGTCGAAGACGCCGGTCTTGGTGCCGATCGGCTCGAAAGCCTTGGCCACGTTCCAGCCCAGGTTCTTGCCGAATACGAACACCACGTCCGCATGGGTGAGCGCCTCCGGCAAGGCCGCGCTCATGGTGCCCAGTTTCATGGTGTTGGTGCGCGGCTCGAGGACGGCGATGATGCGCTGGCTGCCGATTCGTTTTCGCAGCCCGTTCACGGTCGTGGCGATGGCCGTCGGGTGATGCGCGAAATCGTCATACACCGTGATGCCGCCGATTTCGCCCTTGACCTCCATGCGCCGGGCGACGCCATTGAATTCATTGAGTGCATCAATTGCGAGCTTGGTAGGCACCCCGGCATGGCGCGCCGCGGCGATCGCCGCCAGCGCATTCATGGTGTTGTGCGCGCCCATCAGGCTCCAGTCGACGAGGCCCTTCTCGGCGCCGTTCATCAGCACCGTGAACTGCGAATCCCGTTCGCCACGCTTGAAGTCCCATAGCAGTCCCGGCCCGAATTCCTCGACCGACGTCCAGCAGCCCTTGGCGAGCGCCCGGCGCACGTGCTCGTCCCGGCCGTTGGCCACGATCAGGCCATTGGCGGGCACCGTGCGCACCAGGTGATGAAACTGCGTCTCGATGGCTTCCACACTGGGGAAGATGTCGGCGTGGTCGAGTTCGAGGTTGTTCAGCACGGCCGTGCGCGGCCGGTAATGCACGAATTTGCTGCGTTTGTCGAAGAACGCCGTGTCGTATTCGTCCGCCTCGATCACGAAGAACGGGGACTCGCCGCCGGGCGCACGGGCCGAGACTCCGAAATTGGCGGGCACGCCACCGATCAGGAAACCCGGCGACAAGCCGGCGTGCTCGAGGATCCACGCCAGCATGGCCGAGGTCGTTGTCTTGCCATGCGTGCCAGCCACCGCCAGCACCCACTTGTTGCGCAGGAAATTCTCGCCCAGCCATTGCGGACCGGACACGTACGGCAGGCCGCGATTCAACAACTCCTCGATGACCGGCTTCCCGCGGGTCATCGCGTTGCCGACGACATACAGGTCCGCCTGGTATTTGTCGAGCTGCTCGGCGTCGAAGCCCTCGTGCAGAGCAATGCCCTGCGCCTCCAATTGCGTGGACATGGGCGGATAGACATTGGCGTCGCAGCCGGTGACGGTGTGGCCGGCCTTGCGGGCCAGGACGGCGATGCCGCCCATGAAGGTGCCGCAGATGCCGAGAATGTGAAGGTGCATGGAATCGACCGGGAGTTGCTGTTTTTTTGGAGTCAACCCTTGAAAATGAAATACACCGCACCGAGCAGGCAAAGCCCCGCCCAAAGGTAGTTCCACTTCAAGGGTTCGTTCATGTAGAAAATCGCAAACGGGGCAAACACGGCCAGCGTGATCACCTCCTGCATGATCTTGAGCTGCCCCAAGTTCAACGTGCTGTAACCGATGCGGTTCGCGGGCACCTGCAAGAGGTACTCAAACAGCGCAATGCCCCAGCTCACCAGCGCGGCAATCCACCAAGGCTTGTCGTTCAGGTTTTTCAGGTGGGCATACCAGGCAAACGTCATGAAGACATTTGAGGCCACAAGGAGCAGGACTGCGGTGAAAGTGGCAGAGCCGAAGGGAAGGGTCATGAAGGGATGCAGCAGTCATCGTGTGGCTGCGATTCTATCCTTGTCACCCACTGGCACGCGGCCCGCAACGCAGGAGGAGTAAACTCTTCGACCTTTGCGCGACCAACGCGGAATCCCCCTTGATTTCGGCCGAGGCACCCGCATGTTCATTCGATTGTCCCGAGAGGCCTCCATGGTTCCGCACCTGACCACATCGCTCACCGGCCCGTTACTCACGCTGGAAAAAAAGATCCTCGATTCCATGCCCTCCATTGAGCGCTGGTTTCGCGGCCAATGGCAGGAAAACGCGCTGCCGTTCTATTCCTCTGTGGATTTGCGCAATTCCGGCTTCAAGCTGGCGCCTGTGGACACCAACCTGTTCCCCGGCGGCTTCAATAATCTGAACCCGGATTTCCTGCCGCTGTGTGTGCATGCCGCCATGTCCACCGTGCAAAAAATCTGCCCGGACAAGCAGCGTTTCCTGCTGATTCCGGAAAACCACACCCGCAACCTGTTTTATCTGACCAACGTGGCGGCCATCCAGCGCATCCTGATTCGCGCGGGGCTGGATGTGCGTATCGGCACGCTGTTGCCGGACATCACCGCACCAACCAAGCTCGACCTCCCGAACGGCAGCACGTTGACGCTCGAACCCATCAAGCGGATGGGCAATCGGCTGATGCTGGAAGGCTTCGATCCTTGTGCAATCCTGCTCAACAATGACCTGTCGGCGGGCGTGCCGGAAATCCTGAAACGGCTCGAGCAGCCTGTGGTGCCTCCCCTGTATGCGGGTTGGACCACGCGCCGCAAGACCCTGCATTTCCACGCCTACGACCGCGTGGCCGAAGATTTCGCAAAGCTGATCGGGATCGATCCCTGGTTCATCAATCCCGTGTTCAGCCAGTGCGGGAAAGTCAATTTCGGCGCCAACGAGGGCGAAGAGTGCCTCGCCGCGAACGTGGATGCGGTGTTGAAGGAGACGCAGGCCAAGTACGATGAATACGGCATCGAAGAAAAACCGTTCGTCATCGTGAAGGCTGATGCCGGCACCTACGGCATGGGCATCCTGACGGCACGATCTCCGGATGATGTGCGCGGCCTGAACCGCAAGGAGCGCAACAAGATGGCGGTGGTGAAGGAGGGGCTGGAAGTCTCCGAGGTCATCGTGCAGGAGGGCGTGCACACCTTTGAATCCGTCAACGGCGCAGTGGCCGAGCCCGTGGTGTACATGATCGACCAGTTTGTCGTCGGCGGTTTCTATCGCGTGAACACCGACCGCGGGGTGGACGAGAATTTGAATTCCCGCGGCATGAGCTTCGTGCCGCTGGCGTTTGAGACGGATTGCCATACGCCGGATTGCTCAGGCATGCCGGATGCGCCGCCGAACCGGTTTTACACGTACGGAGTTGTGGCGCGGCTGGCCATGCTGGCAGCGGCCAAGGAGCTGGAGCAACTTGCAGCAACCGTGAACATCGACGGCATTCCAGTGCCGGCGACGAGCGGCGCGCCGAGCACGATTCGTCCCCCCGTGGCGCAGGCGGCCGAGTAGTCCCCAAACTTTTCGCTCGCACTCGACGGATCCGCGGGCCGCACATTGCCGGGTCAGTCCTTTCACCAATTTGGCGCTCTCATGCGATTTGCTTTCATTGTCGATCCGATCCACAAGCTCAAGGCCTACAAGGATTCCTCCGTTTTCATGATGCGCGAGGCCGCGCAACGTGGGCATGAAGTCTGGACGTTCGAGGCGCGTGACATGTTTGTGGATGGCGCTGTGTCTGCATCGGCCGTGCGGCTTGAGGTCAGCCAAAGCAACGATGCGTGGTACACAATTGCCACGAACGAAACTCGGCCGCTCACGGGCTTCGACGCCGTGCTGATGCGCAAGGACCCGCCCTTCGACCAGGAATACTTGTACGCGACATTGCTGCTGAGCCTTGCCGAGCAACAGGGCGCGCGTGTGGTCAATCGGGCATCGGCATTGCGCGATTACAACGAGAAGTTGGCAATCCTCAAGTTTCCGAATTTTACGACACCAACATTGGTGACCAGCGGAATTGACGCGCTCAATGCCTTTATCGACCGGCACGGCGATGTCATCGTCAAGAAGCTCGACGGCATGGGGGGTACCTCGATCTTCCGGGTGCGCGCAGACGATCCCAATCGAAACGCCATTCTCGAAGTGCAGACGGCCAACGGCACACAGTCGGTGATGGCGCAGCGCTACATTCCCGATATCGCGCAAGGGGACAAGCGGGTGCTGGTGATCGACGGAAAGGTGGTGCCCCATTGCCTGGCGCGAATCCCCAAGGCGGGAGAAACCCGCGGTAACCTCGCGGCGGGCGGGAGGGGCGTGGCACAGCCGATCTCGGCACGCGACCGTGAAATCGCCGAGGCGCTCGGCCCCCAATTGAAGGCGGATGGATTGACCATTGTCGGACTGGATATCATCGGCGACTACCTGACCGAGGTAAACGTCACTTCGCCAACCTGCATGGTGGAAATCTTTGACCAGACCCGCACCAACGCCGCGGCGATGGTCATCGATGCACTGGAGCGCCGCTAGGCCTGCTCACCTCAAGCGTGTTTACCGTCCTTTATCGCTGGCGCCTGCACGAGGGCCAGGAACAGCAGTTCATCGACGCGTGGTCGCGGATCTCCGACCTGTACCTTCAGCACCGGGGTTCGCTGGGCTCGCGCCTGCATCGCGGCCCGGACGGCATCTGGTACAGCTACGCGCAGTGGCCCAGCGCCGAGGCGCGAGAAGCCGCGTTTACCGGCCCAACACTCGATGAGGCGGCATCGCGCCGGATGAGTGAGGCCATTGCCGAACACTTCCCGGAGATTGTGCTCGAATCGGTCGCCGACTACCTGGTATTGCCGCGCCCCTGAAGGACAGCCTATCCGGCCGCGCGCGCGCGGATGAAGAACTGCCAGGTGCATAACTCGAGGAGTTCCTGCGGCTTCAAGTCATTGAACGCGATGCGCCCGACGCAAAGGTTGATCTTGGGCTGCTTGACTTGTTCGGCGTAGAACGCCTCGAGCGATGGATCGAGGAAGTAGTTGCAATGTTCGATCCGGTAGCCGGTTTCCTGCAGCAGCGTTGCAAAGGTCTGGAGGGAGAAAAACCGCAAATGGGTGACATCGAGCATTCCGCGATCGGTGTATTGCCAGTTCCCAAACTCGAGAATGCCATGAATGAACCGGATATGGCGGCCGTTGGGAACGCTGAAAATCAGCTGCGCATCTGGCGTTAGCATCGGCTTGATCTTGAGCATCGCGCGCCAGGGATCCACCATGTGCTCCAGCACGTCTGCAGCCACCACGGTGTCGATGCTCCCCTCGGCAATTCCCTCGGCGGGAAAGTCGACGTTTTCAAATGGCGCTTGAATGACCTGATTGAGCCGGGTGGCGGCGACTTTGGCGGTCGCGGCATGGGGCTCGATCCCGATGACGCGGCAATTGGGATGGCGGCGCCGGACTTCATGGCCCAGCCAACCGGAAGAACATCCAATGTCCAGCAGGATTCGCGGGGGGTGGGCGAATGACTCAAGCAATACTGGATTGAAGTGATTTTCATAGACTGCGCCATCGTCACTCCCCGGACCCAAGTGTGTTTTCCAGGCGGGCTGTGAGGGTGAAGGGGCATCCGGCGGTGATTGGCGGGTCATGTGGCGGTGGCGAAGAGTGAGTAGCCCTTAAAATAGCCATTCTCCAGCAATATCTCGCGTCCAGCATGCTCACGTTCCAAGAATTGATTCTCAAACTCCAGGCCTACTGGAACGCCCAAGGCTGTGCCCTCCTGCAGCCCTATGACATGGAGGTTGGTGCCGGCACGTCGCACACCGCAACCTTTCTGAGGGCACTGGGCCCCGAGCCTTGGCGCGCGGCCTATGTGCAGCCTTCGCGCCGTCCCAAGGACGGACGGTATGGCGAAAACCCCAACCGGCTCCAGCACTACTACCAGTACCAGGTCGTCCTGAAGCCTTCCCCCCCGAACATCCTGGACCTCTATCTGGGGTCGCTGCAAGCGATCGGGCTCGATCTTCAAAGCAACGACGTGAGATTTGTCGAGGACGACTGGGAGAACCCGACATTGGGGGCCTGGGGCCTTGGGTGGGAAGTGTGGCTCAATGGCATGGAGGTCACGCAGTTCACCTACTTCCAGCAGGTGGGCGGCCTGGAATGCAAGCCGATCACGGGTGAAATCACCTACGGCCTTGAGCGGCTCGCCATGTACCTCCAAAAGAAGGAGAGTCTCTACGACTTGGTGTGGACCACGTGGGAGGAGCATGGGCAGAAACGCGTGCTGACCTACCGCGACGTCTTCCACCAAAACGAGGTCGAGCAGTCTGCTTACAACTTCGAACACTCCAACGTACCTGCGTTGCTGCGCCACTTCAGCGACTACGAAGGCAACGCCAAGCATTTGATGGAGCAGCAGCTTGCATTGCCGGCGTATGAGCAAGTGCTCAAGGCGGCGCATACCTTCAACCTGCTGGATGCACACGGCGCCATCTCGGTCACGGAGCGCGCGGCGTACATCGGGCGCATCCGCAACCTGGCGCGCGAAGTGGCCAAGAGCTATTACGATTCGCGCGAGCGCTTGGG
>JBGAUM010000056.1:0-20977 GCA_044228625.1 Usitatibacteraceae bacterium | reverse complement strand
CGGGCAGCGTGGTGAAGAAACTCGGCCACCCGGTGCCGCTGTCGAACTTCATGTCGCTGGTGAACACCGGCAGGTCACAACCCGCGCAATGGAACACGCCCTTGCGCTTTTCGTCGTTGAGCGGACTGGTGAATGATCGCTCAGTCCCTTCGTCACGGAGCACTTTGTAGGCAGCCGGGTTCAGGCGCATGCGCCATTCGGAGTCCGGCAACTGGAGTTTTTCGATCTTGGTCATGGGCTGATTGGCTTGCTGGAGGGCGATTTTCACTTGGTCCGGCGTCGGCGGTACGGGCGGCTTCTCCCGCTGGGCCAGCGCCGATGGAGCCGCGAGCAAGACGCCCGTGGCGGGGACACTTCGGAACAAGAAACTTCTGCGATTCATGGCATTCCCGTCAAAAACTGATCTGTGAGTCGATAAATTCCTTGGAATCTTACGTGATCCAGGAGTTCCGCCCGGGCGGCATCAATCAACCAACGACGCGGTTGCGGCCCAGCCGTTTGGCTTCGTAAAGCTGCGCATCCGCCCGCGCCAACAGGCGCTCGCCGGTGGAATCCTGCGAGTCTTCGGCGCCCGCCTCAGCCACGCCCGCGCTGATCGTGATCTTGAGACCGGGGACATGCGAGTCCCAATCGTGATCCTCGACACAAGCCCGGAGCTTTTCCATGACGCGGACGGCCTCCTCGCGCGACGCAGAGGGCAGGATCAACGCAAATTCCTCCCCGCCATATCGGGCGTGCACGTCGGAATCGCGCACTTGCGCATCCACGAGTTGCGCCACCGTCCGCAACACTTCGTCGCCAACGGCGTGGTCGTGGTTGTCGTTCACCGCCTTGAAATGGTCCACATCGTAAAGCGCCACGCAATACCGGGTGCCGTAGCGTTCGAAGCGCTGGGCTTCCGCGTGCAGGCGCCCGAACAAGTAGCGCCGGTTGGCCAGCCCCGTCAACGCGTCATGATTGGACATGTCCTCGAGGATCCGCGCCTTTTCAGCCAATTCGGCATTGAGTCGCTTGACCTCCGCCAACGCGCTGGCCAGCTCGACGTTTCGCAGTTGGAACAACTCCCGGTCGCGCTTGGTTTTTTCCAGTTCGAACGTGCTTTCAATTTCCGCGACCCGTGAGCGGGCCACCTCGTCGAAGACCTTTGCGCGCACATTGTGGAAGGACTCGAAGTGATGCAGCGCCTGCTCGAACCGGCCAAACTGCCGATGGCACTCCGCCAGGAGCCTGTGTGTTTTGAACACTTCGCGCTCGATGCCGAGCCGCTCGGCAATCGCCAAAGCCGCGTTGAGGTTGTCAATCGCAAACGCATCTTCGCCGTGTCGCGCGGCGTACTCCCCAATGCCGGCGAGAATCTCCGCCTCGATGTGCGGCGCGTCGGACTTCCGCACCGACTTCAAGGCGGTATGCATGAGTTGCCCGGCCTCCTCATCGTTGCCGCGCAGGGCATAGGCCTTGGCAAGGGCCAGTTCGCACCATGCGTAGTGCCAATGGGCACCAATGTCTTTCAGGATGGCGATGGCGGACTTGATTCGTCCCATGCCTTCTTCAATGTGGCCGTGTTGCACCAGCGCGTCACCCCAATTGGCCAGGATGCGTCCCTGCATGTCCGCATGCTGGTCCGCCTCGGCCCGGTGCAAGGCGTGCGCATACAGCGTATACGCACGATCGAAATCACCGAGTTCCTCATAGCAGACGGCCAGCGCGTTCATGGCACGTGCCGCCTCATCGGCGATCCCCGCATGGTCGTAGTCAGCAACAGCTCGCGCCAAGGTTCGCGAAGCTTCCTGATAACGACCCATCTGCGCCTGCGCAGACCCCAGCCAGGTCGCCGCAACGCCTTTTCGCCGGTAGTCGGCAGTGGTCATGGCCTGGGTCCACAAGGCCTGGGCAAACGCAAAGACCGAGCGATAGTCATTCCGTAAAAAGGCCAATTCCGCGGAGGATTCGTTGATCGCAAACGACAACGAATGGATCTGCAGGGACGTGGGGGCCGCCAAGGTCAGCGCCTCGATGCCCTCGCGGGCACTGGCAAGCGAGGCCTCGGCTTTCGCCTCCTCGTATCGGGACAGGTAGTACGAACCGTCGAGCCAATTGCCGGCCGTCTCCCGCAGCGCCTCGTCCTCAAGATCCTTCAGGGCTGCACTGGCAAGATTCGAAAACTCTTTCTTTGTCAGTGGTGGATGGCGCCGCTGTAGGCGGGCGCGCAGTGATTCGATGGGTTCACTGAATTCGGACTCTCCCATGCTGGCTACGCCGTTCCGCCGACCGTAAGACCTTCGATGCGCAAGGTCGGCTGCCCGACCCCCACCGGCACGCTTTGTCCTTCCTTGCCACAGACGCCGATGCCGGAGTCCAACGCGAGGTCATTGCCCACCATGGTCACATGCTTCATCGACTCAATGCCGTTGCCGATCAACGTGGCACCAACGACGGGATATGCGATCTTGCCATTCTCGATCACATAGGCCTCGGAGGCCGAAAAGACGAACTTCCCGCTCGTGGTATCCACCTGCCCGCCGCCGAAATTGGCGGCATACAATCCGCGCTCCACGCTGGCGATGATTTCTTCTGGACTTTTGTCGCCGGCGAGCATCAGTGTGTTCGTCATGCGCGGCATTGGCAGGTGCGCATAGGACTCGCGGCGTGCGTTGCCCGTTACGTCCTTCTTCATGAGCCGCGCATTCAACGCGTCCTGCATATACCCCTTCAGGATGCCATCCTCGATCAGAACATTGCGCTGGGTCAGGTTTCCTTCGTCGTCGACATTCAGCGATCCGCGACGGTTGACGATGGTGCCGTCATCCACCACCGTGACTCCCTTGGCGGCGATACGCTCGCCAATGCGCCCCGAAAACACCGAACTCCCCTTGCGGTTGAAATCCCCTTCCAGGCTATGGCCCACCGCCTCATGCAGCAGGATTCCCGGCCATCCGGATCCCAGCACCACGGTCATCGGACCTGCGGGCGCCGGTTTGGCGTCGAGATTGATGAGCGCTTCGCGGACCGCATGGTCGGCGATCGACTTCAAAACCTCATCCGAAAAGTACCCGTAGTCGTAGCGTCCGCCGCCGCCCGAGCTTCCCTGTTCACGGCGGCCATTGAATTCGGCGATGACGGTCAGGCCAATGTGCACCAGCGGCCGCACGTCTGCAGCACGCGAACCATCTGCGCGCGCGACCATGACCACCTCGTAGTCTCCTGACATGCGGCCCATGACTTCCTTGACACGCGGATCGACGGCACGCGCAAAGCGTTCGAGCCGTTCCAGGATGCGCACCTTGTCTGCGTCTTCCGCACCCGAGACCGGATCTGACCCGGAATACAGCGACCGGCCGGTCTTCACATTGGCTTTCCCGGCGCTGGCATCTCCGCCGACGCGCGCGATGCTGCGCGTCGCCAGGGCCGCATCCATCAACGCGTCACGGCTGATGTCGTCCGAATACGCAAAAGCGGTTTTTTCCCCGGCGACCACGCGAACACCCACGCCCTGGTCGATATTGAAACTGCCGGACTTGACCTGCCCCTCCTCAAGACTCCAGGACTCCGACCGGGCGTACTGGAAATAAAGGTCCGCATCGTCCGCGTCATGCTGGAGGATCGCGTCAAACGCGGTGCCAAGCGCCGCCTCATCGAGGTCCGTGGAAGCAAAAAAATGCGATACGGCAATGGCTTGAGGATCGGTCAAGGGGGATCTCGCTGGGGGAACCACAAACAGGAATGCTCTCATTTTATCGCAGGGGGTGCACAAGCCCGCGGGTAAGATGTGGCCTGAAATCCCTGCATCATGCCCTTTCCTCCCGCCCTCCGCGCCCTCAAGCACCGAAACTTCCGCCGCTATTACGTCGGGCAGGCCGTTTCACAACTCGGCTCATGGATGCAATCGGTGGCAATCATGTGGCTCGCCTACCGCCTTTCTGGTTCCACGGCCGCCACCGGCACCATCGGCTTCCTGGCGATGATCCCGTTCCTGGCGGTGACACCGCTGGCAGGCGCTTTGTCCGATCGCGTGAGCCGGCGCTGGTTGTTGACCCGCGTACAGCTCGCACTATTTGCGCTGGCCGGTCTGTTGGCCACTTTGACCTTTCTCGACCGCATGACGCTGACGCTCCTGGGCGTGTTCGCGTTCGCCCAAGGAGTACTGTCGGCCATGGAAGTCACCACGCGGCATTCGTTCTTCGCCGAACTCATCGACGACAAAGCAGACTTGCCCAATGCCATCGCCTTGAATTCGGTGAACATCAACGCCACGCGGCTGATGGGGCCGGCCATTGGCGGGCTGCTGATCGCATGGGTAGGCGAGTCGCTGTGCTTCGCCCTGAATGCGCTTTCCTACCTCGCCGTGGTCGTGCAACTGCAACGCATCGTTCCGCGCGAGGCGCCGAGGAAGGAATCGCAAGGCCCTTTTCTCGCAGGGCTCGCCCAGGGTTGGTCGCATGCATGGCACAATCCCGTGGTCTGGCCGCTGGTGCTGATCGTCGGTGCGGTGAGTTTCACGATCAATCCCTATTCCGTGCTGATGCCTGCCATCGCCGTGCAAACTTTTTCGCGCGGCGCCGAAACGCACGGGCTGTTCGTCACCTGCGTGGGGGCCGGTGCGCTGGTCGGCGCCCTCATCCTGGCGCGCCGGGAAAGCGTACGCGGCCTGTCCGGCTACATCCTCATCACCACCAGTTGCGCAGCCGCAGGCGCCCTCGGGTTCTCGCTCGCCGCCCCCATGCGATCGCTGGAACTGTCGGCCCTTTGCATGGCATTGCTCGGCTTCGGACTGATGGGCACGTCCGCGTCCGTCAATACCATCATCCAGACGGTGACCGAAGATCATTTGCGCGGGCGGGTGGTCAGCGTGTATTCCACGTTTTTTACCGGCGCCGTGCCGCTGGGGCACTTGTCCGCCGGGTGGGTGGCCGAGCGCATCGGAGCGCCGCGCACCTTCACACTGGCCGGCGTGCTGTGCGCGCTTGCCGCAGCCACATTTGCATGGAAACTGGCGCACCTTCGTCGCCATTTGCGCGAGCAGTACCGCGCGCGTGGCATTATCGCGGCACCGTCCAACGAACCCCGCTGACCCCATGGAACCGACCATTCTCGTCTCGCAAGCCGGCGCCATCGCCACGCTCACCTTCAACCGGCCGCAAGTGTTCAACGCGATGAATCCGGAATTGATCCTCGCCATGCGCGAGGCGCTGGCCGGCCTCGTGGCGAAGGAAGATGTCCGCGCATTGGTGATCCAAGGCGCGGGCAAGGCGTTCCTCGCCGGGGGCGATGTGGGCGACTTCCATCGCCGGCTCACCCAACCCGGCACGGGGCTTGCGGAGACGATCAAGCACATGGGCGACGCGCTGCACGACGCCATCGAAGCGATTCGCAACGCGCCGTTCCCGGTCATCGCCAAGATCCACGGTGCCACGGCCGGCGCGGGGTTTTCACTGGCGCTGGCGTGCGACTTTGCGCTGGCATCCACAAACGCCACGTTCACCTCTGCCTACACGCGCATCGGCACCTCCCCCGATGGCGGCAGCACGTATTTCCTGCCGCGCCTGGTGGGCATGAAAAAGGCGCTGGAGTTGATCATGCTTTCAGACACCCTGACCGCCGAGGCCGCACTGGCCCACGGGCTCGTCAATCGCGTGGTCGCCCCTGGCGCGCTGGACCACGACACGCAACAACTCGCGCAGCGCCTCGCCAACGGCCCGACGCGCGCCTACGCGCAAGCCAAGCAATTGATCAACCGCACCTTCGACCGCCCGATCCGGGAGCACCTGGACGACGAAATCGCGCGCTTCGCCGAGTGCGCGGGGACCGCGGATTTTCGCGAAGGTGTGACCGCATTCGTCGAAAAGCGCGCCGCCCAATTCACCGGAACATAGTCCACCTTCGGCCCAAACCCTAATAACGGCGAGGCTTTCACGGCCAAAATGGCTGGAACGCCGCACCCTTGCTGGTGGTCGGGTGTTTGAACACGTTCGGTTACACCAATTTCCGTGGCACAGCGCATCAATTCGGTAACATGCGACCGATCAAGGAGTGCGCATGAGCAAAGTCATCTGGATTGCAGCAGCAGGCGTGACCGCATTGGTGGCCGGGGCGTGGTACGCCCTCAAGCCCCCGAATGAAACGGCGATTCTGGCGGCGGCCAACGGAACCACGGGAAAAGCGCCGGCCACCACGACCAACACCGGCGCGACCAGCGCCAGTGCCGTCAATGTGATGCCGCAACCCAGCGAAAAATCGGCACGGCCCATGGCCGCCAGTGCCCCACGCCCTGTAGTGCCGCTGAAAAGCGCGTTGGCGCAAGAGTTTGAAAAGGCGCGTGCCTACAAGCCGTTCTACGATCGCTATGCGGCAAACCCGGAAGGTGCAGATGCGGAAACGCGATACTTTGCCGCTGTCGCGATGGAGCGCTGCATCGGCCGCGCCAAGGGTACCAGCCAGGAAACCCTCGGGGCGCAACAACAGCGATTTGCGACACGATTGAAAGAGAACGATCCCAACAACGCCGCGCGGATCGAAGCCTTCAACCGCACGTATGAGTTGTGCGAAGGATTCGGTAACGTTGCCATCTCCGGCGCCGACGTGCAGAAAATGTATCGCGAGGCCGCGGCCCAGGGCAACCCGGCCGCCAAAGTCGCGGTCGCGGCGACAACCTATCAGGAGCAATTGGCGCGTGCCCGCGGGGTGGAAGAACGGCGCCTGTCTGAGGAGCAATTGAGCACCATGCGCGATGCGCTGGCCAGTGGCGACCCGTTCGCCATCGAACGCGTCGGGCAATTGCTCGCGCAATCCACGCAACTTGCCGAGCGGCGCATCGGCCCGAACAGCGACCCCTACAATCCCCGCGAATGGGGTCCGGCATGGCAATTGGCAGCCTGTGACCGCGGGGCCAATTGCGGCCAGGATTCCCAACGTGTCCTGAACGGCTGTGCATGGCAAGGCGCCTGCGGCTACGATTCGCTGGAAACCTATATGCAGTTCAACGAGCTGCCGCCCAATGTGTATCAGGCCGCGCTTGCCAACCGCAACATGATTCTGGATGCCATTGCGCAGGGCCGCTGGGATTGGTTGGGCATCGCGCAGGGCATGGGCCGCACCGTGAACCCGGGCACGGCCATGCAGCAGCAACAGGCCAACCGCCCGCCCGCGCCCAACACACCCAACCCCGCCGCCCCGCCGAAAAAGGGCTGATGCAGGACCCGCCCATTCGGCCATGTTGATTGCGCAGATCACCGATACGCACGTGGGCGGGGAGGACGTCGCGGCGCTCTATCGCATGGACACGCGCCTCGCGCTGCGCGCGGCCATCGATCAGATCAACGCCCTGCCGCGCCGCCCGGACGCCTGCGTCATCACCGGCGACCTGGTGGAAAACGGCACGGTGGACGAATACCGCATGGCGCGCACCGAGTTCGAGCGCCTGTCGATGCCGTGGTTCGCCATTCCCGGCAACCACGACGCACGTGCCGCGATGCGCGACGTGCTGGGCGATGCGGTGCCGTTCGAGGATGGCGAGTTCCTGCACTACGCTGTGGAGGATTTTCCGCTGCGCGTCATCGCGCTCGATTCGCTGGTGGCGGGCCGCACGCATGGGAAGTTGTGCGAAACGCGCACCGCGTGGCTGCGCGAGCGCCTCCAGGAACGGCTTTCGGCACCTACGCTCCTGATGCTGCACCACCCGCCGTTTGCCACGCGCCAGCCGGTGGTGGACGATGTGTGCCTCGCCCACGCCGGGGACTTTGCCGCATTGGTCTCGGAACATCGGCAGGTGGAAGCGATCATCAGCGGCCACGTGCATCGCGCCATTGGTTCGCGGGTGGCGCATGCGGCGGCCTCAAGTTGCCCCAGCACGGCGCACCAGATGCTGCTGGCCTTCCGCCGCGAAGACCCGATGGCCTTCACGCACGAGCCGCCCGGGTTCCAGTTGCATTGGTGGGATGGGCCGGGCACGTGGACGACGCATACCGTGCAAGTGGGTGATTTCGCCGGCCCGTTTTCGTTTCATTGACGTGCCCCCTCCGGCGTGGATTGTCCAGGAGGGGAGCCGCTGCGTGATCCGCATCCACGCGCAGCCGGGGGCCAAGCGCACCGAAGTGGCCGGCACCCACGGCGATGCCTTGAAAATTCGCGTGCAGGCACCACCGGTGGAAGGCGCGGCCAACGCGGCGCTGGTCAAGTTCCTCGCGCAGGCATTGGGAGTGCGCCAGCGCGATGTCGAGATCCTTTCCGGCGAGCACGCGCGCGACAAGCGCATCGCGGTGGCCGGGATCGACGCGGCGCAGGCCGTGGGCGCGCTCGGCGCCTGATCACCCACCCTGGCTGTTGCCCTCCGCAGGGCGCGCAGTGGGCTTGGCCCCATCGCGTTCGCGGAACTGCACCGTCTTGAACGCCGCGAAATGCGCCTTCAACATCAGGCGCTGGTATTTCCCGGTCAGGGTGACCGGTGCGCGGTCGCCGAACACCACCACCTTTGGGCACTTGGCAAACGGCATCCTTGCGCGGCACGCCGAAAGCACGGCCTCCTCGGTGAGGGTGGCGCCGGCATCGCACACCACGAAGGCCCCCACCTCCTCGCCATACCAGTCGTTGTCGAAGCCGATGGCCAATCCGGTGTTCACGCCGGGAATGGAGAGCAGCACTTCCTCGATTTCGAACGGGCTGTACTTCACGCCGCCGCGATTGATGAGCTCCTTGATGCGGCCGGTGATGAAGTAAAACGTCCGGCCCTGTTCGTCCCGCTGGTAGAACCCCTCGTCTCCTGAACGAAACCAGCCGTGCTTGAAGGTTTCGGCATTCGCATCTGGCCGTTTGAAATACCCCTCCATGATGAAGGGGCCGCGAATGACGATCTCGCCGCGTGCCCCGGCCGGCAGCGCGTAGCCGTCAGGATCGTGGATCGCCATGTCCGCAAACGGCAGGGGCATGCCAAAGCTTGGGTACCCGTGGTTGACGTACCAGGCACGCCGTTCCGCGGGCGGCAGATCCGGCGGCATCGCGCAGCAGGCGGCCGTGGTTTCGGACAGGCCGTAGAGATGCTGCACGACCACCGCAAACCGGTCCTCGAAGCGCGTCACCAGCGCAACGGGCAGCGTGCCGGCGCCGCACAAGAAATACCGGAACGCGGAAAGATCCAACTCAGCAAGGTCCTCGTTGGCCTCGAGCAGGAATTGAAGAATCGTCGGCACCACGGACACGACGGCCACGCGGTGTTCCGCCATGCGCTTCCAGAACACGCCAGCCTTGAATGATCGATTCAGCACCAATGCTCCACCGCCCACGAGCGTGGCGAGCAAGGTCACCACGATGCCGTTGACGTGGTGGATCGGCAGCACGCACATCATCGTGGTGTCGCGCCCGATGCTGAAGACCTCGGCGGTCACGCGGGCGTTGATGAGGAGGTTGTGTTGGGTCAGCACCACGCCTTTGGGAGCGCCGGTGGTGCCGCTGGTATAGACGATCAAGGCGGCGGCGCGGCGATGGTCCGCCCCGGCAGCGTCGAGCGGGGGTGCGGCGTTTGCCGGCAGTGCGTCAAACGCAACGCACGGAACGCCTCCGGCAATCCGCTCGCCGCGCGCGAGAAGCGCCGCTTGCACCACCAGCAATCTGGCTTCCGCATCTCGGACGATGAACGATAGGCGCGCATCGTCTTCCGAGACATTGAGCGGCGCAACCACGAGGCCCAGGCGCCACGCCGCGAACAGCAGCACCGCCGCGTGTGGATGGTTCCATGACAGCGTGGCGATGCAATCTCCGGCGGCCAAGCCTTGCGCGAGAAGTCCCTGGGCGGCGGAGTCGACCGCGCGATCGAAGTCGGCGTAGGACATCGTGGCGCGTTCGCCGGTGTCGTCGTCAAAGAACCTGAGAAAAACCGCGTGAGGATCGGCCACCGCGCGCTCCGCGAGCAGGGCACCCAATCACGGGGATTCGACCAGCAGATCGCCGCCCGCGACCGACGCCGTCGCATGCGCCTGCAATATTCTTGCAGCGGTGGGTTCGTCCGCGTGGCCGCGGGTCATGGGGGCAAACGGGTCAGGCCAGCTGCGTTTCCGCGGCACCTTCGCGCAACCCCGCCACCCGTTCCGCCGCGCGCAAGGTATTGCCCAGCAGCATGGTGATGGTCATCGGGCCCACGCCACCGGGCACGGGCGTGATGGCCGAGGCCACCGCTTTCGCCCCTTCGAAATCGACGTCGCCGCAGAGCTTGCCATCCGGCAGACGGTTGATGCCGACATCGATCACCACGGCGCCGGGCTTGATCATGTCCCCGGTGATCATCCTCGCCCGGCCGACCGCGGCGACCAGGATGTCGGCTTCGCGTGTGAAGCGCGGCAGGTTCGGCGTCTTCGAGTGGCAGATGGTCACCGTGCCGCCGGCCTTCAACATCAACATGGCTTGCGGCTTGCCGACAATGTTGGAGCGGCCGACGATCACCACGTGCTTGCCCTCGACCTTGATCCCTTCGTGTTCGAGCATCTTCATCACGCCCCAAGGCGTGCAGGGCGGATAGTGGCTCTCGTCGATCACCAGCGCGCCCATGTTCGCGTAGGCAAAACCGTCGACGTCCTTGTCCGGGTGGATGGCTTCGATCACGGCGCGGTCGTCGATGGATTTGGGCAGCGGCAGTTGCACGAGGATGCCGTGGATCGCCGCGTTGGCGTTCAACCGCATCACGAAGGCCACCAGCTCGGCCTGCGAAGTGGTGGCCGGCAACGCATGGACTTCGGAGTACATGCCGAGCGATTCGCAAGCCTTGGCCTTGTTGCGTACATACACTTGGGAGGCCGGGTCGTCCCCCACAATGACGACCGCCAATCCGGGGCGTGTGCCGGCCGACACCAGGCGGTCGGTCCGCAACTTGAATTCGGCGCGAAAGAACTCCGAAATGGCCTTGCCGTCGATGATTTTTGCGCTCATGTATAAAACTCGTCATTCAAGGTTTCTGTGATCAGGCGATCGATCGGTTGGTCGTGCGATTCTGCAGGGACCCGGTCCAACACTTGGCAATCAAAGGCGATTGCGACACATTCGATCGGTCGTGCACGGCGCGAGAGCAAGCGGTCATAAAATCCGGCGCCGTACCCGATGCGCTGCCCATGCCGGTCAAAGGCCACCCCCGGGACCAGCAGAAAATCGATGTCCTGAATATCTGCGCGGGGCCAATCTGCGGCGGGCTCGCGGATTCCCCAGGGTCCAGTCAACAATCGATCCCGATCGAAGACGTTGTGCAGTGACAGGGTATGGGTGGTGGAATCCACGCGCGGCAGCACCAGTGACTTTTGATCGGCAAGGACCGTTTCAATGAACGGCCCGGTGTCGATCTCCGACCCAAAACTCATGTAGGCCGCGACTTTGCGCGCCGAGCGGTAGCTCGGGATGGCGACCAGTTGCGGCAAGATTCGCACCATTGCCCGCTGCCGATCTTCCGGCGAAATCTTCTCGCGCATTGCCAACACACGTTGGCGCAATTGTGCCTTCGAGAGCGGCGGTGCGGAATGGGGTAAATTGGACATGGGCGAATGAGGGCAGGCCGCATTTTAAGTCACCCTGCGGGAACCAGCGCCGCCGTCAATTCAGGGCAGCCAGATGCCTCAAACCCCAGAATGGGCAGTGCTTTCCGGCCTCTTTTGCCCCAGACGCCTTATCCAACAATGACTTTGGTGAACCGATCATGAAAAAAGCCACTTGCGCAGCAATCTTCACAGCACTGCTGCTATCGATGAATCCCGCCGCATTCGCGCAAGCGCCGGACACCGGCAAACTCGTTGCGGAACAACGCGAGGCGATGAAGGCGCTTTCGAAAATGGACGGCGTGTGGCGCGGCACGGCCTGGACGATGCTGGCCGGTGGGCAGAAGCACGAGATCACGCAAACCGAGCGCATCGGCAACCTGCTCGACGGCACCATCAAACTGGTGGAGGGCCGCGGGTACGAACCCGACGGCCGCACCAGCTTCAACGCTTTTGGCGTGATCTCTTACGACGTCAACAAGAAGACGTATTCGATCCGCTCCCATGCCCAGGGCCGTTACGGCGAGTACGCGTTCGTGCCCACCGACGAGGGATATCGCTGGGAAATTCCGGCCGGGCCCATGACCATCAAGTACACCGCCACCATCAAGGATGGCGTGTTGAAGGAGGTCGGCGACCGGGTGATGCCGGGCAAGGACCCGGTGCGGTTTTTCGAGATGACGTTGATGCGCGTCGGTGACAGCGAGTGGCCGGCGGCGGGTGCCGTGTCACCCAAGTAAGGCGCTGATCGACGATCAGTCCGCAGGCGCCTGCAGCCTGCGGGTCAGGATTCTCAGGTCGTGGTCCTCGGGGTCCACGGCCTCCTCAAATCCGAGTTTGTGCATCAACGACAACATGCCGCTGTTCGAGGCCAGCACCAGTCCCTCGATCTCCCGCAGGCCGCGGCGACGTGCGATATCGCACAAGTCGGTCATCAGTCCCGAGCCAATGCCCTCCCCCTGGCACGCGTCAGCCACCACCAATCCGAACTCTGCCGACGTGGCATCCGGATTCAGCAGATACCTCGCCACGCCCACGATCTGGTCCGGCGAATCTTGCACCGGCCGCGCGGCGACGATCGCCATTTCGCGGTCGTAGTCGATCTGCGTGAATCGCGCGAGCATGGCCGGGGTCAGTTCGGTCAGGGAGGACAAGAACCGGAAGTAACGCGCCTCCTCCGACAGCGTGCGCACGAAGTGCTGCAGGGCGTCCGCGTCTTCCGGGCGAATCGGACGAAAAACCAGTCTGGCGCCACTGCGCGAGATGAATGCATGCGACAACTCGGCCGGGTACGGCAGGATCGCCATGTGGTCATAGGGCGCCCCAGCCGACGCGCCCACCTCCCGCACGATGACGCGCGCATCGACCACGGAGGCGCCTTCGTCATCGACGATCACCGGATTGATGTCGAGTTCCTGCAACTCGGGCAATTCGCAGCACATTTCAGAAACGCGCAGCAACAGGTTTTCAAGTGCCTGAAGATTCACCGACGGCATGCCGCGCCACGGTGCCAGGGTGGCCGCAGCCCGCGCACCCTCCATCAAACGCCTCGCCAGGAAGGCATTCAGGGGTGGCAACGCCACCGCGCGATCGTTGATCACCTCGATCATCGTGCCGCCGGCACCAAAGGTGATCACGGGTCCGAACAGTTCGTCCGTCATCATGCCGACATACAACTCCCGCCCGTAGCGCTTTTGCACGTGGTGCTGGATCGATACGCCATCGATTCGTGCGCCGGGCGCGCGGCGCGCCACCTCCAGCATCATGTCGCCATAGACCGTGGTCACTTGCTGCGCCGTGCGGACATTGAGCATCACCCCGCCAACATCCGACTTGTGCAGGACATCCGGCGAGTTGACCTTGACGACCACGGGGTAGCCCATGCGGTCCGCGTGGGCAACCGCTTCCGAGGCGCTGCGCGCGACAGCCGTTTCCACCACCGGGATGCCGAACGCGGCCATGAGTTCCTTGGACTCGGTTTCGGTCAAGGCGCAACGGCCATCGTGCAGTACTTGCCGGATCATGCGGCGTGCGCGGACGCGGTCCGGCGAAGGCTGCTGCCCGTCGTCAACCCAGGGTGGGGGCGTCTGGATGAGCAAACGCTGGTTGCGATAGAACTGTGCGACGTTGGCAAACGTATCGACGGCCGCTTCGGGCAACCTGAAAATCGGCAGCCCTGCCGCGCTCACCCGGCGCCGCGTCGAATGCACACGCGTTTCGCCCATCCAGCATCCGATCACCGGCTTGTGCAGCCGGTGGAAGTTGTCAATGGCCAACTGCGCGATCGCCTCGGTATCGATGCCCGGCTTGGGGGTGACCACCACGAGGACGCCGTCGACCGACGGGGAGTTGGCAAGGCATTCCGCTGCCGCGACAAAGTCCGCCGGCGCCGCTTCTTCGCCAAGGTCCACCGGATTGGCCACCGACTGGGCGCGCGGCAGCCGTTCGCGCAACTGCTGTGCGTGTGGTTCATCGAGTTGCGGAATCTCGACGCCGCGCAAATGCGCGTAATCCGCGGCGAGGACCCCGGGGCCACCGCCATTGCCAATCACGCCCAGCCGGTTGCCGACGGGTTTGTAGGTCGACACCAGGCATTTCGCCGCCGAGAACAGCTGCACGAAGCTGTCGACACGCACCGCGCCCGCGCGGCGGATCGCGGCATCAAATACGTCGTCGCCACCGATGATCGTGCCCGAATGCGTCATCGCCGCGTCCCGGCCACGCTCCCGGCGGCCGGCCTTGAGGACGATGACGGGTTTCGAGCGCGCCGCCATGCGCAACGCACTCATGAACCGCCGCCCGTTTCGGATGCCTTCCATGTAGAGCACGATGCTGTGCGTGTGGTTGTCCTGCGCCAGAAAGTCAAGGACATCGGCAAGGTCGAGCATGGCGGATCGCCCGGTCGCCGCGACCAGCGAGAAACGGATGGCATGCGTGTCCGCCCAATCGAGCATTGCAGCCGTCAGTGCGCCCGATTGCGAGACCAATGCGAGATGGCCGGCCTCATGCGCGGGGCCGGCCACGCAGGCATTGAGGCCAAGGGACGGCCGCTGGAGCCCCGAGGAGCCCGGTCCCAACAAGTGGATCCCGTGTTGTTCCGCAACGGCCTTGAGCGCCGGCCACCCGGCGTCCACGGCGTCATACATCACGGCAGACCTCACCCGGCAGGCCGCGGCATCGCTCAACGCCACGCGCGCCAGCTCGCCGCCAGTGGCAATCAGGGCAAGGTCCGGACGAACGGGCGAATCGGTCTCGCCGCGCACCGCACCGCCGTCTTCGACAAACCGGGTGCAAAGCGACCCTGCAAAGTCCGTGGCGCCCATGGCTTCGCGCAATTGCCGGCCCGATGCGGCACGCCCCGCTGCATCGAGGTACATGACTACGCCCGACGGGTGGAACAGGGGGCTCAGGTAGTGCCGGTTCATCCGTGCTGTGCGTTTACGCGTTGATGGCGCCCACCAGCACGCCGACATGGGCGGCGACACTGGCCGCCAACGCATCGAGCGCGTAGCCGCCTTCCAACATCGACACGATGCGGCCACGCGCGTGTCGGTCTGCTACTTCAAGGAGCCGTGCCGTCAGCCATGCGTAATCGCTCTCGACCCATCCGAGGTTGGCCATGTCGTCGGCGCGATGCGCGTCGAATCCGGCGGAAATGAAGATGAGCTCGGGACGGAAGGCGTCGAGGGCCGGCAACCAGCGTTCCATCACGGCCTTGCGCATCAGGTCGCCCTTGCTGCGCGCCGGCAAGGGGACATTGACCATGTTCGGTCCTTTCGGGATGTCCCCGAGAAACGGATACAGCGCCTGTTGGAAGGTGGACACCATCAGCACGGATTCATCCCCTGCAAGAATGTCCTCGCTGCCGTTGCCGTGGTGTACATCGAAATCCACCAGCGCGACGCGTTTCAGCCCGTGGACCCGCAAGGCGTGCCGCACGCCCACCGCCACGTTGTTGTAGATGCAAAAGCCCATGGCCGCATCGCGCTCCGCGTGGTGGCCCGGCGGTCGTACGGCACAGAAGGCCCGGGCCACTTCGCCGCCCAACGTGAGATCCGTGGCATGCACCGCCGCGCCGGCCGCGTGGCGCGCAGCCTCCAGCGTATGCGGGTTCATCTGCGTATCCGGATCGACGTGCACGTATCCCGTCTGCGGGGCCATGTTCTCGATTTCTGCCAGGTAGTGCGCGGAGTGGGCGCGCATCAATTGTTCCGTCGTCGCGGCCGGCGCGGTGTAGGGCGGCATGAGGTCCAGCAGGCCGCGCACCAGCAAGGTGTCTTGGATGGCGTCGAGCCGTGCCGGGCATTCCGGGTGCCCGTCACCCATTTCGTGTTTCCAGAACGACGGGTGAGAGAGATAGGCGGTCGTGGTCATGGTGTCAGGGACTTTCGCTCCCATCCTACCAAGCACGGTTCCACCGATGCCGGATTCCTCGATCCGGCTTGAGGCAGGTCAAACGGCGGCGCGCTGGTCGGCACCACCGCCGATGATGGCCGCCAGCAAAGATGCGCCATGCTGATCGTCCAGGACACGCCCCGCCCATGCGGGTGCCGGATGGCGCGGTGAAATCGTCGACCTGGAGGTCGGCCGACGCAGGCAAATCCGATCCGGCGGCATGAACTCCCGCGATCCCCGGCCGGCTTTGCGTCCGAACAATTCCTCCGCCGCATTACCGCTCGGCGCGTATATGTCGACGGGGCGCGCAGCGCGGGCGAGCGGTTTCCGGCGGCCCACAAAAGGAACAGGCATTGCAGGGACGACACCGCAGGAGGGAAGCTCCACCCACCTCAATGTCGGGTCGGGCAGCGATCCACCTGCGATGCGAAGCGTGGGAAATCCACGGCCCTTCGATCGCCGTGATGACAAAATTGCGGCCTGGCTCAGCTGCTCGCTGGCGGCTCCCACAATTCGACCTTGTTGCCGTCCGGGTCGATGACGTGCGCGAACTTGCCGAATTCGGACTCCTCGACCTTGTCCAGGACGATGCATCCCTCCTCGCGCAATGCCTTGACCAGGCCGTGCAGGTCCGCCACGCGCAGGTTGATCATGAACGGCGCCTCGCTGGGGGCGAAGTACGTGGTGTCGTGTTTGAACGGGCTCCACACGCTGGACCCCTTGGCGCCGGCCGGGTCATCGGCCCATTGGAACGACACGCCGCCCCAGGCCTCCACCTCCATGCCCAGGTGCGTGCGGTACCACTCGCCCAGCGCCTTGGGGTCCTTGGACTTGAAAAAGACCCCGCCCAATCCTGTCACTCGTTTCATGCTGTTGTCCTTTGCGATTTACTTGAATTTTGAAATTTGCCTGAACAAGGAGGCGCATCCACTCACGGACTCATCAGCCCCATGTGCGTGCCATTGACATCGGTGAAGTAACCGAACGTCCCCATGCCCGGCGCGCTCATCGGTTCCGCCGTGCGTTTGCCGCCGGCTGCTTCGATAGCCGCCAGCGTGGTGGCCACATCGGCCACGTACACATAGGCCATGGCCGTCAGGCCGGGGGTGTGCGACTGGAACACGCCCCCCACCCCGGCGCCGGGGTTGAACATCATGTACTGCGGCATCGATTGCACGGTACCCCAGCCAAATTGCGCGCCGAAAAATCCCGCGGCCTCGTCGCCATCGCGCGCAAACATTTCCAGCGAGCACACCGTGTGAATCGCGGGCTTCGGGTTTTCGCCAAAGGGCGGCGGAATCGGGTCCTTCGAACCGGAAGCCATGTCGGCAAGGCCGTAGATCGTGCCGCAAGGGTCGGTGAAGCGGGCAAGTCGGCCACCCATGGGAATCGTCCACGGTGCGCGCTCAGTTCGCCCCCCGGCCGCTTCGACAGACGCCAGCGCAACCGTCACGTCCGGGACAAGAATGAACGGGACCGTGCCGGGAAAACCCGCGGGTGTGTTGGCGCGCAGCGAAATCGCCGGACCCATCCGCGGCAAACAGGTGGCAATGCCGGGCGCGAGGATCTGGGTTTGCCAGCCAAAGACCTTGGCATAAAAGGCGCGCGCGGCCTCCAGGTCGTTGGCCGCGAGCGCGATCATCGTGACCGGATGACGGCCATTGCCGGCCGGAACGTCGGGCATGCTCATGACGGTTCTCCTCCTCAGGCGCGTGCCAGCGGCATGAAGCGGGCGTTGCGCAACAGCCCCGCCGACACCAGCGACACCAGGATGCCCACCGGGAAAATCTCGGTGAAGGTGATGGGCATGCGGTAGAACGGATTCTTGTAGCTTTCGGCAAATGCCTTCATTTCGGCGATCTGTTTTTCGAGCGCCGCGCCGGTGATGCCCTTGGCCTTGGCCTCGTCGATGATGAGGCGCGAATATTCCGCGGCAAAGTCCATCTGGGTGACCGCCGTCGCCGCCTCCCAGGCCAGCACGTACATCACGCCGGCGATGAAACTGATCGCCAGGCCCATGCCGAACGCCGGCCAGAAGCGGATGACGCCACCCAATTGATGGTCGCGGTGGTGCTTGATGCCGACGAACACGGCAGACAGCGCCAGCAGCATCGACGAAAAGCCGATGACCATGCCGATGGCCAGCGGTGGGTGCTTGCCGGCAAATGCCACGGTCGTGCCAAACAGGATCGAACCCACCACCCCACCGGCGATCAGCCCGTATTTCAAAATCGTGTGCCACATCTTTTTGCCCTCCTCAGGTTGAACGGGCCGCCATTAGCGCCGATTTCGCGGCGCCAAACCATCGTACAAATGGGTGATTTTGGCCATTTCACCCAAAAAACGTCCGAAAACCCGGCGTTCAGGGCAGGATTCCCAGCTCCCTCGCCCGATTGATGGCATCCGTCCGGCGCTTGGCGCCCAGCTTTTCGAACACGTTGGCCACATGGGTCTTGACCGTGTTGGGAGATACATTGAGGCGCTGGGCGATTTCCTTGTTGGACAAGCCCTCGGCGATTTTGGCGAGGATTTCGAGCTCGCGCTCGCTCAAGCCCAGCGAGTCGACCGCCTTGGGGTTGCCGTCGAACGCCTGGGGCGCGGGCCTGCGGAAGAGGCGGACGCCGACGAAAATGCCGATCACCAGGAACGCGGCCGCAAGGATCGAACCGTACACCTCGGTGGAATACACGCGCGCCAGGCGCTGGTAGTCGAGCCACTGTAGGAACAGTGTGCCGGCCGCCAGCAACGCACCGTACATCAACACCTGTTTCCACATGTTTGCCCGGCTCCCGTTTTACTTGAGCTTCGCAAGGTCGACGCGGAACACCACCGGGAACGTCTTGCCCCACTTTTGCCAGCGTAGCGAACCGGCTTCCGACACCGACCACAACGCGCCCGTGTTGTCGAAGGCCAAATCTTCAATGCCGATCACCATGTCGTAGCGCGCCAGTACCTCGCCGCTCTTGGCATCGAGCTTGACCAGCGCACCGAATTTGCTGCTGCTGGACGTGATCCATAGTGCCCCAGCGGAATCGAACGCCGCGCCTTGCGCATCCACCGGCAAGGAAATGATGCGCACGGCGGCGGATTCGTTGAGGGTCTTGCCGTTGGATTTCTCGAAGATCGACACCGGCAGGAAATGCCCTTTGGATTTTTCGGCGTTCCTTTCGTACGTACCGATGAACAGCGACGTGCCATCGAAATCGGCGAACGAGCCTTTGAGTTCGCCTTTCAATCCCACAACGGAAGTGATGGCCTTGGACGCATCCGCTGCACCCTCCTTGAACGCCTCGAGGTCAATGCGAAAGAGCTTGCGCGTATCGGCCACCACGATCGCGCCCTTGCCCAAGGGCGCGACGCCACCCGCATGGCCGCACTCTTCCGGCAAATCCAGGTGGGCCAGTGTCGCGCCGGAATTCGGATCGAGCTTGAACACACGGCACGGCCCCTTGTCCACCTTGGTGTCCGTGCTGCGGTATGTGGAGAGAAACAGCGCGCCTTCGGCCCACGTGAGACCTTGCGGCACGTAGCCCTCGTCGATGCCCGGCGCCCAAATCATGCGCGTGATGGCCTGGTCGTTGACCACGCCGCTGGGGCCGCCCCAGACATGCGCGGGCTTCTTGCCTAGGGGTTCGGCGGCAGATGCGCACAATGTCAGAATCGCCAGGAAAAAAGTAAGTACGCGGTTCATGTCGTAGGTCCGCACAAATTAGGCCTGGCGGCTGAGGTGCTCTTCGATTCGCTTCAGGCGCGCCTTCACCTCTTCCTGCTCGACATCGGAGAACAGGTTCTTGTCGTCCAAGAGGTGCACGACGATATTGGCCACCACCATCGGGATGACCAGGAAAATCCAGAAGTGCCCGAGGATTACGCCAGTCAAACGCCCCGGGACCGAGGCGGGCGCGAGGTCGCCATAGCCGATGGTGAGCGCGGTGACCACCGACCACCACAGGCCATCCCAGAACGACTTGTTCTCGAACACGGCGAAACACGCTGCGCCGATCATCAAGCTGATCGCATACAGCAATAGCACCAGCCACAATCGGTTGGCGACGAAAAACAGCATGCCCTTCATAGTGGTGCCCTCCCCGTGGATCGCCCTCGCCGGAGCGTCCGGCAGGGTTCTGGCCGATGTTATCGCAAGCCCAGCCGTCTGCGACCGATTGCCAGCCACCTCGCATGGGCATTCTCGCCAAGGTTCGAACCTCAGGGCTAGAACCGTCAAAGCGCGCGGTACCCGAACGAACGAAACCGTACTTCGCCCTGCCCCGCCGAATACAGCCCCGGCCGCAGCATGCGGAAACCACCGCGCACGTTGTGGTGATAGCCCGAAACTTCCATGCCGCGGTCGAAGCGCTTCCATGCGCGGCCATCGGCCGAAGTGAAAAGGCTGACGATGTGCCGGTCGTTGCGCACGCGGATCCACATGCGTTTGCCGTGCGGGTTTGCCGGCCGGCCGCGCTCGAGTCCGTACTGGTGCGTGATGAAATTCTTCGCATCGAACCCGAGGCCGCAGTAAAGCTGGTGGTCGTAGAACAGCAGCAGGCCGCCGCGCGCCCCCGGGTCGATGTCGATCTCGGCTTCGAATTCGTATGCCACATCTCCAGCGGTGCAGAGTAACGGCGAGGATGTGGCGGGCGAGTCGCCTTTCGCCGCGAGGTGAAGCACGCCGTCGCGACGCGCCACGCGCATGGCTTCGTCCGGCGCCGGGTCGAAGAACTGCCACTGCGTGCCCATCCGGTCCGTGCGGAAATCGTCGGAGCGCGGCGCGCCATGCGTCTGCAGCTTGCCGCCCTTCGGTTTGGCAAGCGGCTTCGACAGGTCACCACCGCCGATGTCGAACCAGCCGTCGCGCGTCCACGTCACCGGTGCCAGCAGCGCCTGGCGGCCGAGGGTCCAGAAGCCATTCTCGTAGCCATGATACACCGCCCACCAATCGCCGGACGGCCCTTCCACCAGCGTGGCGTGCCCACGCGACCACCAGCGTTCTGCATAGCTCGCGGTGCGCACCAGCGGGTTGCGCGGGTGATGTTCCCAGGGGCCGTGGATCGACTTCGAGCGCGCCGCGATCACCATGTGCC
>JBGAUM010000055.1:0-21675 GCA_044228625.1 Usitatibacteraceae bacterium | reverse complement strand
TCGCTGGCGTTGTGTGCAACGGACTATTTGCACGAAGGGGGGCAGATGTAGCGTTGATTGCATCCGCTGAAGGGATTCGTACTATTCGCTAGATTTCCAGCAAGCAAATCTCTCGTTCGAGGTACAACCCATTGCTTCAATTACTACGCTGTCCTTGAAGCCTACAAAGGGCTGAAACCAAGTCAGGGCCTTTTCTTCCCCAGTTGCACCTTGAGGAAAAACAACTCTGCCCGCTGCGGTCTTCAACACCCACCAAACATCCCCTCCCCATGGGCCTGAGTCGTTGGTTTCGATCGAAATTTCATGAACGTCTTCGCGGGAAATTGACGACAACTCGCCTTTCGGGTCTTTGACTTGCATAACGTCACCATCAATTGTGATGACGTACATACACTCAGGATACAGGCCCTTGCCCTCTGGGCAATCTTTTCCAGCTAACTGCGCTGGCCAAAGCCGAAGCATTGCGGCGGGCACGACCAGAAACGCCAAAATGACTGCTCCAACGGCAGCAGATTCGTCACTGCCAAATAACTTGCTGAGTAACGACATCCACAAGAAAAATGAAGCCAGCGCTACAACCGCGACAACGAACAGTCGCAGCACTCGTCACCCCGCCGGCGGCACATATCCACTTGCTTGATCCGCGCCTTCGCCGAAGAAGTGCCGCGTCATCTGCTCCTCCAGGTACTTACGTGCCTTGATGTCTGCGAGGTTCAGGCGGTTTTCATTGACCAGCCGCTTCTGGTGTTCGAGCCACTCTTTCCAAGCTTGCTTGGAAACCTTTTCGTAAATCTGCGCGCCAATCTTGCCGGGGTACGGCGGGAAGTCGAGGCCTTCGGCTTCCGTGCCGAGCTTGACGCATTGGATCATTCGGGTCATTGCGGTTTTCCTAGATTTGTTTGGTGTACACCTTTGAGCGCCGCTCCTTGTTGTAGGCGGCTTGTTTGTCGGCGGGGAGTTTGGTGATGTCGCTTTCCACGAAACCGCGCTCGACGAACCACTGCATGGTCTGCGTAGAGAGCACGAACAGGGACTTCATGCCCTTGTCGCGCGCGCGCTTTTCGATGTGGGTGAGGATGCGCTCGCCACGGCCGCCATCACGGTAGAACGGGTTCACCGCGAGGCATGCGAGCTCGCCCGCCTTGTCGGCCGGATACGGGTGCAATGCGGCGCAGCCGATGATTTCATCCCCCTCCGCCAGCACGGTGTAACGGTCGATTTCCTTTTCAAGCGCACTCCGGTCACGCGCCACCAGGATGCCGCGCTCGACCAGCGGGTCGATAATGGCCATGATGCCTTCAATATCGGCAGGCTTGGCATCGCGCAGGATGTCGGGCGATTCGAGCACCACCATGGTGCCGATGCCGTGATGGGTGAAAAGTTCGATCAGCAGCCCGCCGTCGACGTGGCGGCTGATGAGGTGCGCACGCTTGACGCCCTCGCGCACGGCCTGGATCGCGCAGGGCAGAAAAAGCCGGATGTCTTCCGTCTGGCCGCCGTATTTCACATTGATCAGCGTATCGGCGGCCTGTTGCGCCGTCAGTTCAGTGAGGAGCTTTTGCTTGGCGTCCGTGGCACCTTGCGTCTCGACAAGGAAGATGAGCTTTTCCGCCTTGAGCGCGGTCGCGACCGAGGTTGCGACATCTTCCAGCGTGCAGTTGTAGATGTCGCCGGTCGGTGAGAAGCCGATGGGCGAGAGGAGTACGACTTCGTCGTCATCCAGGCGCCGGTTGATGCCTTCCACGTCCACCTTGCGCACGCGGCCGGTATGGCCAAAGTCCACGCCGTTGACCACGCCGAACGGTCTCGCAGTGATGAAGTTGCCAGAGGACACGCGAATGTCCGCATTGGCCATCGGCGAATTTTTCAGTTCCGACGACAACGTGGCCTCGATCTCCATGCGCACAATGCCATTGGCTTCCTTCACGCACTTCAAGGCGGCGTCATCAGTGACGCGCTTGCCATCCACCAGGCGCGACGTCACGCCATGTTGCTGTAACTGTTCCTCGACCTGCGGGCGCGTGCCATGGACCAGCACCACGCGGATTTCCAGGCTCACCAGCACGTTGATATCGTGCGCAAGCTGCATCATTTCGCCGTCGGTCAGCACCTCGCCGCCGAATGCAATGACGATGGTGCGCCCGCCGAATTCATGGATGAACGGTGTGGCACTCCTGAACCACTTGACGAAGACTTCGAGTTTTTTGGCGTCGTTGCGCATGTGGGTATCGACAAAAGTAAAACCCGGCTTTCGTCGAAGCTAGTTATGGAATATCGGTGGCGTAGCCACACGATGTTCGTTTGGCAAACCCGCAAACCAGGGCTGATTTTACGGGATTCGCGCGACGAAACCTGCGTTACCTGAAGTCGCCCGCTTGTGCATTGAGGGCCGCGAGCAAGGCCATCCCGGCGGTTTCGGTCCTGAGAACTCGTGGTCCTGCGGCGACAACCAGGGCCCTCGCGTGCCGAGCTGCCGTGACCTCCTCCGGCGAAAATCCGCCCTCCGGACCGACCGCCAGCTCAAGGGTCGAATTTGCGCGCAGGGCCTCGAGGGTGGCGCCTGCCTCGGGGTGCAACAGTGCACGCAGCCCCGGTGCGGGCGTCGCCAACCACTGATCAAAGCTCAGCACGGGATGGATCACAGGAATTCTGTTTCGCCCGCATTGCTCGCAGGCGGCAATCGCCACGGCCTGCCAGTGCTCACGTCGTTGCAAAGCGCGTTCGGATGACAGTTTGACCGTGGCCCGTTGAGTCGAGATGGGCTGGATCGCAACGGCGCCCAGCTCAACGGCTTTTTGCACGATGGCGTCCATCTTGTCGCCAGTCGCCAAGGCCTGCACCAAGGTCACCGCCAATGGGGACTCGCGTTCAAGGTCATGGTGTGCGTCGACGTGCACCACGGCCTCGCGCTTCCCAAGCTGCAGCAATTTTGCTGCGACCTCGCCGCCCTGCCCGTCGAACAGGGCCAATGCATCACCGGCCGACAGGCGCAGGACCTGCATATGCTGCACCACAGTCCCGCGCAAAATGAACTCCGCCCCCGGCGTCTTGGGAATGGGTTCTGCGCAATGAAATCTGGGGGTGAGCACGATTGGGTCGCGGGGATCGATGCGAATGCAGCGTATGATAGCCGCGCTTTTTGTCAGGCCATTCCGTGAAACATCCCGTCGCACCGCTCCCGTTTGATCCCGCAGCCGTTCTCGAAGCATTGCAGGTGTTGCTACGCGACACCGCGGAAACGGAACTGATGCCACGCTTTCGCAAGGTCGCAGCGGAGCGAAAGCACGATGGCACCGTCGTAACCGAAGCCGATCGGGTCGCGGAGGCGAGGCTGGCCGCCGCGCTACCCGCGCTGTTCGACGCCCCGGTATTGGGCGAGGAAATGCCGGTCGATCACCAACGCGCCATCTGGCGAGGCGCCGAGTGGTGCTGGTGTGTAGATCCGCTCGACGGCACCGGCAACTTCGCCCACGGAAAACGCTTCTTTGGTATTTCGGTGGCGCTGATGTACCGGCGCTTGTCGCTGCTCGGCGCCGTCTACGATCCGAATGCGCACGAATTCTTTTCGGCCACTCGCGGTGGAGGCGCGTTTGTTCGGGGCGCGACGAACTTGCCCGCCCGCCGACTGAAACCGACGTCCACCGTGCCCTTGGCGGAGGCGCGTGTCGAGGTGGGGCGCTTCAAGCGCCTCGGCCGTGTGACCCATGCCCTTTTCCACCACGCGCCCTTTGAGAAGCTCACCATGAGCGGCGCCTCGGTATTGCAGTGGTGCCATCTGGCCGATGGGCGTTTTGATGCGTTCCTGCACGCGGGCGAGCAGCCCTGGGACTATGCCGCCGGCGCGCTGATTGCCGAAGAAGCGGGTGTGCGCATGGCTACCCTGATGCACGACGACTATTGGCGTTGCGATCCCTCGGCCGATTGGGAGCGCTCGGTGATCGCGGCGCGGCATCCCGCGCTCTTCGAAGAATGGAAACGCTGGGTTCGCGCGCACATTTAGTTCCGGCCCGCGAGAGAGTTACAAGCATCGTACGACGACCGAAAGTTGAATGCTGGCGCGGTGTTTGAAGAGAAAATGCCTTAAACACCGCACCAGAACTAGAGTTCACTAGGTCAAGTCGGTCATGACTCCGCTTGGGTAAATGTGACGACATTGCCGCCAATCCTCGACCGTTTGGCCATCCACGTAAACATGCGGTTTTGGAAGAAATGCGGAAAAGCAACCGGCGATATTGAGTTCTTGGGCTGAAATGCGCGCATATTCGGCGCCGCCGCTAGACCAGCAGAACAGTTGATGCCCTGCGGCGTGCCATTCGCGCACTTTGGACACGACGCCTGGGATCGGAATCCTCTTCGACCCCACTGATCGCACCATCGTGTCGTCAACGTCGACAAAAATGACTTGCGGACTCACGATGCATGACTCGGTGTTCCCATCAATACGTCATGCACGCCGCATTCAGAACGCCACCGGCAATCGAAATGATGCCGAGAAAAAATCCGGAGGCTGTTTTGCCCGCCGGGATGTCGTGCACGATGGTCGGCAGTGCAATGCGCGCGAAGATGAACACCAGCAACTGGATTGCCAGCGCGATGCCGCCCCAGATCGCCATGTCGATCGGGTTCACGCTGTATTCGACGGCGTTGGCCAGGGGAATGACCATGCCCAGGATCGTTCCGGAAAGGCTGAAGGCCGCCGCCATGTTGTTCTCCCGGATGAGCGCCATTTCGCGGTAGGGCGTGATGCGTACATAGATCGCCACGAATACGGCGAGCAGTACGCCCGAAATACCCAGGTGAATCAGGAAATCGTCAAAGCCGCCGAAGGATTCGAGGATTTGGTATTTGTCCATGTGCGTTCCTTTGTGATGTCCGAATGTAGAAATGAGTTCTCAAATTCAAATGAAATAGTGCGGCACGAAGCGACTGCTGTTCTTGGTCACAGGCGAATCGTCTTCGCGAATGCCCATCCCGGCGGCTTCGTCACCGACGATCCAGCTGCCGATGACGGTGTGACTCCCTGAATACACCGGGAGCGGATGGTAGCCCTGGTAGATGAAACCCTCGGCGCCATACTCGCCGGGGATCGCGATCTCGCCCTTGCCGGTCTTGATCGTGACATTGGCCCCCTCGCGCGACAGGATCGGCTTTTTCACGAAGTCGGCGGCAAATCGCTGCGGGTCGTAGTAGGCGGGCAGCAGGTTCGGATGATCCGGAAACAGGTGCCACAACACGGGCAGGATGGCCTTGTTGGACAGCAGCATCTTCCAGGCCGGTTCAATCATTCGGATGTCACTGTTGAGCAGATTCATCCCGAACGGCTCGCGCACCAGCCATTCCCAGGGATAAAGCTTGAAAAGAGTCCGGATTTCCTGGTTCTCCAGATCCGCAAAAGTCTTGGCCACGGCATCCCAGCCAACGTCGCCAATGTCGAGATACTTCGTGACGATGCCCGCCTGCGTGGCCACATCGCACAAGTAATCAAGATTGCCAACATCCTCTTCCGATTCGCCGACACAGGTGAAATGCACGGTCTTGTCGGGCAACTCACCAGACATTTCCTGCCAGCGCGCGATGAGTTTTTCATGGAGCGAATTGAACTGGTCGGCCGCAGGCTCGCCCGGAATCACCGCCTCCTGCAGCCAATACCATTGCGCAACAGAGGCTTCGATCAAGGACGTGGGCGTATCGGCGTTGTACTCGAGCATCTTCGGCGCCCCATTCCCGTCCCAGGAAAAATCGAATCGCCCGTACAGGGTCGCCTCATCGTTGTTCCAGGATTGCTCGACGTACGGGATGAACGCGTCGGGAATCGCAAATCTTTCGTAGGCGCCCTTGTCGATGACGTGGCCCGCAGCTTCGATGCACATTTCATGCAGGGTGTTGGTGGCTTCTTCCAGCGTATCGATTTCCTGCGCCGTGAAGCGGTAACAGACGCGCTCGTCCCAATACACCCCGTCAATCGAGTGAAACCTGAAGCCCAGCTCCTCCATGCGCTGCGGCCAGTTTGGGCGCGGGATGCGGTCGATGCGTTTCATCCCGCGCGCTCCAGCAACTTGTACATGTAAGTTGTCGCGACGAATCCGCCGCGATTGCCCCGCGCGAACTCGGGAATCTGTCCCGACACGACATAGCCTTCCTTGGCATACAACGACTGCGCGCCCGATCCTGACTCGGTGTCGAGCACCAGAAGATGCCGCCCGCGGGCACGCGCCTCGTCCTCGGCGCGCCGCATCAATGCACTGCCGAGGCCACGGCGCCGCAAGGAAGAATGCACCAGCACCTTCTGCACCTCGGCACGGTGCGTGCCGTTGGGTTTCATGCACAGCTCTATTTGGGTGGATCCGACGATCTGTTCTCCGTCGCGGACGACCAGCAACACCTTGACCCCCTCGGCAACATCGTCGGCAACGCCTTTCCAGAACTTGGCCAGCTGCGCCGGATCAAAGGGAATCACATACCCGACAGACGCGTCGTGCGCCACGGCGTCGGCCAGCAATTCGGTGAGGCCCGCGAGATCGCTCTCGCTGGGCTGGGTCAGGACATCGATTCGCACGGACTCAACCTGAAGAACTATGTCCGCTGCTGCCAAAACCGCCGCGACTGACCGTCGAAGAACCAATGGTCTTGCCGGTGCGCGATGGGGACCGGGACCCCTCGGAATACGAATAAGGGCGTCCGTAATAATGCGTGGTGGTGGCACTGCCGGTACGGCGGTCGTACGCCGGCTCGCAATCCTTCGGGTCGTTGCCCCAATCGGCGATGCAGTCTTCCTTGCTGGCGTAGACGTCGCGGCGCGTTTCGTCCTTGCCGCAACCCCCCAGGGTCGCGCCCAGCGCGGCCGCGCCAATCAGCACGAGGGTCACGCGGGTACTCGACTTGCGTATGCGTTTCAACATGTTCGATCCCGTTCGAAAGGGAACGACGATGTTAGCAAACGCGGAATGAAATGGCGCGAAAAACCTTCAACGATGCGACGAACGCACCAGACGCGCGATGTAGGGCGGTATTGCGAGCATCGCCTCGTGCACCGCTCCGTCGTAGAGCTGCCGGTCGTTGATGTGGCGGGAAGCGAGCCGGGCATCAACCGTGGCCTTGTTGACCGAGATGTCCAGTGTGTCCGAGGCCACGGCAAAGCCCCAAGTGGCGCCGTAGATCGGAATGTGCACAAAGTACGGCGTGACCATTCGATAAAGCGAACGCAGGTTCCCTAACGTCTGTTGAACACGTTCGGGATGTGAAAACGGCGAACCGATGTGCAACACCAGAGCCCCACCGGGCGCCAGCGCGCGGCGGCAATCGGCAAAGAACGGGGGGGCGTATAGCGCCTCTGATGGTCCGATCGGGTCAGTGAGGTCCAGATAAATCAGGTCGAAGCGGTCCGGTGTGTCCCGCACATGGGCCATGCCGTCCCCGATGCGCAATGCGAGGCGCGGGTTCGAGAACACGCCGTGGTGCACACGCTGGAAATGCGCCTTGGCCACATCAATCACCGCCTCATCCAGCTCGGCAAGCACACAGCGACGCACGCCGGCGTCCTTGAGCACTTCCTCGGCCGAACCGCCGTCGCCGCCGCCGACGATCAGGACCTGTTGGGGGCCGCGATGCGCAACTGCCGCAGGATGAATGAGCGCCTCGTGATAGAAAAACTCGTCGAGCTCGCTCACCATGTTGGCGCCGTCAATGCGCATCAATTTGCCCAAGGCCGGCGTTTCGAAGACTTCGATGAGCTGGAATGGTGACCGAACGCTGTCGATCAGCGTGCCATCAAAATACACGCCCGATGCGTCGGTGAGGCGCTCCAGCAAATGCGGCATGGAGCGCGAAGCTAAGCAGCCTTGGCAGACGCGATGACCGGCAGGTCCTTGCCGCGCCAGACATGGTCGGTGACGATGTCGCCGGGATTCAGGGCGTCGATCAGCAGTTGGTAAAGCCGCTCGGCCTTTTGGCTGTTGTCCCCCGTGACATTGCAAACGTACACGTCCAGCGTGGCCTGGTTCATTTCCGGCCAGGTGTGAATGGCTAGGTGTGATTCCGCCAGAACGACCGCGCCAGTGGCACCGCCATCCTGTGTCGCGTCAAAGCCATCGAACTGGTAAAAATGGTCGCCCAGCACCGAGAGACCAGCGCGCTGGCAGGCGTCGATGCATAGCACTTTCAGCTTCTTGGCTGAAATGAGGTAGTCGCTGGGTGCGCAGTTGTAGAGATCGCCGGTGATGTGCAGGCCTTTCATGGCGCCTCCTCGTGGGATTCTTGAACGGAAATCAGGGGTTTTTCCTCTCGGCAACGCCGGGAAAAACCAAGCCGTCAATTATAATCTGCCGACCCTCCTGCTGTCCCCTGTTTTCCGCGTTTTTCCTTCCTCATTTCGCCATCATGACCGCCACGACAACCGTGTCTCGCACCGAACTTGCCAACGCCATCCGCGCCCTGTCCATGGACGCGGTCCAAAAAGCCAATTCCGGTCACCCTGGCGCGCCGATGGGCATGGCGGAAATCGCCGAGGTGCTGTGGCGGCACCACTTGAAACACAACCCGAAGAATCCCGCCTGGGCAGACCGCGACCGCTTTGTGCTTTCCAACGGCCATGGATCGATGCTGCTCTATTCGCTGTTGCACTTGACGGGGTATGACCTTCCGATGGAGGAGATCAAGAATTTCCGCCAATTGCATTCCAAGACGGCGGGCCATCCGGAAACAGGCATCACGCCTGGCGTCGAAACCACCACCGGACCCCTCGGCCAGGGCTTGGCCAATGCGGTCGGCATGGCCATTGCCGAGCGCGAGCTGGCGCGTACGTTCAATCTGGACGGCTTTGATATCGTCGATCACCACACCTGGGTGTTCCTGGGCGATGGCTGCCTGATGGAGGGAGTTTCGCACGAGGCGTGTTCCCTCGCGGGCACGCTCGGGTTGGGCAAATTGATCGCCTTTTACGACGACAACGGTATTTCCATCGACGGGCATGTCGCCGGATGGTTCAAGGACAATACGCCGATGCGCTTCGAGGCATACGGCTGGCAAGTCATTCCAAACGTCGACGGTCATAATCCGCAGGCCATTGAAGCGGCCATCCAGGCGGGCAAGGCAGAAACGCACCGTCCCACGCTGATTTGTTGCAAGACTGTGATTGGCAAAGGTTCGCCCAACAAGGCGGGAACGCACGACGTGCATGGGGCGCCTCTGGGGGACAAGGAAATCGCGGCCACCCGTGAGGCCATCGGCTGGAACCATTTGCCGTTTGAAATCCCGCAGCCAATTTACGACGCTTGGGACGCCACCCTGAAGGGTGAGGCATTCGAACAAAAATGGAATGCCAGCTTTGCGGCCTACGCGGCGCATTTTCCGGACAAGGCTGCGGAGTTCAAGCGCCGCATGGCCGGAGAATTGCCGGCCAATTTCATGGAGACTGTCGGCGCGCTGTTCAACAAGGTCAACGAGAAGGCCGAGACCGTTGCCACTCGAAAAGCCTCGCAGATCGCCATCGAGGGGCTGGCACCCGTTTTGCCCGAGCTGATCGGTGGCTCGGCCGACCTGACCGGTTCGAATCTGACCAATTGGAGTGGAACCAAACCGATCTCTGCCAAGCACGGCGGCAATTACATCTCCTACGGCGTGCGCGAATTCGGCATGTCGGCCATCGCCAATGGCATTGCATTGCACGGTGGCCTCATTCCCTACACAGGCACGTTCCTGACCTTCAGCGACTATTCGCGCAATGCACTTCGCATGGCGGCCCTGATGAAAGTGCGCAACATTTCGGTGTTCACGCATGACTCGATCGGGCTGGGCGAAGACGGACCGACGCACCAGTCTGTCGAGCACATCGCGTCGCTGCGCCTGATCCCCAACATGGACCTTTGGCGTCCGTGCGATACCGTAGAAGCGGTAGCCGCCTGGACTCGGGCCGTACAGCGCAAGGATGGCCCTACTTGCCTGGTCTTCTCGCGTCAGAATTCAGCGTTCCAGAAGCGCAGCGCCCAGGCCTTGGCCGATGTGGCACGTGGCGGCTACATCCTGTCCGAGGAAGGGGGCCGACTCAAGGCCGTCATCATCGCCACCGGGACAGAGGTTCCGCTCGCGATGGACGCCCAACGGAGACTGGCCGAGGCAGGCATTCACACGCGTGTGGTGTCGATGCCATCGACCTTTGTTTTCGACAAGCAAGACGCGTCTTATCGCAATGCCGTGCTGCCGCGCGGCGTATTGAAGGTCGCGATTGAAGCCGGGGTGACCGATACCTGGCGCAAGTATGTCGGCGTCGAGGGCATCGTGATCGGGATCGACAGCTTTGGAGAATCAGCGCCTGCCGCTGTGCTGTACAAACACTTTGGGATCACCGCAGACGCCATTGTCGCAGGCGTCACCAAGCGCGCTGGCTAGCGCGATCGATCACGAGTGCGGTCAGTCAAAGTCGCCGAGGAAGTTGAATCCAGCGGGCGGGTCCTTCTTGCGCTCTTCGTCCAGCTCGGTCTTGAGGGCGCCAATGCGCTCGAACAAGGCGTCGCGGCCCACCGGCGGCTTGGTCGGAAACACCGGCGGCAGGAGAGAGGTGATGATGGTCGGTGGCTGGTATTTTTGCCGGTCGCTCTTCATCGAATAGTCTAGCGCCAGGGCGGCCACCGCAAGGCCGCCGACGATCGCCGCAATGACGCCGAATCGATGCGGCGCAATGACCCGGATGTGGGCGATCACCATCGCCGCCGCCGCAACCCAGTTGAGCATGCTCTCCACGGTACTGGCCGATACCCATGCAAACGCGTAGTCCACCACCTTGAAGGTGGCATCGGTAAAGATCAGGAACAGCATCGCAAGCGTGGCAATGCGGACATGCCGCGCGAAATGTGCTTGATGGGTAAGAATGCGTGTGACCAATGCCCAGATGCCTGACCAGCCCAACACCATCAGCGGCAACATGATGGCCCCGTAAAAATAGTTGGCCACCTTGGGCTCGGCCGTTTGTTTGAGCCAGATCGAGAGGGCGGATAGCGCAGTGGCAATCAACAACATCACGGTCGCCTGTGCATTGACGCCCCAACCGCGGTCCCCCGCCATCTGGGTAGGAACCCTGTTGGTCTGCGGTTCAAGCAGCAACGTGGCGGCTACCGGCGACGCACTGCCTCGGAACCGCAGCGTCGTGCGCCCCAATGTAAATGTGGCGTCTTCAAAAATCTTCACACGCGAGATATGCCGTTCATCGCGTGCATCCAACGTGCCGTTTTCAGAGCCAAGGTCCTCGATCCACCAGTGTCCCTCATCGTCGCATTCGAGCCTTGCGTGCGTTGGAGACACATAGGGGTCATCGAGGATGAGGTCATTGCCATATCCGCGACCGATTGCGAATTCGGGCCCGTGCAGTTTCAAGCGCGGATGGTCCGACGCATGCGGCCCGCTCACCTCGATCCACCAATGACTCGTCGACATATCGCGGCTCATGGCTTGGCCCTGAATTCGGCGAGAACGCGTCGGGCCAGGGCCGTTGCGTTCTCGTAATTGGTGCCGTTCATGAACACGGTGACCGACGCGGCCTGGCCATCGCGTTCCGGCGCGACCGCCATGAACGATACGTTGTACAGATTCTCGAAGTCACGGTACGCCGTGGCGCACCAGGCCACCCGGACGCGCAGCGCGCCGTTTGCAGGCTCGCCGGCAAGCGCCACGTCTTCGTGGCAGGCTGCCTGCGTCATGCGCTTGGGATTGGAGCGGTCTGCGCCCATCGCCGTCTTGCCCGACACAAAGTTGGCAAACTGGAAACTGTTCAGGCTCTGGTTCGTGAAATGCGTGCGAGCAATGGCGACATTTCCGGCATACAGGTCATTGGCGATGAACAACCAGTTCTGCATGTTGCATTGGGTGGTGTCGGCACGGGCACGCGGGGCCGGTTTTTCATCGGCGTTGGTATTGGCCCAGCACGTGAAATATCCGGCATTCGATTCAGGCAACAGGAAAGGCCCGGCCACCGCGGACTTGAACCCCTTGTCCCCAAGGCTTTTGTACAGCCCAGCCTGCCAGTCAGATATCTGGCGGCCGATTTCGGCGCGCACATCCTTGCCGGAAAACCCCTCCTTGAGTTGCTCCCGCTTGAGCAACCCAGCGGCAAATTTTGCGGGCACGAGAAAGCTGACCTGCTCCGCACCCCACCCAATCTTGGCCACATTCACGCCGGCGATTCTTGATCCGGTCGTCAACGTGGGGCCGCCGCTCATTCCAGGATTCATGGGCCCGGACAAATGGATGCGCTCGTTGTAACTCCTCTCGACCAGTCCGCTGTAATTGCCTTCCATGACGGCAAAACCAATATCCAATGGGTTGCCAAGGCTGAACAGGCGCTCGCCCCGTGGCAGCTGATCTGCCAACGCGCGTGGGTCGAACTCAAAATGGCGCCAGCCGCCACGATCGAGACGGATTAGCGCAAGGTCATTAACGGCATCGAATGCCAGCAACCGCACGCCGCCCTTGCCACCATCGGGAGAGAGATACTCCATTCGATAGGTCTGCGGCTCCAGCGCATGCTGGGAGACCACGTGATAGTTGGTGATCGCCAATCCATCGGGGCTGATGATGAACCCGCTGCCTGTGGAGGATTTCTGGGACGCGGTGTTGAGCAGCGTGCGAATCTGCAAAAGCCGCGGCTTGGCATCCCGGTAGATCGCTTCTGCGGTGGCGGAAACGGTTTCCCGCGCGTGGGACTGTGGGGCACGAGGCGCGGCGACGGCCGCTCCCGACACGAGCACCAATAGGGACAAGAAATGCGAAACGCGCATGGACAGATCAGAGGGTAAACAAGGAAGGATTGTAGCCCGCATGGACACACGGATGCGGCATTGAACTTCCCTGCTGCAACGCGGATCAAACGGGCGTAGGATTATTGCTCCTGCCCCAAGTTTTGACGGAGGCTCTCATGAAGAATTCCAGATTCCATCCTTGGTTGTCGATTCCCGTGGTGTTGGCCCTGTCAATGCCGTCATGGGCTGGCTCCAGTGTGAAATTCACCGATCCCGACCATTTCTCCGACCTGCCGTTTACCACGTGGGATCGCGCCGATGTGCTGAAACAGATCGAGGATCATTTCGCCAAGCTGGCCAAAGGCTTGCCGGCGGGGCAGGATTTGAAGGTGGAAGTCACGGATATCGACCTTGCCGGAAACATTGACCACGGACGCAGCGCCTCGCGCGACTTGCGGGTACTTCGGGGCGGGGCAGATTGGCCGCGCATCAATCTGAAATATTCCGTCGAAGCAGGCGGGAAGACGCTCAAGTCGGGCGAGGTGTCGCTTTCCGACATGAATTACCTGCGAAACCTGAACCGGTATCCGAACAACGAGCCGTTGCGCTATGAGAAGCGCATGCTTGACCAGTGGTTTGAAAAGGAAGTCATGGGTCGCAACAAAACCTGAACTAACCGGTTTCGCTGGGTCCTCAACGCGCCGAAAGGCGCGTTTTCTTTTGGGTTTTTGGCATGTGCCACAGCGCAATTCGCGCACGCCGGGGTGAATTTCATCCGTGGTTCTCTCCCTTTCATCGCAATCCGATTGGAAGGGAGCGGACATCCACCTACAGTGGCGTTACTGCGAAGTCATTGCAGTACCCCAAACAGGAGACTCAAATGAAAGCCCCCTTCGAATTCGTCAAGGACAATGTTGCGAATGCCGCCGTCATGATGGCGACCGTGCTCGCGCTTGCCGGCGCCGCCTTCGGCCCGAACGATGTTTCTGCGCAAGACCCGCAGGACGTCGTGCAAATGGAACCCGTCGTCGTGACCGCGCAACGCATGCCCGTGGTTGAAATGGACAAAGTCGTGATCGTCGCTTCGCGTGTGTACTGATTGACAGAATTGCCGAGCTGCCGCTCAGCAAATTGGTGAACCCGCAAGGAGCGACCGATGCATTCCCTGAATTCTTGTAGTCCAAACAACACAAAACCCCAGAACTGACGGGCTTTCCCGGCCAAATATGGCCTGCGAGAGGCGTCAGTTCTGGGGTTTTGTCATGGCCGGTAGACAAGACCAGCACAAACTCGATTGCTGCACCCAAGGATTGGCGCTGCATTGCGATTTTGCGCCACGCTTTGACCGAAGAGTGTGTGTTGATCCCGCGTCGAGCCAGGGAGATGCGTTCGCGCAGACCGTAAACTACCGGTCATGTCCCCGTATGTCCTGCTCGGCCTGATCGTAGGCTACTTTCTGCTGCTGCTGGTGCTCGCATGGGTCGTGAGCCGCGGTGCGGACAACGATGCTTTTTTCATTGGCAATCGTTCATCCCACTGGGCCCTCGTGGCGTTCGGCATGATCGGCACGTCTCTGTCGGGCGTCACCTTCATCAGCGTGCCCGGCACCGTTGGCGCCAACGGGTTCGGTTACCTTCAGGTCGTCATCGGCAATTGGATCGGCTTTACGGCCATTGCCTTGATTCTGCTGCCGCTTTACTACCGGCTCAGGCTGACGTCGATTTACGACTACCTTGGCCAACGATTCGGCGTCACTGCGCACAAGACCGGCGCGGCTTTTTTCATTTTGTCACGCACCTTTGGCGCGACTGCGCGCCTTTACCTCGTCGTGGCGGCCCTGCAGCTGTTGGTGGCAGACCGCGTGGGCATCCCGTTTGGCGTGAGTACCGGTGTCATTCTCCTGATGATTTGGCTGTACACCTACCGGGGGGGCGTCAAGACCATCGTTTTTACGGATACTCTGCAGACCGCTTTCATGCTGGGCGGCCTGCTGATTTGCGTGGTCTACCTCTCTGACGCGATCGCCGGCGGGATGGGGGCGGGCCTGACCCTAGTTCTCGAGAGCCCGATGTCGACGGTCTGGAATACGTCAGGTTCGTCGGCCGGTTTCTGGCTAAAACAGATTGCGGGTGGCGCATTCATTGCCATCGCCATGAGCGGATTGGATCAGGAAATGATGCAGAAGAACATCAGCGTGCCGGTGATCCGTGACGCACAAAAGAACATGTTCACGTTCAGCGCCATTTTCGTGGGCGTCAACTTGCTCTTCCTGGTGCTCGGCGCCTTTCTCGCACTGTTCGCCGCTGCGCACGGCGTGACCGCGCGCGGGGACGCGTTGTTCCCGGCCGTGGTGATGGAATATTTTCCGCCTTGGGTTCAAGGCGTGTTCTTCATCGCGTTGATCTCAGCGTTGTTTCCCAGTGCCGATGGCGCGCTCACCGCCCTGACCTCTTCGTTTTGCCTGGACATCCTGGGACTGAAGCGGAGGACTGATCTGACCAAGGCGCGCCAGGAAAAGACCCGGCGATTGGTTCATATCGGGTTCGCGGGGGTGTTCCTGTTGCTGGTGCTGGGATTCCGGGCGCTGAATGACCGGTCCATCATCGACACGATCCTGATGTTGGCAGGTTACACATACGGGCCGCTCCTGGGGCTGTTTTGCTTTGGCATGTGGACCCGCCGGATGTTGCCGGAGGGCTGGCGGCCGGTGCTGGCCTGTATGGCCGCGCCGTTTGCATGCTTTGTTCTGCAGCGCACTTTGGCCGCGAGGCCAGACGGCTACCAAATTGGATTAGAGTTACTCATCCTCAATGCAGCCCTGACCATGGCATTGCTGGCGCTGATTTCCAGGCCAGCCGGTGAAACCGACGCGCGGGCAGCCGACTGAACCCATGACCTTCAACATCTTCCTCGACCATGACCGCCAGTGGCGCTGGTTCTTGCAGGCCAGCAATGGGCGAAAGATTGCCGAATCCGGCGAGTCCTACCACAGTGAAAAGGAATGTATAGACGCGATCTCACTGGTCATGGGCACGACCCATAAGACGCCGGTGACGTTTCTGGTGCCGGGTCTCGGCAAAGATTAGCGGTGCCAGGGGGCGACGTCCTCCTCCCAGCGTCAAACCTTTCGCATCCAGTCCGCCATGGCGCGGTCATGGTCACCGCCGCGTTCCTCAAGCGATGCAATCACTGATGCACGATCCGCTGCAGAGCGGTTCTGGGAAAGCTTGAACTTCGCCTCAATTTGCTCGACGGCGATGCGAAATCCGACGATGGCCCGCATGCGGACTTCACTGCCTGCAGCGGGCGCGGGTCGCCAGGAATCGGTGTGGTCGCCTTCGTAGGCGCGCGTCAACGCTTGCACCAGGGCAAACTTCCCTTCGGCATCGTCAATGCGGCGCACGCGACCGTGCATGTGCACCGTAGCGTAGTTCCACGTCGGCACGTTGGGGACGGCCGGATTTTCATCCTTGTACCAGGTCGGAGACACATAGCCGTGCGGCCCATGAAACACCGCCATCACCTTTGTGCCCTCCAGAAGCAGCGCCGCGTGGGGATTGACGCTGGCCAGATGCCCGGAAAGCGTCATCGTGGCCCGGTCCCAAAGCAAGGGCACTTGCGTCACGACGGGCACGTCCCCCGAGACTGAGATCAGGCTCGCGAAATCGTGGTCTCGCACCAGGGCATCGATGCGATCCGCGTTCAATTCTTGAAAGGAGCTCGGGATGTACATGACGATCCTCGAGGGATGAATGGCTGGTGGAATTGAAAAGCGCGCCGCCAAGGTGCGCCCAGGACAAGAGTCAATCCGTTAGCGGTTTTGGCGACACGGCACCAACTTTGCATTGACGCCGGGCCCGCCGACATCCGGCGCGCGGCAGATGTAATCCAGCCCAATGGTGCATTCATAGGTTTTCCCGGCGCACTCGGCCATGCCTCGCGGGCGCCCCGGGATGACCGTCGACTGGCCGACGATCTGCGTCGCCATGCCCGGAACGGCGATCGTCTCGCCCTGCTCGTTGGTCAACGTTCCGGCCACCATGCCGGACTTGAGTCGCTTCCAGCGGTTCTTCTCGCCCTCGTATTTGGCGAAGACGGCAATCTTTTCGTTGTCGAGCTTGGCAAATTCTGCGTCGAGGTCCGCCTTGTTCTGCTTGGCCCGATTGAAGTCCGCCATGACTTGCGGCGGTGCATCCTTGGCTTTGGATTCCTTGGGCTTCGCCTTGCCGGTATCGGCTGCCGCCTTGTCGTCGCCCTTCGCTTTGGGGGCCTGGCCTTCCTTGTAGAACTCCATTTCCCTGGTCATCTTGGCGAGAAACTTGTCCACGTCCGGAACACGGGCTTGCAAGGTTTTCTTGCGTGCCTCCAGCACGGCAATGTCCTTCTCGCGCGCAATGTCGAACTCGCGTTCCGAACCATAGGTCGCGATCAGCGCCCCGTCTTTCAGTTTCTGTTCCTGCATCCGTTTTTCAATGTCCCGTCGTTTTTCGCGCTCTTCAGCTTCCGCCCTGAGCTGCTCCGGGGTTTTGGGTGCTTCGATGGTCTTCACCGTGCTGCCTTGTTTGGTCAACTCCTTGACCTCCCGCTTGGCGCACTGCGGAGGCATCGTATCGCCGTAGTGCGTCACACCCTTCTCGTCGGTGCACTTGAAAAGTGCATGCGAGGACGGGGACGCGACTGCGGCAACGATGCAAAGGATTGGGGCTAGGAATGATTTCTTCATGAGTGTGCGAACAAAACAGTGGGGGGCATCTTTTTTTTGCGTCAGGAGCTCAGGGTCCGTAGGCCCCAAAACGCTGGCGATATGCCTCGATCCTTTGAAGTTTATCGCCTTCGCCCGGGAGTTGCTTCAAGTAACGCATCAAGTCGGTAACGGTGGCCACCGCATTGACTGGAACGCCAGTGGACTGCTCGAATTCCTGCGCCGCGGATAGGGTCGAACCCTCCGCGGCGCCGCGTTCCTGCCGGTCCAACGCAATAAGCACGCCAACCGGCGTGGCCCCGGCGGCGCGAATGATTTCCAGCGATTCGCGCTTGGAGGCCCCGTCGGTAATCACGTCATCTACGATCAATACATTGCCTTTCAAGGGGGCGCCGACGATCAATCCACCCTCGCCATGGTCCTTGGCTTCCTTGCGATTGAAGCAAAACGGCAGGTTGTGCCCCATTTGGGCAAGCGCCATGGCCGTACCGGCCGCCAGCGTGATGCCCTTGTAGGCCGGCCCAAAGATCGTGTCGATTCGCCAGCCGGTGGCCAGCGCCGCCTGGGCGTAGTAACGCGAAAGTTCGGCGAGCGCCCGGCCATCCGTGAACAGCCCGGAATTGAAAAAATAGGGCGACAGCCGCCCAGCCTTGGTCTTGTACTCGCCGAACAGCAATGCGCCCTGCCCGATGGCGAATTCGATGAATTGTTGTCTGAAGTCCATGTGTCCGTCGGCCAAAAGGTACGCGAATCCGGCGGATAATCGCCGCTTTCCGTAGAAGAAACACTCCAAATGCGCATTATCTCAGTCAACGTCAACGGCATCCGCTCGGCCACCTCAAAGGGCATGTTTACCTGGCTCAAGCGGCAGAAGCCCGACGTCATCTGTCTGCAGGAAATCAAGGCGCTGGAATCCGACGTGCCGGACGAAGCGCGTCCCTGGAAAAAATGGCACGCCTTCTACCACCCGGCCGAGAAGAAGGGCTACGCGGGCACGGCGCTCTACTGCAAGCGGGAACCGGATCGCGTGCACCTGGGTTGCGGCATTCCGTGGATTGACGCCGAAGGGCGCTACCTGCGCGCTGACTTCGGGAATCTATCGGTCGTTTCGCTGTACGTCCCCTCGGGATCGTCTTCCGAAGAGGCGCAGGCCAAGAAATTCCGCTTCATGAAGGAGTTCATGCCTTTCCTGAAGGCGCTGAAAGCAACAGGACGCGAACTAGTCATCGTGGGCGACTGGAACATCGCGCACAAGGAAATCGACCTCAAGAACTGGAAAGGCAATCAGAAAAACTCAGGCTTCCTGCCGGAAGAACGTGCATGGCTCTCGGAGTTGTTTGATGGTGTCGGCTTCGTGGATGTGTTCCGCCGCCTGATTCCGCTGCCGGACCAATACACCTGGTGGAGCAATCGGGGCGATGCCTGGAACAAGAACGTCGGGTGGCGCATCGACTATCACATCGCCACGCCCGGCATCGCGGCGACCGCTGAATTTGCGCGCATTTACAAGTCCGAGCGTTTTTCCGATCACGCGCCATTGTCGATCGACTACGATTTCACCTTGTAGGCTGCCGTGATCCGCATCACCAATCTCACCCTCGCGCGCGGGCCGAAGCGGCTGTTACACGGCGCGAACCTCACGCTGTTTCCAGGCCAGAAGGTGGGACTCATCGGGCCAAATGGCTGCGGCAAATCGAGCCTGTTTGCATTGCTGCGCGGCGAGATGCACCAAGACCAGGGTGAAGTGGAATGCCCGGCCAAATGGGTGATGGCGCACGTGGCCCAGGAAACCCCGGCGTCCACCACCACGGCGCTCGACTACGCGCTGGACGGCGATCGTGAATTGAGGGGGCTGGAGGCAGAACTCGCGCGCGTGGAGCATGAACCGGCCGATGCGCCGGGGCACGGCGAGCGCATTGCGGAGTTGCACGCGCACTACGATCACATCGGCGGCTACACGGCGCGTGCGCGGGCGGCGGCGATGTTGTCCGGCCTTGGATTCAACGAAGAACAGCAGTCCAAACCGGTGGCGGAATTTTCCGGCGGCTGGCGCATGCGGCTCAATCTCGCGCAGGCGCTGATGTGCCGGTCGGACTTGTTGTTGCTCGATGAACCGACCAACCACCTCGATCTCGACGCGGTGCTGTGGCTGGAGGATTGGCTCAAGGCCTACCCGGGCTTGATGCTCCTGATCACCCACGACCGCGATTTTCTTGACGCTGTTGCACAGCGTATCGTGCATGTCGATCAGCAAAAGCTCAACGACTACGCGGGCAACTACTCGGCCTTTGAACGCGTGCGCGCCGAGCACCTTGCCGCGCAGCAATCGGCGTTCGTGAAACAGCAGCGCCAGATCGCGCACCTGAAAAGCTACGTGGACCGTTTTCGCGCCAAGGCCACCAAGGCCAAGCAGGCGCAATCGCGCATCAAGACCCTGGAGCGCATGGAAATCATCGCCGCGGCGCACGTCGATTCGCCGTTTGAATTTCACTTCAAGGAGCCGGCCAACAAACCGCGCCAGTTGCTGCACTTGAAGGAAGCCTCTCTTGGCTATGGAGAACGTGCCGTCTTGCCACACGTCGAATGGCGCCTGTTTTACGGCGACCGCATCGGCCTCCTGGGACCCAACGGCGCCGGCAAATCCACGCTGGTGAAATCGCTGGCGGGCGATCTTGCGCTGCAGAGGGGCGGGCGCTACGAAGGGCAGGGGTTGAAGATCGGCTACTTCGCGCAGCACCAACTGGAAATCTTGCGGCCGGAGGAATCGGCGCTCTGGCATTTGAAGCGGCTTGATCCCGACGTGCGCGAACAGGACTTCCGGGATTTTCTGGGCGGCTTCGATTTTCGCGGCGAGCGTGTCACCGAACCCATCGGGCCGTTCTCTGGCGGCGAGAAAGCGCGCTTGGCGTTGGCCTTGATCGTTTGGCAGAAGCCCAATCTGCTGCTGCTCGATGAGCCCACCAACCACCTCGACATCGAAATGCGTGAGGCGCTGGCCGAAGCCTTGCAGGATTTCGACGGCACGCTGGTGGTGGTGGCGCATGACCGTCATTTGCTCAAGGCGACCACGGACACTTTCTGGTTGGTGGCCGACGGTGAGGTGCGCGAGTTCGACGGCGACCTCGAGGATTACAAACAGTGGGCGAAAGACTACGCCGCCAATCGTTATCGGAGTGGAAAAGTCAAGGACGGGCGCGGTGTTTCGGACGAAAATGGCCCGGAAGGCGCACCAATGCTTGACTCCGCCGACCGGCGAGCCCAGAAACGTGCCGAAGCCGAAGCGCGGCAGAAAAGCTATGCCGCTCGAAAACCGTTGGAAGACAAACTCGCAAAACTCGAGGGCGAGATGAAGGCGCTCACGATGGAACTGCGCGACATCGAAACCTGGCTATCCATGGAAGTGGCCTACGTCGACGAAAACAAGGCGCTCTTGCAAGACCGCCTCAAACGTCAGGGCGAGATCAATGCGTTGATCGCCGACGCGGAATGGAAGTGGTTCGAGGTGCAGCAAAAGCTGGATGCCATGAAAGGCGAGTAGCGCTCAGGGCTCGAGCTTTTGCAGATTCGAAACGAAGATTGCGGCGCCATCAAGGCGGGTCACCTCGGCACGCGCGCGGGCCCCGGACTGAAAGGTGATTCGGGCAATGGCCGGAGCTGTGGTGAACACATTGTTGGCGGCCAGCCCGGGAACCGACCCTCGCGCCGGGCAAACCGCCGTCCCCGGTTGTGCGCAGGCGCCGGCCACATCCACCAACAGTCCTTCAAGCACGCTTCCGTCCTGCAGCCAGTTGGTCTGCTGCATCGAGTACCAGCGCGTTTCGCCGTTGTTGTTGAACAGGAACCAAGTACCGAACGCGGCGTCGCTGCCCGACTTCTGGTGGTGGATCGAAATCCCGGAGCCGTTGGTCGCAGGGTCGAACCACATGCCATCCACGTCGAATCGCGACGCAGGCAATGTGGCCTGTGTCTGGACGGTGACGGGGACACCGACCAAGTCCCAGCTCACGTCGATCGGCCCGGTCTTGGCGGGGGTGAATTCGAAATCGCGCCGGACGAAAGCACCAGCGCCGGGCGGGACCAGTGGGCAGGGCGTGATTACTTTGTTGGTACGCAACACGACGCGGCCAGAATCGAGTTGGGAGGTGTCCAGCGTGAAGCCGTAATTCACGCAGGCCTCATTGAAATAGCGCAAAAATACACGGCGTGCTTGGCCGACTTTTCCCGTGCGCGGAAAGACGTTCAAAAAGA
>JBGAUM010000001.1:0-106330 GCA_044228625.1 Usitatibacteraceae bacterium | reverse complement strand
TCTGCCACCAAGCGCCGATTCGCCGACAAATTCCTTCAGGAAGAATCGGACGTTCGCGTTGAGATCGATCGTCAAACGGGTGAATACCAAGGGTATCGCCAATGGACCGTGGTTCCGGACGAGGAACACGAAGAGCCTGCACGCCAAATCGCGATCTCCGATGTCCATGAGCATGGTGAAAACCTGCAATTGGGTGACGTGATCGAAGAGCCCCTTGAAGCCGTTGATTTCGGCCGAATCGGAGCTCAAGCTGCGAAGCAAGTCATCCTGCAAAAGATCCGCGAAGCCGAGCGTGAGCAAATCCTTGCTGACTTCCTGGAGCGGGATGAAAAGCTTGTAACCGGGACGATCAAACGCATTGAGCGCGGCGACGTGGTCGTCGAGTCGGGGCGCATCGAAGGCAAGATTCGTCGCGATCATGTGATCCCGAAGGAAAACCTGCGGGTGGGAGATCGTGTGCGAGCCTATCTGCTCAATATCGATCGCACTCAAAAGGGGCCGCAGGTCATGTTGTCCCGCGTGGCGCCAGAATTCATCGTGGCGCTTTTTGAGCTGGAAGTGCCGGAAATTGAAGAAGGCATTATCGAGATCAAGGCGGCAGCCCGTGATCCGGGTCTACGGGCCAAAATCGCAGTGAAATCCAACGATCCGCGCGTGGACCCAATTGGTACCTGCGTCGGCATGCGCGGATCACGCGTACAAGCGGTCACCGGTGAACTTGCCGGCGAACGCGTCGACATCATCCTGTGGTCGACAGATCCCGCCCAATTTGTCATCAATGCATTGGCGCCGGCTGAAGTGTCTTCAATCATTGTGGACGAAGAACGTCACGCCATGGACGTCGTGGTCGATGAGGAACAGTTGGCACAGGCGATCGGTCGGGGCGGTCAGAACGTCCGCCTGGCTTCAGAGTTGACCGGGTGGCAACTCAATATCATGACCGAGCAGGCCGCCAGCGAGAAGCGTGAGTCTGAACACGGCAACATCAAGCAACTGTTCATGGACAAGCTTGATGTTGACGAAGAGGTGGCGCAAATCCTGATCGACGAAGGCTTCAGCAATCTCGAGGAAGTGGCCTACGTTCCGTTGAACGAAATGCTTGAGATTGAGGCGTTCGATGAAGACACCGTTAACGAATTGCGGCGCCGCGCCAGAGACGCGTTGGTGACTGAAGAAATCAAATCGGAAGAATCCATTGAGTCCGCCGCCGAAGATTTGTTGAACATGCAGGGAATGGATGCAGAAACCGCCCATGTGTTGGCCACAAAAGGCATTCGCACCATGGACAATCTTGCGGACCTCGACATTGATGAACTGACCGAGCTTACCGGCATGGATGCCGACAGGGCCAAGGGACTCATCATGAAGGCGCGCGAGCCTTGGTTCAAAGAAAGCCCAACGGCAGCCTGATTACCCATAGTCAACCTTCCTACCTACGAATTTTTCGCGATACACGCTGCTGAAACAGGATCCGCATGGCCCAAACCACCGTTGCCCAATTCGCCACCGAGCTCAAACTGACGCCAGAGGTTCTGCTGGAGCAGTTGTCGGCTGCTGGCGTGACCAAGAACGGCGCCTCGGAGAAACTGACCGAGGACGACAAGGCGCTTTTGCTTGCCTACCTCCAGGAAGCGCATGGACACAAGGAAGAAAAGAAAAAAATCACACTGACGCGCAAGCAAACCAGTGAAATCAAAAAAGCTGACTCAACCGGAAAAGCCAGAACGATCCAGGTTGAGGTCCGCAAGAAGAGAACCTTCGTCAAAGTCGACAAAGCGGAGCCGGTTGAAGCGCCCAAAGTTGTAGAACCCGCGCAGCCGGTGATCAGCGAAGAAGAACTCGCCAAGCGACAGGCGGAGGAAAATCGCCAGGCGGCTTTGCTTGCAAAGCAGGCCGAAGAAAAGGCGAAAGCGGTCCCCAAGCGCCGCAAGAAATCTGACGAGGAGGCCGAAGTCCCGTCGCCAGCGGTTGATGCTTCGCCGGCGCCAGTTGCTGCGCCGGTGGCTACAGACAAGGGCAAGAAAGTTGTCCGCAAGAGTGAAGTGAAGCCCGCAGCCGAGCCGGCCGCGGAATCGCCCACGGCAGACGCCGCTGCGTCTGAGAATCGCCCCCGCGTGGGTGAACGGGTGGTCTTGAAGAAAGATCCTCCACCAGCTGCGCCCGCCAGCACAGGCACACTGCATCGGCCCGTCATCAAGAATGCGGATGGCGAGACCAAAACGGATAAGAAGAACGTCAAGAAGTCCACCAAGCCTACGACGGCCAGCGCGTGGACGGATGAAATGGCCAAGCGTCGCGGCATCAAGACGCGAGGCGATGCCTCAGGCGGACGAGAGGGATGGCGCGGACGTCGCGGAAAAGACCGTCAAGGCGATGACGATGCTGCGACAAATTTCCAGGCACCCACCGAACCGATTGTTCGCGAGGTCTTGGTCCCCGAGACCATCACCGTTGGCGAATTGGCGCAAAAGATGGCCGTCAAGGCTGCTGAGGTCATCAAAACGATGATGAAGATGGGCTCAATGGTCACGATTAACCAAGTGCTTGACCAGGACACGGCCATTCTTCTGGTTCAGGAAATGGGCCACACGGCCAAAGCGGCAAAGGCGGACGACCCGGAGGCTTATCTCGTGGAAGCCGTTGAACATGCCGAAAGCGAAAAGGTCATGCGCCCTCCGGTGGTGACCATCATGGGCCACGTCGACCATGGCAAGACCTCGCTTCTCGACACGATTCGGCGGACCAAGGTGGCCTCTGGCGAAGCGGGCGGCATTACCCAGCATATCGGCGCCTATCATGTGACCACACCGAAGGGCGTGATCACTTTCCTGGATACTCCGGGACACGAGGCGTTTACTGCCATGCGTGCACGGGGCTCGCAAATTACCGATATCGTCGTGCTGGTAGTCGCCGCGGACGACGGCGTCATGCCCCAGACAAAGGAAGCCATTGCGCATGCAAAGTCTGCCAATGTGCCCATGATTGTCGCCATGAACAAGATTGACAAGCCGGAAGCCAATTTCGAGCGCGTCAAGCAAGAACTTGTTGCAGAAAATGTGCTGCCCGAGGAGTACGGCGGTGAAGTGATGTTCCGCGGCGTCTCTGCAAAAACCGGCCAAGGCATTGATGAACTCCTGGAGGCGATCCTGCTTCAGGCGGAAGTCTTGGAACTGAAAGCCGTCAACGATGCTCCTGCCAAGGGCGTCGTCATCGAGGCACGCCTCGACAAGGGTAAGGGTCCCGTCGCAACCATCCTTGTGCAATCCGGCACCTTGAAGAAGGGCGACATGTTGCTAGCCGGTTCGGCATTCGGACGGGTACGCGCCTTGACCGATGAAGCGGGAAAGCAAGTGAACGAAGCCGGGCCCTCGATCCCCGTGGAAGTTCAAGGCTTGACGGATATTCCTTCAGCCGGTGAAGACGTCATCGTGCTTAACGATGAACGCAAGGCCCGTGAAATTGCCCTCTTCCGACAGGGAAAGTTCCGTGATGTGAAGCTTGCAAAGCAACAGGCCGCAAAGCTCGAAAACGTTTTCGAGCAAATGGGCGAAGGAGCGGTCAAGAGCCTCGCGGTGATCATCAAGGCAGATGTCCAGGGATCTTACGAAGGCTTGGCACATGCACTAGGCAAGCTATCGACCGAGGAAGTCAAGGTCAACGTGGTCCACACGGGGGTGGGCGCCATCACTGAATCGGATGTAAACCTTGCCTTGGCTTCCAAGGCCGTGGTGATCGGATTCAACACGCGGGCGGATGCGGCTGCACGCAAACTGCTTGAAACTTCGGGTGTTCAAGTGCGCTACTACAACATCATTTACGAAGCTGTGGATGATGTGAAACTTGCGTTGGCCGGCTTGCTTTCGCCGGAAATCAAGGAAAGCGTGCTCGGGCTCGTGGACATCCGCAATGTGTTCAAGATTTCCAAGGTGGGCGCGGTTGCCGGGTGCTTTGTGCTCGAGGGATTGGTCAAACGCGGCGCCAGCGTGAGATTGCTGCGCGATAACGTCGTTATCTTTACGGGTGAGTTGGATTCCTTGAAGCGATTCAAGGACGACGTGCGCGAGGTCAAGGCTGGTTTCGAATGCGGCCTTTCGCTCAAGAACTTCGACGATATCAAAGTGGGCGATCAACTCGAAGTCTTTGAAACCGTTGAGGTCGCAAGAACACTCGCCTAAACGGAGCTTTTCTCTTGGCCGGCGAAACCCGCAACCGAAAAATAGCTGACGCGATCCAACGGGAGCTTTCCGAACTCATCCGATTGGAATTGCGCGATCCGCGCGTCGCAATGGTCACACTGACAGAGGTCCAGGTCACCCGCGACAACGCGCACGCAAAGGTGTTTTTCACCTCCATGGGCAATGAGGCGCAAGTGAGTTCCTGCCAACATGGACTCCAAAGCGCTGCGGGGTTCCTGCGTTCACAGCTGTCCCATCGGCTGCCGATTCGGACGGTTCCGCAACTTCACTTTGTCTTGGATACCTCGATCGAGCGTGGCGCAAATCTGTCAAAGTTGATTGACGACGCAATCGAAGAAGATCGAAAGCATCCGCCCTCTGCTGATCCCGCATGAAGCTCGCAAGGCGCGCGATTTCCGGCGTGCTGCTCGCAAACAAGCCCGCCGGGATTTCTTCTACATCGGCAGTGGGCTGGGCAAAGCGGCTGTTCAATGCCGCAAAGGCCGGGCATACCGGGACTCTCGATCCATTTGCAACGGGACTGCTGCCGATATGCTTCGGTGAAGCGGCAAAGTTTGCGCGCTTTCACCTTGATGCAGACAAGCGTTATCTAGCCACCTTGAAACTCGGAGAGCGCAGCAGCACCGGTGACACTGAAGGGGAAATCGTCGAAGCGCGTTCGGTCGAATGTACCGAAATCGACGCAGAATCGGTGCTCGCGGCCAAAATCGGGGCTCAAAGGCAAACGCCCCCCATGCACTCGGCGATCAAGGTGGACGGGGTACCACTCTACAAACTGGCACGGAAGGGGCTGGAGACCGAGCGCGCTGAACGTGCCATCGAGATTTTTTCACTGAAGCTCGCCGCTTGGTCCCCCCCTTGGATCACTGTAGATGCCCATGTCAGCAAGGGAACCTACATCCGTGTCTTGGCTGAGGACATCGGTGCCGCACTGGGTTGTGGCGCACATTTGGTCAAGCTCGAACGGATCGCTTCCGGGTCCCTGAACCTCGCAAAGGCGACTACTTTTGACGAGTTGGAGGCGATGTCCCTCGAAGACCGTGACGCCCTGCTTTTGCCTCCGGGGGCGCTAGCGGACGCATTGCCCCTTCTTGGGCTTTCCGATTCAGACGCTTCCGCGTTCTGCATTGGCTGGCCCGGGCGCCTGCTGGCATTCAAGGCCACGGGACTCCCTCGAATTCACATTTCGGGGGGCTGGTTTCTTGGCGTTGCACAAGTTTGCGCCGAGGGAAGCGACCGGGTGGTGGTCCCGGAAAGGCTAATGAGTCCTGACTTGCGCGAAAGCGATTGATTTTCTTGCGGATTTTCCGCATTTGCTGCTAAAATCGCCGTTTCCGCTGACGCTTTGGATTGGCATGTCGCCATTTCCGTCCGCCAGCCGCAAGTTCCAGCGAAATGGGGCGCGATTTGAAAGGAAATGATCATGGCGACAAGCCAGGAAGTTGTTGCGAAATATCAACGCGCCAAAGGCGATACCGGCTCTCCCGAAGTCCAAGTCGCGTTGCTCACGCATCGCATCAACGAATTGACCGAGCATTTCAAAACCCACGTCAAGGACCATCACGGCCGCCGTGGTTTGCTGCGCATGGTGAGCAAACGCCGCAGCTTGCTCGACTATCTTAAACGGACCAAGCACGATACCTATCGCACGCTGATCGACCAACTCGGCCTGCGGAAGTAAAAAGCGCCGCCCATCAAAAGAGCCCCCTGAATTACGGTTCAGAGGGCTTTTTTTTCGCCAATCGGCGATGGGAGCCACGGATTCAATCAAACGACGAGACAGAGAGAAGGAACTCGCATGAAAGCGATCAAGAAGTCATTCCCTTACGGACGCCACACGGTGACGCTCGAAACGGGAGAAATTGCGCGCCAAGCGGATGGCGCTGTTTTGGTGTCGATGGACGACACCGTTGTGCTGGTCACGTGTGTCGCTCGCTCCGAAGCCAAGGAAGGCCAGGATTTTTTCCCGTTGACGGTTGACTACCAGGAAAAAACCTTTGCCGCCGGCAAGATCCCCGGCGGATTTTTCAAACGCGAAGGCCGCCCCTCCGAAAAGGAAATTCTCACATCACGTTTGATCGACCGCCCGCTTCGCCCTTTGTTCCCGGACGGCTTTTACAACGAAGTGCAAATCATCGCGACCGTGCTGTCTTGCGATCCCGAGATCGATCCAGATATTCCGGCCATGATCGGTGCGTCTGCGGCCGTGACTTTGGCCGGCGTGCCGTTCGACGGTCCGATCGGCGCTGCGCGCGTCGGATACATTGACGGTCAGTATGTCCTGAACCCGTCCAAGACGGATTTGGCGACCTCCAAACTGGATCTCGTTGTTGCAGGCACTGAAACGGCTGTCTTGATGGTGGAGTCCGAGGCCCATGAACTGCCCGAGGACATCATGCTGGGTGCCGTGGTCTTTGGTCACGAAGCGCAACAAGCGGCCATCAACGCCATTCTTGAGTTGGCCGATGAAGGTGGCAAGGATCCTTGGAACTGGACGCCTCCCACGCCGCCCCAAGCACTGATTGATCAAATCAATTTGATGGCGGCCAACGATATCAACGAGGCGTTCCGCATCAAATCCAAGTCCCAGCGCTCAACGAGGCTCGACGAAATCCGCAGTCGCGTGGTTTCTGCCTTGTGCACCGGTGCTGAAGGGGCGCCTGACAAGAACACAGTGAATTCGCTGTTGTTCAACATCGAGGCCAAGACCGTGCGCGGCCAGATTTTGAATGGCGAACCTCGTATCGACGGTCGCGATACGCGTACCGTGCGACCGATTTCGATTCGGCCGACAGTCCTGCCGCGCACCCATGGATCCGTCCTTTTCACGCGCGGCGAAACGCAGGCCATCGTGGTGGCGACCCTGGGAACTCTGAAAGAGTCGCAAATCATCGATGCGCTGCAAGGCGAGTATCACGACCGATACATGTTTCATTACAACTTCCCCCCCTATTCGACCGGTGAAACCGGACGTGTCGGAAGCCCGAAGCGCCGCGAAATCGGCCACGGCCGCCTCGCTAAACGGGCACTTGTCGCCGTGTTGCCGACCGAGGAGGAATTTGGCTACTCGATGCGCGTTGTTTCTGAGATTACCGAATCCAACGGATCTTCATCGATGGCCTCCGTTTGCGGCGGCTGCCTGGCGTTGATGGATGCCGGTGTGCCGATGAAAGCGCACGTCGCCGGCGTGGCCATGGGCCTGATCAAGGAAGGCAATCGCTTTGCTGTCCTGACCGACATCCTTGGTGACGAGGACCACTTGGGCGACATGGATTTCAAGGTTGCTGGAACTGAAAAAGGCGTGACCGCTCTGCAAATGGACATCAAGATCACCGGCATCACCAAGGAGATCATGGATGTGGCGCTCCGCCAAGCCAAGGACGGCCGGATGCACATCCTCGGCCTCATGAAGCAGGCAGTGCCCTCGGCCCGCGGCGAGCTTTCGCAATACGCCCCGCAAATCATCAAGATGAAGATCAATCCGGACAAGATCCGTGAGGTGATCGGCAAGGGTGGCAGCGTGATTCAGGCGCTGACCCGAGAAACCGGTACGCAAATCGACATCGATGATGAAGGAAACATCAGCATCGCGTGCGTCTCTGCCGAAGCGGGAGCTGCGGCGAAAGCGCGCATCGAAGCAATTGTTGCGGAAGTCGAAGTCGGCAAGGTGTATGAAGGTCCGGTCATCCGGTTGCTCGACTTTGGTGCGATCGTCCAACTGTTGCCAGGCAAGGACGGCCTGCTGCACATTTCGCAAATTGCGCACGAGCGCGTCAATGCGGTCGCCGACCATCTCAAGGAAGGCCAGATCGTCAAGGTCAAGGTCTTGGAAGCTGACGAAAAAGGACGCGTCCGCTTGTCGATGAAGGCATTGACTGAGCGCCCGCCGAAACCCGAAGCAGCGCCGGTTGCCGAAACGCAACCCGAGTAAAAAGCAACCATCCAAATGGCCAAGCGGCGGGCTTGTCCCGCCGCTTTGCATTCAGCCGCGATGGTTGCCCGGGAATGAGCTGACGCGTATAATTTCCAATTCGCGTCAACGCTCGATCGGGGTGTAGCGCAGCCCGGTAGCGCGCCTGCTTTGGGAGCAGGATGTCGTAGGTTCGAATCCTATCACCCCGACCAAAGCATCGTCGTAAGTCGTTACTATCGCCAGCAGCGAAGCGCCCGTAGCTCATCCGGATAGAGCACCGGCCTTCTAAGCCGGGGGTAACAGGTTCGAGTCCTGTCGGGCGCGCCAACAGACTTGGTGCCGTTTGGCAGCGAAGCGATCAATGGTGGATGTAGCTCAGCGGTAGAGTCCCGGATTGTGATTCCGGTTGTCGTGGGTTCGAACCCCATCATCCACCCCAATTTCTCTCAAAAATGCCCGCCACAGGTGGGCATTTTTTTGCGGCGGCTTCGCCCGTTTGCGCCACCACGCACCTCCGTCGAAACGCCCCTCTGGCGAGGGGCAAAACAGCTATAATTCGCGGCCCCTCCGTGGGTCAGATTGATGGTGTGAAAACGTGCCTAGGGGATTCCCTGCATGCAGGTGAGTTCCCAAGCCAAGTCCGAAGGTGAATCCCATGATTTTTCGCGTTTTGTCCGTCGTTCTCTCGCTGGCGGTAATGTCGTCCGCCTTGCAGGCCAAGACACTTCGTTATGCGAGCCAGGATGACCCCCAAACCTTGGACGCGCACTCGTCAAACCTGCTTCCCACCAATCGGGTGCTGTCTTCTGTATATGAAGGCTTGGTCGGACGAGACAAGAACTACAAGATCGTGCCTTGGCTGGCAGTCAGCTGGACCCAACCAGACAAATTGACTTGGCGCTTCAAACTTCGCCAAAACGTCAAGTTCCACGGGGGAGAGGAATTCACCGCTGACGATGTCGTATTTTCGGTCGAGCGTGCATTGCATCCGCTCTCGCAAATGAAATCATCGCTGCAAGGCGTCAAAGGTGCGAAGAAGGTCGACAAGTTCACCGTGGACTTGGTGATGACAGAACCCAACCCGGTATTGCTCAATCATCTTTTCCAGTTTCGAATCGTCAGCAAGGAATGGTCAGAAAAGAACAAGGCTGTCGTTCCCCAGAACTACAAGGACCGCGAGGACACGTTTTCCTCCCGCAATACCAATGGCACCGGTCCTTTCAAGGTGACGCTTCGCCAGCCGGATGTCAAAACCGTGCTCGTGGCGAACCCCGACTGGTGGAACAAGACAAGTCCGGAGAGGGGCAACCTCACTCAAGTCGACATCCTTCCGGTCAAGTCCAACGCCACCCGGGCGGCTGCACTGCTTTCCGGAGAGGTCGATTTCGTTCTTGATCCGCCGCCCCAGGACATTTCACGCCTGAAGACCAACCCCAATATCAAGATCGTGGAAGGCGCGGAAGCGCGCGTCCAATACCTTGCCTTCGATTCATTCCGCGACGAACTGCTCTACAGCGATGTCAAAGGCAAGAACCCGTTGAAAGATGTTCGGGTACGGCAGGCGATTGCCCATGCCATCGACATTGAGGCCATCAAGGACAAGGTGATGCGTGGTCTGTCGGTGCCGACGGGATCGCAAGTCCCGCGCGGTGTCCAAGGATTTGCCAAGGAAGCGGAAAAGCGCTACGACTACGACAAGGAAAAGGCCAAGAAATTGCTGGCCGACGCTGGATATCCGAATGGTTTCGGCATCACGATTGACTGCGGCAACATCCAGCCTGCAGCAGACATTTGCCAGGCGATCCCGCCCATGCTTTCGCAGGTCGGCATTCGCGCCACCCCGAATATCATTCCCCAGGCGACGTATTTCCCCAAGATCCAGAAGTTCGACACCAGCATGTATATTCTGTCGTGGGGCTCGGCAACCTACGATGCACTCTACAACCTGCAATTGCTGGTTCATACAAGTACCGGGGACAACACGGGTTATGGCGACTCCAACTATGGCCGCTATTCGAACAAGCAGATGGATGAGCTGATCGGAAAGATCAAAGTCGAGTCAGACATGAAGAGGCGCGATGGCTACATCCGGGATGCGCTGATGCTTCACAACAAGGAGGTTGCGACATTGCCGCTTCATCAGCCCTTGGTACCCTGGGCCATGCGAAAGAACGTGGACGCCGTCTTCACGCCCAACAATGTGCCTTACTTTTTCCGATTCAAACTGAATTGATCCGACCGGCTTGGCACTGCAAAGGACCGGCGCCAGGATCCGAGCAGAAACCAAAAAAATAATGATCCCAGCAGTCGCTGGCTTCCAATTTTCCTGAGAAACCATGCTCGCCTTCATCATCCGCCGCCTGCTGCAAAGCATCCTCGTGATGATCGCCGTCGGGTTCATCGCGTTTTCGCTTTTCAACTTCGTCGGCGACCCCGTATCGCTGATGCTGCCACCCGAAGCGACCACCGCTGATCGCGAAGCGGTTCGGAAAGCCCTGGGCCTGGACGAGCCGTTCTACGTCCAGTTTGCGAGCTTCGTCGGCAATGCCTTGCAAGGCAATTTCGGCATCTCGCTGCGACTGGGCCGGCCGGTCTCGCAGCTCATTGCAGAGCGCCTTCCGGCTACACTCGAATTGGCCATGACCGCGGCAACCATTGGTCTGTTCGTCGGCATCCCGCTAGGCGTTTACACCGCGCTGCGCCGCGAAAAATGGACGGCAAAGGCGATTTTGACCACTTCGTTGATCGGCGTCTCACTGCCCAATTTTCTGATCGGCATTTTCCTGATCCTGATCTTCGCGGTTTGGCTTGGCTGGTTGCCGTCGTTTGGGCGTGGCGACGTCACACAATTGGGCATTTGGAGCACCGGCCTGTTGACCACCACCGGTATCAAGGCACTCATTCTTCCGGCCATTACGCTCGGCTTTTACCCGGTGACCCTCATCATGCGGCTGGTGCGGTCAGAGATGCTCGAAGTCCTTCGCACCGACTACATCAAGTTTGCCCGTGCACGCGGCTTGTCAAACCGCAGCGTTCACTTTGGCCATGCGCTCAAAAACACACTGGTGCCGGTCATGACCATCACGGGGCTGCAGCTGGGCGGCCTGATCGCATTTGCCATCATCACAGAAACCGTGTTCCAGTGGCCGGGCATGGGGCTTTTGTTCATTCAAGCCGTGCAATTTGCCGACATTCCGGTCATGGCCGCTTACTTGTGCTTGATCGGACTCATCTTCGTGATCATCAATCTGGTGGTGGACTTGCTGTATTACGCGGTTGACCCTCGCCTGCGCATCGGCGGCGGCGGAACGGGGGGGCACTGACATGCAGGACGTGCTGAAACGTTTTTTCGACGGCGACATCTGGTGGAGTTTCAAACACAACAAGCTTGTGATGGCGGCTTTTGTCATCGCAGTCATTTGCGTCTTTGCATCCGCCTTCGCACCGCTGGTCGCGCCGCACAATCCGTTCGACCTGAAGACGCTGAACCTGTTGGACGCCTTCACACCACCAGCATGGACAGCAAACGGAAAATCACAATTTCTGCTGGGAACCGATGATCAGGGGCGTGACGTGCTTTCCACCATCATGTATGGGTCCCGCGTATCGCTGCTGGTCGGCATTTGCGCTGTACTGTTGGCGATGGCGATCGGCATCACCCTGGGCCTCATCAGCGGCTACGTCGGGGGGTCGGTGGATGCGTTCATCATGCGCGTTGCGGATATCCAGCTCTCCTTTCCGGCGATCCTGATTGCGCTGCTGATTGACGGCGTTGCGCGGGTGGCCTTGCCCAAGGGCATGCACGACCAGCTGGCCGTCTATGTGCTGATCTTTGCCATCGCCGCATCGGGTTGGGTGCAATATGCCCGTACCGTGCGGGGCTCTACGCTGGTCGAGCGCAACAAGGAATATGTACAGGCTGCGCGAGTCATCGGGCGCAAGCCCCTGTCGATCATGTTTTCGCACGTTCTACCCAACGTCCTGGGGCCCGTGCTCGTGCTGGCCACATTGCATGTGGGTACCGCGATCATCACCGAAGCAACGCTTTCATTCCTTGGCGTCGGCGTCCCACCCACCCAGCCGTCACTCGGAACCTTGATCAGAATCGGCAATGACTTCCTGTTCTCGGGTGAGTGGTGGATTACCGTGTTCCCCGGGTTGGCGCTGGTGATGCTGGTCCTGTCGATCAATGTGTTGGGCGATTGGCTTCGCGATGCCCTGAACCCCAAGTTGAGATAACAATGACCACGCCGCTCCTCCAGGTCAAGAACCTCAAGATTGAATTTCCCACGCGGCGCGGCCTGCTTCGCGCGGTCGATGACGTCAGCTTCGACATTGCGCCCGGCGAGGTGCTCGGCGTCGTGGGGGAGTCTGGCGCCGGGAAATCACTCACGGGCGCCGCCATCATCGGCTTGCTGGAGCCGCCGGGACGCATCGCGTCCGGGGAGATCCTGCTCAACGGTCGACGCATCGACAATCTGCCATTTGACGAAATTCGCAAGGTTCGCGGCCGCGAGATCGGCGCAATCTTCCAGGATCCGTTGACGTCCCTCAACCCGCTGTACACCATCGGGCGGCAGATCACCGAGACCATCATCACGCATTTGAACGTCAGCGAAAGCGAGGCAAGGGACCGCGCGATTGCCCTGTTGCAGGAAGTCGGGATTCCCGCGGCCGACCGCCGCATCGATCACTATCCCCATCAGTTCTCAGGGGGCATGCGCCAGCGCGTCGTGATCTCTCTGGCCCTCGCTGCGCAACCAAAACTGATCATCGCCGACGAGCCCACCACCGCGTTGGATGTTTCCATCCAGGCGCAGATCATCACGCTGCTCAAAAAGCTTTGCAGGGAGCACGGCACCGCCGTCATGCTGGTCACGCACGACATGGGCGTCATCGCTGAAACGGCGGACCGAGTTGCAGTGATGTACGCTGGCAGGGTCGCCGAAATAGGTCCGGTCGCGGAAGTCATTCATTCCCCGCAACATCCCTATACGGTGGGACTGATGGGCGCGATTCCGGCGGTGGGAGACGACAATGCGCGGCTGGCGCAAATCGACGGGTCCATGCCGCGATTGAATGCCATCCCGGACGGGTGCGCATTCAACCCGCGTTGCACGAAAAAGGATGGCGTGCCGGGAGGGCGCTGCACGACTGAACGGCCGGACTTGCTCGTCGCTGGAAAGACAAGAGCCGCCTGCTGGCTGCACGCAGCGGGAAAAGAAAAGGTGCCGGCATGAGTACGACTGACAAGAGTGTCCTGGTCGACGTGCGGGACATCGCGCGCGATTTTGATGTCTCCAAGCCTTGGCTCAATCGGGTCCTCGAAAAGCAGCCGAAAGTCTTTCTGAAAGCGGTGGATGGCGTGAGCTTTACCATCAACAAAGGGGAGACGCTTGCCTTGGTGGGCGAATCGGGCTGTGGAAAATCGACCGTCGCGCGCGTCATCTGCGGGCTGTATTCCCCCACCGCGGGTCATATTTTTTTCGATGGCGAGGACCTTGCAGACCCGGAAGTGCGCAACAAGCATCGCAAGCGGTTCCAGATGATTTTCCAGGATCCGTATGCAAGCCTGAATCCCCGCTGGCGCGTGGGCAAGATCGTGGCTGAACCGATCGTCACCCATGGACTGATTTCAGACGCAGCGGCGCTCAAGGCGCGTGTCGACCAGTTGTTGATGCAAGTGGGATTGTCTCCGCTGGATTCTGAAAAATTTCCGCACGAGTTTTCCGGTGGCCAAAGGCAGCGCATATCGATTGCCCGCGCGCTGTCCTCGAACCCCGAGTTCCTCATCTGTGACGAGCCCACTTCGGCGCTCGACGTTTCAGTGCAGGCGCAAATCCTGAACCTGATGAAGGACCTGCAGCGCGAATTCGGGCTGACCTACCTCTTTATCTCGCACAACCTGGCGGTGGTCTCGCACATTTCCGATCGGGTCGGCGTAATGTACCTTGGCAGACTGGTCGAAATTGCGGAAACCAAAAAGATATTCCAGCGGCCGCTGCATCCCTACACGCAGATGCTGCAGTCGGCGATTCCCGATCTAAAGATGACGGGCAAGTCCCGCACACCGGTCGCCGGCGAAGTCCCCAATCCGCTGAACCCGCCGCCCGGATGCACCTTCCATCCGCGTTGTCCGCATGCCAATGAGCGTTGCAAGACCGAACGCCCGGCGTTGATCGATCAGCCTGATGGCGGCGCGGTGGCATGCCACGCGGTCGAGGAAAAGCGCATCACCATCAAATTGGCAGCCTAGCGGTCGTCTGCGCCAGCATTTGCTGTTGGGATCTGATTTCGCAGCCGCGGCAGGACTCAGGCACAATGTTTTCTCATGCCCCGCCTGTTCTTTGCTCTCTGGCCAGACGATGCGGTGCGCGATGCACTCGCCGCACGGCGGGACGCCATCGCCTTTGCCTATGGCGGCCGGCCCATGTTGCCGGCGACCCTCCACCTGACCTTGGCGTTCATCGGTGAAGCCAATGAACTGAAAGTCCCCACATTGCTGTCTTGCGGCGATCGTGTTCGCGCTTCGGAGTTTTCACTCAGGATCGATGCGGTCAGTCACTTCAAGCGCGCGCGGCTTGCGTGGCTGGGTTCCACAGAGTGGCCGGCCGAACTTATTCACCTGTTTGACATGTTGCGCAACGAGGTCACCCAAGCAGGGTTTGTGTTGGATGACCAGCCCTTCATGCCGCACGTGACGGTCGTGCGGAATTGTGTGCACTACCCATCCCCCGCCGCAGTTCCGCCCATCGAGTGGCCGGTGGAAAGTTTTGTGCTGGTCGATTCGCGTCAGACGCCCAGCGGGCCGATGTACCGCGTATTGAAGTACTGGCCGTTGGCGTCGCGAGCGATTACACCGTTGACCGGCCCTTGATGGCCTCTGCGCAAACGCCTGAGGCCTCATCGCGACTGGCCACGGTGACGCCGAGGTCGCTCAACAGCCCGTCGCGCAGGCCATAGATCCAGCCGTGCACGGCCAACTCCTGGCCGCGCTCCCAGGCGTCGCGCACAATCGTGGTCTGGCACACATTGGCCACCTGCTCGACCACGTTTAGTTCGCAGAGCAAGTCGGTACGGGAATCCGCCAGGCCGATTTTCTTCAGTGCTTCGACATGCTTGTCGCGCACATCGTGCACGTGATGCAGCCAGTTGTCAGCGAGCCCGATCCGGTCGCCAAACAATGCAGCCCGAACGCCGGCGCACTGGTAATGGCCCACGACGATGATGTGCTCGATCTTCAGGACGTCAACCGCGAACTGGATGACCGACAGGCAGTTCAGGTCGGTGTGCACGACCACATTGGCGATGTTCCGGTGGACAAACACTTCGCCAGGCATCAACCCCACGATTTCGTTGGCGGGCACGCGCGAATCCGAACAGCCAATCCAGAGAAACTTGGGCGACTGCTGCTTCGCAAGCTTGCTGAAGAAGCCGGGTTGCTCGCGCTGAATGCGTTCCGCCCATGCGCGATTGTTGGCAAACAGCGATTCAAGGTTCTTGTCTTGGAGAGGCATCAGGCTTGCGTGAGAATTGAGCGATCTGATCGAGGCGGCGACTTAGTACCGCGCGCTGCCCGGCGTCCTCGGGAACGGGATCACATCCCGCACGTTCGATAGCCCGGTGACATAGCTCACCGTGCGCTCAAACCCTAATCCAAACCCCGCGTGCGGCACGGTGCCGTAGCGGCGTAGATCGCGATACCAACTGTAATGCGCCGGGTCGAGCCCGCACTCAGTCATGCGTGCGTCGAGCACATCCAAGCGCTCTTCGCGCTGCGATCCACCGATGATTTCACCGATGCCCGGCGCCAGGACGTCCATCGCCGCGACGGTTCTGCCATCGTCGTTCAGGCGCATGTAAAACGCCTTGATTTCCTTCGGGTAATTCATCAGGACGACGGGACCCTTGACGTGTTTCTCGGCAAGGTAACGTTCATGCTCGGATTGGAGGTCGGTCCCCCACTTCACCGGATATTCAAATTTCTCCTTCGACGACTCGAGGATGCGAATCGCCTCCGCATAGTCCATGCGCGTGAATTCGCTTTTGACGATGTTCTCAAGCTTGGCCAGCAGGCCTTTTTCAATGCGTTCCTCAAAGAACGCCATATCGTCCGGGCGTTCTTTGAGCACGGTGTTGATGATGGCTTTCAACATGCCTTCGGCCAGCGTGGCGTCGTCGGAGAGATCGGCAAAGGCGATTTCGGGCTCGATCATCCAGAACTCGGCCAAGTGGCGCGAGGTGTTGGAATTCTCGGCGCGAAACGTCGGCCCGAAAGTGTAGACCTTGGACAGCGCCATGCAATAGGTTTCGACATTGAGCTGTCCGGACACGGTGAGGAACGCCTCACGCCCGAAAAAATCCTGCGAGAAATCCACCTTGCCCGCCTCCGTGCGCGGCAAGTTCATGAGGTCCAGGGTGGAGACGCGGAACAGTTCGCCCGCCCCTTCGGCGTCTGACGCCGTGATGATCGGCGTATTGATCCAAAGGTATCCCTGCTCGTGCATGAAGCGATGGATGGCCGAGGCAATGGTGTGGCGGACGCGGGTGGCGGCGCCGATCACGTTGGTCCGCGGGCGCAGGTGTGCCACCTCGCGCAGGAATTCCATCGTGTGCGGCTTGGGCTGGATCGGATAGGTGTCCGGGTCCTCGACCCATCCGACCACCTTGATGGCGGTGGCCTGCATCTCAAAGGGCTGTCCCTTCGCGGGCGACGGCACAATCATGCCCGTGGCCTCCACCGCGCAACCGGCAGTCAAGTGCTGCACTTCACTCGCGTAATTGGACAAGGTGTTGGGCGCGACCACCTGCACTGGGTGGAAGCATGAGCCGTCAGATACCGCGACAAACGAAATGCCGGCCTTGGAATCGCGGCGGGTCTTGACCCATCCCTTGATGGTGACCGGCGCATCGGCCGGGGCATGGCCGCCCAATATGGCGACACAACTCAAATGAGACATGTTGGTGACCTCAAATTCGGAGCGCGCATTTTAGCCTGTTTCCTTCATAGCACCCGACGGCAAAACTCCAGAACTGGTGCGGCGTTTGGCTGAATATTGCGCCAGATCCCTTGCCAGTTCTTGGGTTTGGCAGGGCTTACAAGGACTTGCCGTATGATGTCCGAATGCGCGTTGCCCCAACAACATTTGGCTTACCAACCGGTCTGGCGCTCGCCGTATTTGTGGCGGCCCCAGCACACGCGCAAGTCCTGGACACCGACGTGCCGTTCGTGGTGTCCCCGCCAGCGGTCACCGAAATGATGCTCAAGCTCGCAAGGGTTGGCCCGAAAGACTATGTGATCGACCTGGGCTCCGGCGACGGGCGCATCGTGATCCTCGCTGCACTCAAGCATGGCGCGCGCGGCCTTGGGGTCGAGATCGACCCAAAGCTCGTGAAACTCAGCCGCACAAATGCGCAAAAGGCCGGTGTCGCCGCCCGCGCGGAATTCCGGGATCAGGATCTCTTCAAGACCGACCTCTCGCAAGCGACCGTCATCACGATGTATCTCCTGCCCGACGTCAACATGCTGCTCCGCCCGCGATTGCTGGCGTTGGTACCGGGCACGAGAATCGTCTCGCACGACTGGGACATGGGCGACTGGGTGCCCGATGAGGAAGTCACGATCCCGGTCCCCGACAAGCCCTTGGGGGTCAACAAGTCGAGCCGCATCATGCGCTGGACCGTGCCCGCAAGGATCGAAGGCATGTGGTGCGAACAGCGCAAGGGCCAAGCGACGATCACGATCCGCCAACGCCATCAGCGCATCGAGGGCACTTTTGGCAAGGTGCCCATTGAAGGAAGAGTGGACGGCTATTCGATCCGCACCAACCTTGGCGAGGGCACCCTCCAACAAGGGCGACTCGTCTTTGCGTTGCCAGGATCGGTGGCCGGCGAATGGCGCCGGGAGTGGTGCACGCCGTAAGGTTTGTCGAATCGTGCACCGCAAACCGTACAATGCCCCGTGCAGCCGGAATCTTCACAACCCCCTTATGCGACGCTGACGCCAGACGTCATCCTCGATGCCGTTGAAAGCGTCGGATTTCGCTGTGACGGCCGCATGCTGGCCCTCAATAGTTACGAAAATCGGGTTTACCAGATCGGCATTGAGGATGAAGCGCCGCTCATCGCCAAGTTCTACCGGCCGGGGCGATGGACGGACGACGCCATCCATGAGGAACATGCATTCGCGCAAGAACTCGATGCTGCGGAAATCCCTGTCGTGCCGCCGCTGATGGCGGGGAACACCACGCTGCACCGCTTCAACGGCTTTCGCTTCTTGCTGAGCCCGCGTCGCGGTGGACGCGCGCCGGAGTTGGACAATCCCGACGTTCTGGAATGGATCGGGCGGTTTCTGGGGCGCATTCATTCGGTCGGCGGCGCCTCTGCGTTTGTTCATCGTCCCGAACTCTCCATCGATCGCTTTGCGGTCAAGCCCCGCGAGTGGCTGCTGGCCAGCCACTTCATTCCATCAGACATTCGCCCCGCTTGGGAAAGCATTACGGCCCTTGCTGTCGACGGTGTGCGGGCGGCTTTCGAACGCGCGGGTCCGGTGCGGCACATCAGGCTTCATGGCGACTGTCATGCCGGCAACGTCCTTTACACCGACAAAGGGCCGCACTTCGTCGACTTCGACGACTGCATGACGGGACCCGCCATCCAGGACCTCTGGATGATGCTTTCCGGAACACGCGCCGAGATGACGCGTCAGCTGGGCGATCTTCTGGTCGGCTATGAGGATTTTGCAGAACTGGACCCGCGCGAACTCCACCTGCTGGAGGCGCTGCGAACGTTGCGGCTCATCCATTATTCGTATTGGCTTGCGCAACGCTGGGAGGACCCCGCCTTTCCCCTGGCGTTTCCCTGGTTCAATACGCAGCGTTATTGGCAGGACCGCATTCTGGAGCTTCGCGAGCAAGTTGCAGCCATGGAAGAAGAGCCGCTACGGATATGACAGCGCCGCGCATTTCGCTGGTCATTCCGGCGTATAACGAGTCGGCCCTGTTACCCAGGCTGCTGGACTCGGTCGATGCCGCACGTGGACGCTTCTGCGATGGGGCCGGGTGCATCGAAGTGATTGTCGCCGACAATGCATCCACCGACTCGACCGCGGAAATCGCTATGCAGCGCGGATGCCGCGTGGCAATGGTGGAGAAACGTGCCATCGCAGCTGCCCGCAACGGCGGTGCGGCCGTCGCGCGCGGCGATTACCTCGCTTTTATCGATGCGGATTCGCGCATCCATCCCGAGACTTTCAATGCCATCCACAAAACGCTCACGGCCTCCCGGGTGGTCGTCGGCGCAACAGGTGTCGTGCCCGAAAGATGGTCAGTCGGCATTTTTCTGACATGGGCGATCATGACGCCGTTGGTTTGGCTGATGCGCATGGACGCCGGCGTGGTGTTTTGCCGTCGAGCCGACTTCGAGACCGTCGGCGGCTACGATGAAACGCTTCTGTACGCCGAAGACGTGAAGTTCCTTCACGAGATGAAGCGTTGGGGCAAAGCACATGGCAAAGGATTTGCCCGCCCCGCCGGGGTCAAGGCGATCACTTCCGCGCGCAAGTTCGACAAGCACGGCGACTGGCACTTCTTGATTGAAATGCCGCTCGCCGGCTGGCGCGTCTTGTACAACAAAGAACACGGCAAGGCATTTGCGCGCAAGTATTGGTATGACGATCGCTGAATCGAAGTGATCAACCGAATTGCGTCAGGCAGACTCCACAAATCTGGCACCCATCAACGCCGCTTCGGATCGATTGTGCGGTTGTTTCAACGCCATCAATTCGCGCACCATATCCAGCGCCGTCTTGTCGCAAGGGGGCAATTCCGCATCGGAAACATCTTTTGGTGTCGTGCGCTCGCCCCAACGAATCAGGTGGGCGGACATGGTAAGGCCAGCCCCAAACGCCGGAATCAGCACCAGGGAACCGGGCTTGATCTTGCCTTCTTCCAAGGCTTCCACCAAGGCGACCGGCGCTGTGGCCGCGCTCATGTTGCCGTACTTGGCGACTGTTAAATGCACCTTGTCCATCGTGGCCCCGGCACGCTTGACCACGGCCTCGATGATGCGGAGATTGGCCTGGTGCGGCACGATACAACCCACGTCATCGATGGTCACGCCCGCCTGCTTGAGGACCTGAACGCTGCCCTCGCCCATGCCGGTGACGGCTTTCTTGAAGATCTCCTGCCCATCGAAGTCCCAACGCGTATCGCCGTAAAAAATGCCCACGTTGGCATACGACGCGCCTTTGCCCCGGACCCGCAGGGATTGGCGCGCATCGGCGAAGCAGTGCAGCTTCTCCGCGATGACGCCTTCTTCCTTGTCGCTGGCTTCAAATACCGCGGCGGCCGCGCCATCGCCAAAAAGCACCGACACATTGCGGTTCTGCCAGTCCATGAACTTGGAGATGTGCTCGACGCCGATGACCAGCACCTTTTTTGCCGCGCCCGACTTGATGAACGCGGTGGCCGTGGACATGCCATACAAAAAACTGGTGCACGCGGTGTTGACATCCATCGCCGCCGCGTTCTTGGCGCCAATGGCGACTTGCAATCCTGACGCCGTGTTCGGGACATGTTCGTCAAAGCTGCAGGACCCGTAAAGGATCAGGTCGAGTTCCTCAGCCTTTACCCCCGCGCACGCCAGCGCGCGCTTGGCGGCAACCGCTGAGAGCGTCAGCCCGGGCACATGCGACACGCGCCTCTCCTTCATGCCCGTGCGCTGCACGATCCATTCGTCATTGGTCTCCAGGAACGTGGAGAGGTCTTCGTTGGTGAGGACGGCGGGGGGCAGGCACTTTCCCCAGCCTGTGAGTGCGGCAAAGGTCATCGTAGGGTCTCCGAATTTGTCACGTCGATTTGACGTCCCGTCTCATGCGGAATGCTTTCAGCGAAGGCGCATTGTCGCGCAATTCCCAACCGATGGCTTGACCTGACACATTCCGGGCGCGGATCGCGGATTCAGGACAAACATGCGGTGAAACTCCAGGACTGGCGTGCCTTTCAAAGCCAAAGTGCGTGGAAATGCCCGTCCTTTCTGGACTTTCATGCATCGAACACTGCCAAAGGCACACCCCGGCGTCAGTGGGTGGGCTGCCCAAGGCGCGCCTTGATCGCGCCGGCAAGCACTGGGGACAGCAGAAGGACCAACAAACCGAACAGCATGTACCCGCCCCGCGTGAGGTCGTAGTCGGAAAGAATGCGATCCCAAGACGAGCCCAGCGCGCGGCCAAGACCGACTTCAAAACACAGGATCAGCACCGTCCAGAGCGCGCCGACCCTCAATCGATCACCCGTGGAGTGCGCGCCGATCCAGCGATCGCTCGCCACGGCGACCACCAGAATGATCAGCGAACCGGTGAGCACCCCCCACTGGCGCGCTGCAAGGTCGCCGATCCTCGGTACCAGGAATATTTGACGCAGTACGCCATGCACGGACTCCGCCACCACGATGCCCAGCCACACGCACAACACACGGGTCCAGCGCACTGGGATCGGTCTCAGGGCTTGAACGCGTGTCCGCGCAGCACTTCACAGGTCTGGATCGAGTATTCGGAATAGAACGCCGCCCGCCCGCGGGCCTTTGCGGCAAGATGATCCGGATGCTGCGACCAGGCGCGCATGGCGTCTTCGGACTCGAATTCCACAATCGTCACGCGTTCGCCGTCTTCCGCGACGAAGACCTTGTGGGACACGTAGCCCGGCATGGTGCGCGCCAGGGTACTCATGCGCGCGGCCCACTCGGTGTACTCCGGATTGGCATCTGGCTTGAGACGGGAACGGAACACGGTTAGGATCATGGCAACACTCGCAACGGGATGGGCAGGGATGAGCCGTCATAGTACATTGGCGTGCCGCCAATCGCCGCGCTCGGTGTCGGTCGCAGCACGATCGCCCCTGAGTCGCGGGACTTCGACGCCGGAATCATTCGCATGGACTGTTCATGACCCCAGAAGACTTCTCCCGCCTGATCCGGTCCCGCCGCAGTACGCGCGACTTTCTCCCGACCGCCGTGCCACAGGACGTGCTCGATGCCATCTTCGACGACGCGTTGCAAAGCCCGTCGTGGTCCAACACCCAGCCTTACCGCATCGCCGTCGCCACCGGCGAAGCCCGCAATCGGATCGCCAAGGCACTTACGGCCAACTTTGATGCGGGCATGCGCGCGTTGGAAGGTGGCGCGTTGGGAAAACTCAAGGCATTTGTCACGCGGGAAGGAATGCCCGACGGCGATTTCAAGGTGAATTTCGAGTACCCCAAGGACCTTACGCCCGCCCGCCGCGCCACCGGCTTCGGCCTATACAAATTGCTCGGCATCGACCGCCACGACAGACCCGCGCGCAACGCGCAGATGCGCAAGAACTTCGAGTTCTTCGGAGCGCCCGTGGCCCTGTTCTTCTTCGTCCACAAGGGATTGCGCGAATACAGCGTGCTCGACGCCGGCATCCTGCTGCAATCGATCATGCTTTCGGCCCAAGCGCGTGGACTCGCCACCTGCGCGCAAGGGGCATTGGCGACGTGGGCGTCACCTGTTCGCGCGGAATTCGCGGTGCCTACCGATTACAAACTGATTTGCGGGATGGCGTTGGGATATGCGTCGGCGGACAAGGTGAATTCCTATAATCCGGGTCGGGTGCATATGAGCGAAATTTTGCTCACCGCGCGAGCGCAATAGGCGCCACGATTTCGAAAGTCAGGTACTGCTTCGCACAACCTGACTTACTCGCTGCTGCACTTGATTCTTTGTTGAATGACACGCCTCGCACAAGCTATTCACGTGGCGATCTCAGGCTTGTCAAAAGTAGCATACCAATCGTCAAAGGAACGGCGAAAAGTAGCCCGAAAAGCAACTGGCCGCCCCACACGGCCTTTACGACGACAAGCGCAGCCACAAAACAACCGGGTACGAGGCACACAGCCACGAGCATCTTCAGAAATGGTCTCGAGTCGATCATCAATGCATTGCTGGTTAGTCGGATTGCGGCAGCGACAAGTCCAGATAGCCCAGCAACTCCAAAAAACAACGGAAGGCTCGCCTCAAAAAAACCGGTGGTGAACGGTTCTTTTGAGTTAGAGCTCGTCAATCCAACTAGAACGCCCGCTAAAGAGAGTGGTACCAAAGCAATTGCGAAAAGAACGAACGCACTCCATAAGCAAATTTTTCCCGGTCGGGAATCGACAATGATGCGCGCTCGCATCGAGATCGAACCGAGCGTCAGCATTCCACCGTCCTCACGCTCACCGTCACCGCCAGCCCGCCGAGCGAAGTCTCCTTGTACTTCATCTGCATGTCCGCCCCGGTGCGCTTCATGGTTTCGATGGCCTGGTCGAGCGTCACCATATGAGAGCCGTCGCCCAACATCGCCAATGAACATGCGTTGATCGCCTTCACCGCCCCCATGGCATTGCGTTCGATGCAGGGAATCTGCACCAGCCCGCCAATCGGATCACAAGTCATGCCCAGGTGGTGTTCAAGTGCGATCTCCGCCGCATTTTCGATTTGCGCGTCGCTCGCCCCGAGTGCGGCGGCGAGGCCCGCTGCGGCCATGGCTGCTGCGGAACCCACTTCTCCCTGGCAGCCCACTTCGGCACCGGAAATCGACGCGTTCTTCTTGCACATCGCGCCGACCGCCGTGGCGGCCAGGAAAAAGCGCTCGAAGCCTTCATCCGTGGGATCACGAAAGTCGTTGTAGTACCGGAGTACTGCCGGCACCACGCCCGCCGCACCATTGGTGGGGGCCGTCACCACGCGCCCTCCCGCAGCGTTCTCCTCGTTGACCGCGATGGCGTAGGCGCTGACCCAGTTCATGGCGCCTTCGGACGAATGGGAGTCGGTTTTGCGCAAGCGCTCGGCAATGCCCTTGGCGCGACGCTGCACCTTCAGGCCGCCCGGCAAGGTACCGTCGGTGGCAAGCCCCTGATCGATGCATCCGAACATCGTGTCCTTTACACGCCTCATGAAATCGCGTGTGGCCTGATCGCCGTGCAGCGCGATTTCGTTGTCCATCAGGAGGTCGTGCATGCGACGCCCCTTGGACGCGCAATCGGCCAACAATTCGGCCATGGTGTCGAAGGGATGGGGCACTTTCGACTCCACGCCACGCGGGCTGCCCACGAATGCCTCGTCCGTATCGACCACGAAGCCACCGCCGATGGAGTACATCTCGCGCTCAGCGAGCAAGCGGTTGTCCGCATCGAACGCCGCGAAACGCATGCCGTTTGAATGCACGGGCAGCAAATCGACGCGGTTGAAGATCAGCTGGTGGCCCGAGTCGAAAGCGATGCGCCGTTTGCCGAGCAAGTTGAGCTCGCGAGCCGTCGCAATGGTGTGCACACGCTGCGTGACCGACACGGTATCGACCAGGTCCGGCACTTCGCCTTCCAGTCCCAGCAAGATCGCCACATCCGTCCCGTGGCCGTGGCCGGTATGGGCCAACGAGCCGTACAACTCGACCTCGAGGCGCGCAATGCGCTCGAAATCCGCCGGCACCATCTCGAACAGGAATCGTCGCGCTGCCCGCATCGGCCCCACCGTATGGGAACTCGACGGGCCGATGCCGATCTTGAACATGTCGAACAGGGAGATATACATGGAAGCCGCGGATGTTTGGCGTGGGAGCGTACTTTGCCACAGTCGACCGCTGGCCTCGTTGCACACGGCGCAATCGGTGTTGCATGCAAACCCCAGAAAAGACGCGGCTTCCCAGCCATATTTGGCCCGTTCGCCGCACCCCGTCTCGACTTTTGCCTGAGTCCCTATGGGCCGCTATCCTTGAACTATGAAACTACGCGCCGCACTCGTCGTTATTGCCATCGCGCTGCTTGGCTCCTGCAGCAACATCCCCACCTTGCCGCCGTTGGGCGTCAACGACGTCGTCTTGGCCTTTGGCGACAGCCTGACGCATGGTACCGGGGCTTCCGAGCCGCAAGCCTATCCGGCGCAGCTGGCGGTATTGATCGGTCGTAAAGTTGTCAACGCTGGCGTGCCGGGCGAGGTCAGCGCCGATGGGCTGCGACGCTTGCCGGATGTGATGGAGGAGCACCAGCCCAAGCTCTTGATTCTTTGCCATGGCGGCAATGATTTCCTGCGAAAACTCGGCGATGCGGCCGCGGCAGAAAATATTCGCGCCATGATTCGTCTTGCACGATCCAAAGGTATCGCAGTGGTGTTGATGTCCACGCCCAAGCCTGGCCTTTCGGTTTCGCCACCTTCGTTTTATGCCGACCTTGCAAAAGAGTTTTCCATCCCGATCGAGCAAGAGGTGCTCTCGGAGGTGCTGTCCAACAACAGTCTCAAATCGGACCTCGTGCATCCGAATGCGCAAGGCTACGCACGCATGGCAGAAGCACTTTCCAAATTGCTCAAGAAAGCCAAGGCGATTTGATGCGGACGTAACAGACGCGCACGTCACGATGGCCGCGCGAAGCGCTGTGTAGCAATCTGTGCAATGCGGGAACCCTTTGGGAATTCAGCGGTAATACCTCCAGTGCACGCAATTTTGCGCACACGCCCCGTTCCCTCATGAAGGAGTTCGCCATGAAATCCCATCGCTTCTATTCAGCAGCAGTTGCTGCATTCCTTGCGGCCTCCGTGGCATCCGGCCTCCCGGCGGCCCACGCAGGAAATATGTGGGTCGACAATCCCTATGAATCCATTGCCGTTCCCCTCGAATCGCCAGCGTTGGGCATTGCCCGTGCCCAGATGTATTTGGATCAGCAGCGCCTGGACCGTGCGGAAATGGCACTGAAGAAGATCATTGCCAAATTCCCGAGTTCGCCCGAAGCACATCGCATGCTGGCGAAGCTCTACCAGGACGCCGGCAAGACCGAATTGGCCCTGCTTCACGAGAAGCAGGCCCGCGCCGCGATGTAGGCCTTAGCGAGGTGAACCCGCCAATAGATGGACCCCCGTTGCGAGGTTGACGACCCCCAAGGTCAAGACGGTCCACTGCGTCCAGCGGCGGAAATCAGCATCGGTCACCACTGCGTCCAGCGGCGGAAATCAGCATCGGTCATCTTTTCAAGGACGCGGCGGGACAAGGTGGTGCCGGCGAACGCCAGCACCACGCAGCTTGTGATCAACGTGAACGACAGCGAGGTCTGGATCTCCCCCTTTGAGGCCGCGCTCAGGAATACGGCTACGCCGCCAAAGTAGACGATCTTGACGAGATGCCCAAAGGACTGGGTCATGGCCTTGGTGGCCACCACGCCCTTGCGATCAAGGCGTGAGCGGACAAAGAACACGTCGAGCAGCGGCCCGGATACGCCAGCCATGAGCTGGACCGCGCTGCAGACAAATCCGCACAGGGTGGGCTGGCCCTTGCGATCCACGTTCAGGTGCAACCGCTCCGGCAACATAAAGCTTACAAAGGGCGTCAGCCCGAGAAGGATGTAGGCCACTGGTTTGCTCACGACAAACTGGATCACTGCGAACAGGACCAGCGCGGAGAGAGATCCCAGCACATACCCCCGAAACACGCGGCCGTCGATATGCGCCCGCCACAGCCACGCCCGCCAGCCGTTGGACGCAAGCTGAGTTATGCCGTGCAGCATCATCGCGGCCGGGAGCGGCAGGAGCGCCAACAACACCGCCATCAAGATCATGCCCCCGGCCATTCCGAGGATTCCGGAAATGAACGAGGTCGCGAGCGCCGTCAAGGCGATGACGGCAAAGGTGATGGCGTACGACATGCATGCATCATAGCGTTTGCGCTAGGATGGCTGCGTGGCTGGCTCGATTGACCCTTTCAGGAGGACTGCATGCAAATCCTCGCAGCTGTCGTAATTTGCGTTGCGTTTACCGCAGGCTTTGCATTCGCCGAAACACCGGCGCCTGTCTCACCTTTGCCGCGATCGTCCACCGTCGAAAAACCGCGCAGCCTCGATGTCTACCTTTCTCAAAATCTGGTGCGGATTGCGGAGGTGCGGTACACGAAGGCGACAGACGCAGTGGCCGCGCTCAAACGCAATCGAATCGTGATGGTGCGCGTATTGATCTGTCCGCTTACCCATCGCGAAAACGTGGACAAGCTGATTGACGCACTGGTCGCCGCGGAGCTCAGCGCGCGAGTACCGATGTGCGGACAACGCGCGGGTGGAGACGCGCATTGGCGCCTGACGCAGCGCTATTTCCCAGCCGCCGGTACAGCGCGCGTCGCAATGGCCACATTGCACAGTTCAACATGCCCCGCAGGCACCCTGAACCAAGGCCCTGGCCGGTTGCGCAGTGACTCGACCAAGGACTCGAACAACGGCGTGTCGGTGCGGATAACTTCGACATTGGTGCGCTCTGCCGCGGGCACGTCCGCTGCGATGCGGGCGGACTGGATGGGCACACGTTGTTCCGCCTTGTCGTAAAACCCGAGCGCCGCGGTTCCGCGTGGAAGCGCGGACAAGTGTTGGATGCCGTGGACCACGCGACCTACCAAGGTGATGTTGCGATCGAGGTGCCTCGGCGCATGGCCCGTCACCGCATACAAACTCATGCCGGAACCGGAGTCCTCCTCGTTTCCTCGGCCGACGCCCACCATGCCATAGCAATGCGTCAGCCACACTTCAAGGGTTTTCAGGTCTCGCGCCGACGGGAACCCGTTGGCAAAACCCACATGCGGGGCATACCCGTCGACGTCCGGCAGCCGAGTGAACGGCGGCATGTCCTTTGGGTCATTGAACTTGATCGAGAATTCGGGCGGGAGTTTTGACTTGGCCTGCTTGACCGCCCGCGGATTCTTTTCGTCCGGATCCCCCCATTGCGCCACGTAGTTGTCGTGGCTGCGAATGACAAAAAGCCCATCGAAGTATTTTTCGCGGACCAGCGCCTTGATATTTTCGGAATGCTTGGGGGCAAAAGCCGGTGCCAGTTCAATGACCACGCGCCCGGCCGGAAGATCGAGGTACACGGTGTTCGCCGGGTCTGCCGCACGCCAGTCTGACGGCTTAGAAGTGGACAATAATTCGCCATAGGAGGGCTTTGCGCGGGGCTCTTGGGAGGTTGCGGCGAGCACGCACCCGGCCAAGGTGAGGCCTGCGACCCGGCTAACCCAGTTCATGGCGGTCGCGCCCACTCTGTTTTGCCCGGTATAACGCCTCATCGGCACGTTTGATGATGTCATCAAGGCTGTCCTCCGCAAGACGAAGCGCCGCTGCGCCCATGCTGAACGTGAGCTGCTGGCCCGTCCGCAGCCCTTCGACACTCAACTGGCGTGTCGCCAGGCGCAAGCGCGTGAAAACTTGTGGCGCCTGATCCAGGTTGGAGCCGGGCATCACCAGCATGAACTCTTCGCCGCCATAGCGGCCCAGCCGGTCGTTGCTGCGCAGTTGCTGCTGGCAAAGGGTGGCAAATGCCGTCAGCACCTGGTCGCCGACGGCGTGGCCAAACTCATCGTTGATCGGCTTGAAGTGGTCGATATCAATCAAAGCGATGACCAGTTTCTGCTGGTGGGTGACGGCGTGCTGGTATTGGCTGCGCGCAAATTCAACGATGGCGCGGCGGTTGGGCAAGCCGGTCAGGTCATCGCGCAGGGCAAGGTCCGCAAAACGTCGATTTTGTTGCCGCTGGCGCCAGATGTACCAGCTTAACCCGCCCAGCACCACCAGCAGCAGCGCAATGGTCAGGATCAGGACCAGGCGCCGTGCGTCGTTTTCCTTTTGCCGTGCGCGAAGCAATTCATTTTCGCCTTCCTTTTGCTTGATGTCGAACCGCGCCTTGATTTCCTTTTCGTCCTTTTCGCGGGATTCCCGCGCCAGCGTCTGGTCGGCCTCTCGCAGTTCACGCATGGCCTTGTAGGCGCGGTCAAACTCGCCGAGTCGGGCATAGGTCTCTGCGGCGGATGCCAGCCAATTCGCCTTGATCCATGCGGAGTCCGACTTCGAGGCGATCACCTCCGCGGCGTGCAGGGCATCAAGACTTTCGCGCTTGCGGTCGAGCTCGGCCAAGGCTGCCGCGCGTGCGCGCTGCACATTGAATTGCATCGTGGTCTCGCCGGTCTCCATGAAGGCCGGAAGCGCCTTGTCCAGTTCTGCGAGGGCCGCGCGCCACTTCTTTTCCTCGTTGGCGATGAGCCCCAAGCGGTACTTGGTAAACGCCTGGCCGATCGGATCACCAAGCACGCCGTAGAGTTCGTCGGACCGGTTCAAATACTCGCGCGCCTTTGGAAATTCCTTCAGTCGCTGGTATACAGAGCCAAGATTCGCCAAGACCGTGGCAAGCTCGTGCCGGCGGGTGCGTTCGGCATCCGGTGAAATTGAGCGCTCATGAAACGATGCGGCCTTGCGCAGGTCCTCCGGCGTGGATCGTTCGTGAATGTAGGCATTGCCGATGGCCGCCAGCGTCAGGCGGGCATTGGCCGCATCGCCCATGTCGGTAAACGCCTGGTGCGCCTTGGACAACAGTTCCAAAGCATCCGCATCGCGACCCATCAGGCTGACATCGTAGGCCTTGGCAATCAGCACGGCATTGGCGGTGCGCTTGAGGCCGGCCGACTCCGCCAATTGGTACGCCTGATCGTAAAGGCGTTGGGACTCGGCGAACTTGCCTTCAGAGGACAGTTTGTAGCCCTTGGCCGTCAAGAATTCGCATTCCGCCTGGACATCCTTCAGTTCGCGGGCCAATGGAATTCCGGAATCTGCAGCGGCCACCATGGCGTAACTGTCTTCCAGTTGCACCAGCGCCATCACCTTGAGGCGCATCGCCTTGAGCTGGCCGGCGCGATCATTGGCACGCGTGGCACGCTCGTGCAAGTCTGCCGCCTCTTTCAATGCCGCACGCGGGTTATCGGCAACCTTGGCCTCCAGCGCCTGCGTCTCGCGTTCTGCCGGACCGAGCTGGGCCCATGCCAGCAGCGGCCAACAAAACAGCAGAACCAGCCATCGCCGCTTCATGCGCGCTCCAACTTGACAGGACCGATGCGCTGGGCTTCGCTGACCGGCAAGGGTTTTGCAAACAGGAACCCCTGCGCTTCGTCGCAGCCGCAATCCGACAGGAACGCCAGTTGTTCCCACGTTTCGACGCCTTCCGCGATCACCCGCAATTGCAGGCTGCGCGCCAATCCGACGATCGCCTGGACAATGGCCGCATCATCGGCATCGGTCCCGATGTCCCGCACGAACGAGTGATCAATCTTCAAGTTGTCCACGTGGAACCGCTTCAGGTAGGCCAGGCTCGAAAACCCGGTGCCGAAATCGTCGATCGAGAGTTTGACGCCAAGATCCTTGAGGCCTGCGAACACGCTCTGGGTCTCGCTGGTGTTGGCCATGAGGACACTTTCGGTGATCTCCAGCTCCAGTTGGCTGCCATCAAGCCCCGCTGCGTCGATTGCACGACGCACACGGTCGGGCAGCCGCGTATCGAAGAACTGCCGTGCGGAAATATTGACGGAGACAGACGCGAAGGGCATGCCGACTTCATGCCAACGCGTCAGTTGCCTGCAGGCCTCCTCAATCACCCAATCGCCGATCGGCATGATCAGACCACTCTCTTCGGCAATCGGGATGAACATGCCAGGCTCGATCAACCCATCGACAGGATGATGCCACCGGATCAACGCTTCGAAACTGGCCACCGACCCGTTGCGCAAGTCAATGCGCGGCTGGTAGTACAGTTCCAGCTGCCCGCGCGGCAACGCATGGTGAAGGTCATTTTCAAGGCGCAGGCGCTCTTGTCGAATGTCGCTCATCGCTGCCGCATACATCTGGACGTTTCGGCGGCCGCTGGCCTTGGCGTGATACATGGCGGCATCCGCTTGCGAAAGGAGCCTGAGCGGATCCTCGGCGTCGGAAGGAAAAGTGGCCACGCCAATGGATGCGGTGACGCGCAATTCCTGGTCGGCAAGGACAAACGGTGACGACAGCTCATTCATCATTTTCGCGGTTACCAGCGCGAGCTCGCCAGGTTGCGCATGCGAAAGCACCGCGACAAATTCATCGCCGCCGACGCGGGCGACGGTATCCGACTCCCGCAGGATGCCCGTCAGGCGCCGCGCCATCTCGCGCAGCACCTCATCACCCACCGCATGCCCAAGAGTGTCATTGATGTTCTTGAAACGATCCAAGTCGATGAAAACGACCGCCAGTTGCCATGCTTCTCGCTTGGCCTGTGCAAGGGATTGCACCAGACGATCGTTGAGCAGCCGCCGATTCGGCAAACCGGTGAGTGCATCATGGAGTGCGAGATGCTGGGCGCGCGCTTCCGCATGCTGCCGGTCTTCAACCTCGCGCTGGAGCCGGGCATTGGCTTGTTCGAGCTCGGCCGTGCGTTCCCGCACCCGCTCTTCAAGTTGCTCGTTGAGCTGACGAAGGGCATCAACGGCCTGGCGGCGCTCTGAAACATCTTCGATGATCCAGATGGTTCCACCGCTGGCCGGACTCTTCGGATCAACCGGCCTGGCCTGCAAACGGCACCAGAACACTTCGCCGGACTTGTTGCACATCCGGCGTTCAATTTCGATCGACTCACCACGCGCCAGGCGCGGCCCGGCGGCGGCACCGACTTCCTGGTAATCCGCATCGCTCGGCCAAACGACGCGGCCCGGCTGCCCGGCCAATTCCCCGGGACCCCAGCCAAACAATTCCTCGAATGCGCGATTGGCGTGTTGGAACGCACGATCCTTCGTGAAAGCGATCCCGACGGACGCATTCTGGAGAATCGCCTCGTACTTGAGCAGCGTTTCATGCTCGCTGGCCATGGATGGCGCGCCCTGGGAAGCTGTTGCACCGTTCGACGCACTCATGGGCCCGTGGGGGGTACCAAAGTCAGCAACCCGCTCCTCCTCCTTGTTGGTGGCGCCATTTCACGCCTTTCCGAGTTGGTTTCCCATCCGCGAATCCCTCATTTGGCCACGCGGACCGCCAGCGTTCAATTCCGGCCGATCAACGGCTGGCGCGGTCCCCCGCCAAGTCTTTGCTCAAACGAAGTTCGACCGGATCACCCCGCAGAAGCTCATTTGTTTTCCGATTTTCAATCGCATCAATCACTTTCGCAGGCGAGGGTGCGGTAATTCTGCCGGGAGGCGTGGCCATTTGACGCGTGCCAAGCCAGAAACCCGCCACGCCAGCCGCCGCAATCCCCGCTGCAGCGATCCAACCCATGCGTGACCCGGCCGGGCGCCGCGTTGCTCGCGCGCCCATTGCCGAACTTTTATCGCCAGCGGCCGATGAATGGCTTTCCATCACCGGCGCCGTGTCGGTGTCAGTTGCCATTTCCGCATCGATCAACGCACGTCTTTCGCTGGCGATCTGAGCAATCTTTTCCGCCTTGGCGCGGCGCTCAGCCGCTTCGCGCACTCGGCGTTGTGCGGCCAACCGGACTTCCGCCACCTTGCGGGCCTCTTGCTCGACTTCGGCCCTCTTGGACGCGGCATCGGCGGCTTGGCGTTCCATCTCTGCCTGCTTCGCCTCTGCCTCGGCCGCAAGGGTCTCCTGGTGCAGGCGTTCTTCGGTGGCCTTCCGCACACTGTCCTCGGTTTCCGCTCGCGTTGCGGCAAGTCGGGCAGCCTCTTGGCTGGCCCGCTCGCGGGTGCGTGCCTGGGCTGTCAGTTCCTTTTCCGCCTCCGCGCGCTTCAAGGCAACGTCGGCCAGCGCTTTCTCCTTCTCTCGCTGCGCATCAAATTCGGCGATCTGCTGCTTTTCCACCGAAGTGCGAGCGTCAATATCCGTCGTCGCCGCGCGCTCGGCCGCCAGGCGCGCATCAATGGAATCCTGCAGGGCCTTGGCGTCCGCACTATTCTTGGCCGCTTGGTCGAATGCGGCCTGTTCGGCAGCCTTGCGATCCGCCTGCGCACGAGCGGCGACGTCTTCCGCCTTGCGCTTGCGTTCGAGTTGCTCCGCCAGTTCTTTCTCGACCTGCACGCGCGCCATGGCCTTGGCCTGAAGCGCACGTTCCAGTTCCGCCAATTCCTTGGCCGCATTCTCGGCGGCCTGTGCTGCTTGTGCGCTGGAACGCGCGGTCGCCTCCAGCGCTGCTTCCCTCTTGAGCTTTTCTTCCGCAAGCTGACGGGCAGTTTCCAGATCTGCCAACCGTGTTCGCTCTCGTTCACCCACCGCGCGCTCCGCTTTTTCGCGGCGGTCCAGTGCAGCCTTGGCTGCTTCTTCCGCAGCGCGCGCTGCTGCGGCAGCGTCGCTAGCCGCGGTCTCCTTCGCCAATCGCTCCTCAGCCACGCTCGCAAGTTCTTCGAGCCGCGCGGCATTTTCTGCTTGGCTGCCCTTTTCCGCCTCGAACTGTGCGAGTCGCGATTCGGCAAGTGCCTTGAGCGCCTTTTCACTGGCGAGCCGCTTTTCAGCGGCCTCAGCGGCACTGCGTTCCGCCCGCTCCCGGCGCTCGGCTTCTTCTGACGCAGCACGCTCTGTTGCAAGCCGCTCAGCGGCTGCCTTCTCGGCCTCCGCCTCCGCAATTGCACGAGACTGCGCCGCTTCATTCGCCTGCTTTTCGAGGCCCAGACGAGCAGCGGCGGCTTCCTTGAGTTGCGTTTCTGTGGCGAAGCGCTGGTCTGCTGCCCGGCGGGCATTTTCCTCTTCGCGCAGTCGCGACTGAACAGCCAGCGCGGCAGCGTGCTCGATCTCAAGAGACTGCTGCAATTTTCCGTTCAGCGCGTTTTCTTCCGCGATGCGGGCTTCACGCGCCTTCTTGGCTTCAATCTCGGCCTGCGCCAATTCGTTGGCCCGCTTGATTTCCTCCTGCTCGGCCTGCAACCGGGCGTGCGCTGCAGTTTCAAGCTCTTTCTCAAGTTTGAGGCGTGCCAAGGCCTCATCGATTGCCCGCGCCTCGGATTCCGCGCGCTCACGCGCCTGGTCCGCAACCCGCTTCTCAGCGGCAATTCGCTCAGTTTCCGCCCGGGCAGCGCGCGCCTCTTCCTCCTCGCGCACCTTGGCCAGGGCAATACGCTCCGCTTCCGCCTTCTCTTTCGCAGCCACCTTGAGGGCTGCCGCCTGCTCGGCGGCTTCCTTTTTGCGCGCCGCATCGATGAGTTGCTGCTCCGCCTCCATGCGTTCGCGGATTGACCGCTCCAGCGATTGTTCCGTCGCGGCACGATCCAGGGCAGCCTGCGTGGCCTCATGGAACGCGGCAAGCCGCGCCTCAGTGGCTTGCTTGCGATCCATCTCAAGCGCCAGTTGCTCCGCCGTTGCCTTCATGGCTGCACGTTCGGACTGCGCGCGCTGCTCAGCCTTCAGTCCCTCTTCAAGCTCCGCCGCCATACCCCCGCTCTGCGATGGCTCGCCAACGGCCAATTGCTTGCGCAATTCCTCCGCGCGCTTCAAGGCATCAAATAGTTTGCTCACGTGACGTCCGATTTCCCTTGTTCCACGATGATACCGAAGCGGACAAGCAGTGGCGGCTTAGAATATCTGTCACCAGGCATCGACCGAGCGCCACCCCATGTCCTCGACTCCTCCCTTTTCCGCCACACGCATCCTTGTGACCGGTGGCACCTTCGATAAACACTATGATGCGATCAAGGGCGAACTCACCTTCGAGGAATCCCATTTGCCGACCATTCTGGCGCAGTCCCGGGTGACGGCGCCGGTGGAGATTGAGGTTATCCAGCTCATCGACAGCCTGCACATGACCGAGGCGCATCGACAACAGATTTTTTCGGCCTGTCGGGCCGCACCGGAACGTGCCCTCCTTGTCGTGCATGGCACTGACACGATGCGCGAGACCGCCCGCGTTGTGGGGGCTGCAGGCCTGCCGAAGTCGATTGTGTTTACCGGTGCGATGGTACCGTTTTCTGTCCAAGGGTCCGATGCGTTGTTCAACCTTGGTTTCGCGTTTGCCGCAGCGCAGTTATTGCCTGACGGGACCTATGTGGCCATGAATGCCCGGGTTTTTGGTTGGGCCGACGTGGAAAAGAATCGTGCGGAGGGGGTCTTCGTCCAGCCACCGCAAAGTGCGATCGAGCCGTCCCGGTAGAATAGGCACATCGGTCAAGAAAGCCACGGGAGGCAAGGTGCTCGGCAAATTGGGGGATCTCCTCAACAAGGATGTCGGTTCCATCGTCAAGGATGCCGGCAAGGTGTTGAATGCCGACGTCGGCGACATTGTCAAAGGTGCCGGAAAGGTGCTGTCCACCGATGTAAAGGACCTGGTGCGAGACAAGCCGACCGGGGACGAAGACCCGCAGGAAGCTGCGCGGCGAGCGGCTGAGGCGCGGGCCGCAGCAATTGCCGCAGCGGCCGGCAAGGCAGTCAGCAACAATGTCCCATCAGCGCACCAGCCGGTGCCGGCACAAGCAAAGGCGGAGGCCGATGCCTTGGCGGGTGACAAAACCATGGTGCTGCCGCGTTTTGACCCTGATGCAACACTCCAGCTCAAGTCTTCGCCATTGCCGGGCTATGAGCCGCCGGGACCTTCGGCGCCCCCACCCGCCGAGCCTGCGCGAACCGCGGCCAGCGTGCTGGCACCCTCGCCCCCTTCGGCAAGTACCGGCGTGGCGACGAATGCCAGTGCGGCTGTCCCGATCCTGAATGACGAGACTACGCACAGGTATCGGCGAAACATGCCGGCGGGGACGAGCCTCGCGCTTTTGTTGCCGCACGTGGTGGGAGAGTTCACGCGGCCCCAATCAATGCCATCCGGGGATATTGCAAGTGACACCGTCTCGGCGAACTATGGCGCGGGCGGCGAAACCGTCGTGGTCAAGTTGGCCCTCTGCTGGGATTCCGAGGAGGCGCGTGAACCTCTGGAAAAGCTGGTTCGAGAAGCTGGAGACCGCGTTCGTATCGCCCCTGACCGCAGCTGGGTCTTGGCAGATACGGTCCAAGGCGTGACATTTGCCTGGACGCGCGAAGCATATTCCTATTCTGCCACCTCCAGCAAAGGCCTTGGGCCGTTGACCCGGTTTCTCTGGGCATTTCCCTACTGAGTTGCTAGGTCCTTGCAAGCGCTTGGAGGTGTTCTCCCAGCGCGCGGATCGGCATGTGTTGGCCAAACACTGCGGAGGATCCCTCTTTGAGTCGGGTGCGCAACATCATGCGCCTGTCCGGATTGGATGCAATGTCGATTGCTTTTTGCACGTAGTCGGCTTGGTCTGCAGCAATCAACTCGGGAATGCCGGCTAGCCGCAGCATGGCCATGGTCTGCCGGCCGCGCATGAACGCACCGGGAATTGTGACGGTCGGCGCAGCCGCCGCAAGTGCGTCCAATGAGGTATTCCCGCCCGACCAATGCTGGGTGTCCAGCACCACGTCGCATTGCCCCAGGATCGATCGAAACCCGGCCTCAGACTGGCGCGGCACAAAGCGAAATCTCCCCCGCACATCAACACCGCGACCCTCCGCGCGGCGTGCAAGTCGGGCCGAAAACGCGGCGTTAACCACGGGAGATTGCGCCTGAAAAAACAGGACCACAGCAAAGCGATCCTGTTCCACGATTTCGAGAAACAGGTCGTCATTATCGGGATGGATCTTGAACAATGACTGCGGGCAAACATAGACATGCGTTTTTGGGCCGAGCTTCAGTGCCTCGCGATCAAACAGGGAAACCTCTGCCGGTCGTTGATAGTGGGTGCCGATCCCGGGCAAGCCGATGAGTCGCTCGGCATAGTGTGCTGTTGCGTCATCGGGCTCCATCTCCGCACAACTGAAAAAGACATCCATCGCTGCGCTCCCCGTCGTGACCGGATGCCCCCAGGCGGCGCACTGGATTGGAGCAAGCCGCAAATGCGCAAGCAAGCAATTCAAGGCGCCCATTCCAACTTCCGGGTAGATCAGGATGTCCAGCCCTGCGTCCTTTACACGGCGGGCCACTTCGAGCGCACCGCCCCTCAAGAGTTCGAAGTGGTCGACCGCCGAGCGCAGCCGCTTGCCAAGGACGTCCGGGTTCCATCCAGTGCTGTACAAATGGCGCTCGAAAATTTGCGGGTCCAGGCCCGTAACCCAATGTTCAAAATATTGGCCCACCGTGCATTGGCGGAAGAAACTCGATAGAAATCCCACGCGAATGCGCTTCCCGCGGGCGCGTTCCAACGGTTCCAACCACTGTGGTGCAACACGTGCAATTCGGCCGTGGATCAAGGCGCCGAATTGCGTTTGAAGGTGCAGGTCATTCTCCCCGTGGTACGCCAACAAGAAATTGGAGTGCCCCAAGGAAAACAACTCGGCTTCCGAAGTGATCCATCGGGCGTCGTTCGCCAGCTCTTGGAGCCCCGCTTCAAACTTTGCCCTCAGGTCGGCAATCTGCTGACTAGAGGTCGTGACCTGGGGAAGGTACAACACCTGCTTTGCGCGGCGGGATGGGGAGGGGGCCGCCAGCCCATCCATCTGCAGCGTCGCGATGGCCTGCGCGTCCTCCCCCAATTCCGCCAGGACGGCACCCAGCAAGCTCAGCGAGGCTTCATCCGGTGGGGATCTAGACAGCAACCTCAACAGGCAGTCTTTCGCAGTGTCAAAATCGAAAGTCTCAGCCGCCAGAAATCCCAGCGCCCGCAAGGCGTCAGGATGGTCCGCGTCGAGCCCAAGAGCTGCACGATAGGATTGGGCGGCCATGCTGACATCGCCCGCCTTTGCATGGATGCGCCCCACATGGATCCACGCGTCCGGCCGCCGGGACCGTTGCGCAAACTGGGTCCACGCGTGGGTTGACGTTTCGGCATCGCCAGCATCCAGAAACAATTGTGCAAGCATCATCCACGGTTCGGGATCAAGATTGTCCAATTGCGTGGCCAAGCGGAGCGCGGCCACAGCCGCTTGAGGGTCCCCGTTTCCCGCGAAAATGCGCGCACTCAACAGGTGATACGCCGCAAACCGGTCGGCTCCCTTCTTGGCGATCTCGTCCAAACACTTGCGCGCGGCCGCAAGGTCGCCGGATGCAAACTCGCATTTTCCAAGGTAGAAATGGGCGTCCAATTCGTGCGGTTTGCGCGCCACATACGCAAGCGCGGCGGCGTGTGCTGCAGCGGTGTCGCCCATGGAAAGGCAGACGTCAATCAATCGACCGTCAAATTCCGAGGGCGCATCGCCCCGGTCGATTGCGGCGCGCAACAATTCGCGCGCGGGCAGAAATTGTCCGGCCCTAATCAGTCCGTCAATGCGCGGAAGGTCATTCACCCGCCGACTGGCAACACCAATCCATGCTTGCGGACGAGTTGCTCCAGTTCAGCCCCCTCCATGGCGGCCCGGCAATAGAAACCCTGGAACTCGTCACAACCTTCAGCCAGCAAGGAATGATACTGGCCGGCATCTTCGACACCCTCCGCAACCACTCGCATGGACAGGCCATGCGCCATCGCGATAACCGCCCGCGTGATCGCCAGGTCGTCCCGATTGTGGGGGAGGTCACGCACAAACGCCCGATCGACTTTCAGGATATCAACGGGCAATTTCTTCAAATATGACAATGAGGAGTAGCCGGTACCAAAGTCGTCGATTGAGAGCTTGACACCCAGTTGCCGCAGCGACTCCAGCAAAGCCACTGCGACATCGACATCTCGCATCACCGCCGTTTCGGTAATCTCAAGTTCGATCATGGAAGGATTGGCTCCGGTCCTCTTGAGGGCTGAAGCAAGCGTGGACAGCAACGTGTTGTCCTCGATTTGCCGCGCTGACAAATTGACGGCGATCGTGAATGCAGGCAATCGCGCGTCTTGCCACGCCCGAGCTTGCCGGCAAGCCTGTTCGATCACCCATTCTCCAAGCGGCACTATAAAGTTGGTTTCTTCCGCAATCGGGATGAATCGGTCGGGTCCCAAAACACCCAAGCGAGGATGATGCCAGCGGATCAAAGCCTCAACGCCCAGCATTCTGCCGTTGCGAAAATCAATTTTTGGTTGGAAATACAACCTGAACTCGCCCGCATCGAGCGCTTTGCGCATGTCGGTCTCGATTTCGAACCGCTCCTGCGCAGTCTGTCCGAGCTCCGGCGAATAAATGGCCGCGCGGTGGCGGCCAAGCTCTTTCGCGCGATACATCGCCAAGTCCGCGTTCGCCAGAAGCTCGGCTGAATCCTTGCCATCCTGCGGATAACTTGCAATGCCGATGCTCGCAGACACGGTGACCTGATGTCCCAACAGCGTCATCGGCGCATGGACCGCAGAAATGATTTTGTCGGCCAATGCCCGCTGGGAATCGGCGCTCCCAGCACTCTCGACCATCACGACGAATTCATCCCCCCCCAGGCGCGCCACGAGATCAGAGTCGCGCACTGCAGCGCTAAGGCGGCGGGCCACTTCGCGCAACAGTTGGTCACCTGCAGAGTGCCCAAGTGAGTCATTGACGGCTTTGAAGTGATCAAGGTCCACAAAATACACTGACACAGTTTCCCGGGACCGTTCAGCTCGGGTAATCGTATGTGCCAGCGTGTCGGCCAGCGACGCCCGATTGGGCAATGCTGTCAGCGAATCATGCGTTGCCATGTTTTGAATGGTTGACAAAGCATTGGTCAGCTCGTCGTTGGTTCGCAGGATGCGGGCGCGCATCTCGCTGATGCGTGAACCAACCATGGCAAAAGCCGGCAAGATCAACGCGAGCCAAAGCCATTGGTACCACTCGAGGAAAACGTCGACATGCTGCGGCCGCTGGTACATCAACAAATTGATGACGCCCGCGTATCCCGCCAGCATGAAAAGAGTCATCAGGCCGAATTCGCGCGGCTTGAAGCGGAATACACCGAACAGCAAGACCACCAGGCACCAGACCAATACCAGCGAGCGATCCCGGTCAAAGCTGTATGCAACCATCATGATCAGGGCAATGCCGGTCAACGATTGCACCAACGTCAGCGAAGGATCTGCAAAGCGCTCATTCACACCGGCGCGAAACATTGCAAAAATGACGAGGTTTGCCAGGCCGATCGCCACAATACACACCAGTAAGGGGGTCAATGCAATCAACTTGACGGACCAGGCCACCACCATGAGGGCGATGCCAATCGCGTAGGCCACGAGCGCCATGTAGAAGCGTTGCACGCGCAAAGCCTGGCGCGGGTCATTGCGCCGAATACTCTGGCTGACTTCGGGCTTGGTTTTCAAAGGGTATGTCGCGGCCTCAACATGAATTCGCCAAGCATATCAGAGCACAATGCGTCTGCCCGCGAGGACGCGAGAATCAGGGAAATTCCGATGCCACCGGCATGACTTTTCAGTTTTGAGCGCCGATCAGCGTCCCCAGCGCTTTGCGATTCGACTCAAGTTGATCCAGGCGAGCTTGGTCCTTGGTCGTGAAAGCCGTTGTGAGTTTTTGCCCGGACAGGTTTTCCGCATTGACGACTTCGACTTTCAATGCCAACGCGTCCTTACCCCAAACATCTGGCTGATTCCATTTGCTGCGGGCACCTTGGGGCAAGCGGATCGCTTTGGTTTCGCCCGGCAAGAGGGGGGACTCTGAAAGCTTGTAACTAAAATCTTCCGTTGCCAATGTCTTTCCACTGCCCACTTCGGAAACAGTCCCTCGCAGATAAAGGTGGCTCAATCCCGTTGCCGATCCATTCTTGATCTTGAAATCAAGCACGCTCAGCTTTTCCGGGCCGACGGACGAAAAGCGGATCGTCGCATCCGAGACTTCGATCCCATCAAGCGCACTCCTCTTCGCCGCGTTTTCGTCCCGCATCTGCTTGAGCAGTGCGATTTCCTTGTCCCCTGCGGCAAGCTGCTTTGACCCCTCGGACTTGAGGCGTTGACGACCCATGTCGACAACCTCGCGTCCGGTCTTTCCGTCAACGAGTGACATCAGGGCGCTGCTCAGTTGCTCGGGCGACTTGCTCGCGGCCAGTTTCTGGAATGCCAGCAGGATTCCGCCCTCGTATCCGATGGAGACATCCGTCACCGCGAGCGCGATCAATGCTTGGTCGAGCTGTGCCACCTCCTCCGGGGTGGCCTTCTTCTTGATATCTGCCAGACTGGACTCGAATTTTGACTCGCTTGAGGCATTGATCTTCCGATCCAGCCCCTTGGAACAGGCCGCCAAAAGCCCCAACATTAATGCAAACGAGATCAGCTTTTTCATCCGCGATGCTCCAGTCCGGACAAGAATTGTTACCAATTTAGCATTCTGCGCCCGGGGATGCAGGCTGTCACCGGCATGGAGCCAGGGCCGCAATGGGCAGATGCCAGGTCTCGGCGCGTGGAATCTGCCCCCTCCGCCTGCAGGCGCCACGAGGTCAAAGGCCAACGAGCCACGCGAGATCAGGGGTCCGCGGGCCAAAACGATAGGACGTCAATCGGCGATGTCAATATTCATGCAGTTGCAGGCATCGTTACACTTGGATACGGCTAGCCGCTTCTGGAAACGCTAGGATGCAAAGCCTGCCCGTGCGGTCCCCAGCGGCCCATTTTTCGCACACCGAATCCCCGCTGTTCTTCCCATCTCATCGTGAAAATTCTCCAAAACCCGCTCATTGGCTTGGTGCTGACCTGCGCATCGTCTATCCTTCTTGCGCAGACACCCGATTCGCCACCCGCGTCTGCCCCCGGCAAGCCTATCGCGCGCCCCCAGAGTCCTGCCGGATCCCCACGCCCGCCCCAGCAAGTCGACAAGGTTGAGGTCACCACGAAGAAAGATGCGCAAGAGGACCGTCGTGCCTCGACGGCAACGAAGATCGTGATTCCGCGGGAAGACATCGAGCAGTATGGAGATTCAAACCTTTCCGAGGTACTGCGGCGCCTGCCGGGTGTGACCCAGGGCGGGCGACCTGGCCGTGGCGGTCCAATCCAGATGCGCGGGATGGGGGGTGGGTTTACGCAATTCCTGATCAACGGTGAGCGCGTGCCCCCAGGATTCTCCATCGAGCAAATTACGCCTGAGCAAGTTGAGCGCATCGAAATCCTGCGGGCTCCAACAGCAGAAACCGGCACGCGAGCGGTCGCCGGCACGATCAACATCATCCTTCGTGAACCCCTGCGCATTCGCAATAATGAGCTGCGCGCCGGCATTCAAGAAGAGCGAAGCAAGGTTTCACCAGACGTGGCGCTCACACGCAACGATACGATTGGTGCGGCGGGGACTTACAACCTGACCGTTTCCTTGCGCCGTGGCGATCAGCTGACCGATACCGCCACGAATTCGCGGTACACAAACACAAGCACGGGTACCACTGAGTTGGAGCAGTTCAGCAATTCCCAAGTGCACGGTGTTACTCGAAATTTATTCGCCACAGCGCGCATTCAGTGGCGGTTGGGCGCCGGTGAGAGCTTCGCGTTCCAACCCTTCATGGTGAGAAGCCTGACCGAAACAAGAGGATCCGGCACGTTGTTCCAACCTGTCGGCGCAACACCCATTCCCTATTCGACCAGTGGCAGCGAGTCCAACAATCAATTCACCATGATGCGGTTCATGTCCAACCTGAACAAGCGCATCAACCAGGATTCACGGTACGAACTGCGACTGTCTGGCGGCCAATTCAAGCTGAAGGGCGATGGCGTTCAGTCACAATTCTCGGAATCCGGCTTGCGCAGTTTGCTGCAATCCAGCCGTACAGATACCACGGATCGATCACTTTCTGGCGTTGCGAAGCTTTCGCACAACTGGGGAGATGCCAAGCACGTATTGGTGACCGGTGCCGAAATCGAGACCGTGAAGCGCCTTGACGAATCGCTCATTTTCCTGAATGGCGTGCGCCAGCTGGCAGACTTTGGCGACGAAGTTGATGTCTCGACGTTGCGGAAGGCTTTCTACCTTCAAGATGAATGGGACCCGAACCCCAATTGGGGTTCATACGTTGGGGTGCGTACCGAATCCATTGAAACCAAAAGCCAGTTGCCTGGCAATCCGGTGAAAAACGTGAGCCGAGTCATCAATCCCTTGGCACACATGGTTTATCGGTTCGATTCCCCTCGAAAGGACCAGATTCGCGCAAGCTTGACGCAGAGCTACCGCGCTCCTTCGACGCAGCAACTCGTTGCCCGTCCTTCATTGAATACGCTGTATCCGGTACCGGGGCCCAACACCTCCGTCTCGCCCGACCGCGCCGGAAATGCAACCCTGAAGCCTGAAGTTGCCAACGGCATCGACGTTGCCTACGAGATTTTTCTTCAGGCGGGTGGGGTGGTCTCCATCAATTTCTTCGAACGACGGATCAAAGATCTGATCCGCAATGTGACGGCGCTGGAGTCGGTTTCCTGGGCTAGCGCGCCCCGCTTCGTCTCCCGCCCACAGAATCTGGGCCGCGCCAAAACGCGAGGCGCCGAGTTCGATGCCAAGTTTCAGTTGAGCCAATTGGTGGCTGATGCGCCAGCCGTCAACGTTCGCGCCAATATTTCCGTGTTCCACTCGAAGGTGAATTCAGTGCCTGGCCCGAACAACCGCATCGACAGCCAACCGCGCGCGACCGGAAACATTGGGGCGGACTACAAGATTCGCGGTATGCCACTTTCAGTGGGAGGGACGATTGCGTACACGCCCGCCTACGAAACGCGCCAAACGGAGTCCCAGTTCCAGCGGCTCTCAACGAAGCGTGTACTGGACGCATTTGTGCTCTGGAACGTGGACACCGCCACCAAATTGCGGCTATCGCTGTCAAACATCGCGCCGCGAGACAGTCTGAACACGACGACATTGTTTGTGGGTAACCAGCAGCAGACGGTGTTGACCAACGGACGCACGGACCTCAACGTCGGATTGCGTCTCGAAATGCGCTTGTAAGGGGCAAAGGCAGCTGAGTCTTTTCATCCAAACAGGCCAAGCGGTGCAGAGTCTCATTGTGGGGCGCGCGTAAAATGCCCACATGCCCTCAGAAGCGCCCATTGTCTTGCTTGGAAAACTGCCCGCAATTGTCTGGCTTAAGTCAAACGCCTTCGCCTATCCCACCCTTGAATCGCTGCATCTATTGGCCATTGCTACAGTGTTCGGCACGATTCTCATCGTCGATATGCGCATTCTTGGCGCGATGCGCACTATGGATGCGCGCGTCTTGGCGCGCAATGTCTTGCCCTGGACCATTGGCGGTTTTGCAATGGCCCTGCTTACCGGCATGACGATGTTCGTGGCACGCGCCGCCGATTTCATCAGCAACCCGTTTTTCATCATCAAGCTCCTGCTGCTGTTTGTTGCGGGCGCCAATGCTGCTGCGTTGCACGCAAGAGGCGAGCTTGATCCGTGCCACCCGATGACCCGGGCGCAAGCGGGGCTTTCGCTGCTGCTCTGGATTTTTGTTATCTTTTGCGGGCGATGGATTGCATATGTTTGATAAGGAGGACCGCATGGAGCGTCGGCATTTTTTGGGCATCACACCCGTCTTGTTGGCGGCGCCCGCATATGCCCATCATGGATGGTCCAGTTTTGATGAGTCCCGGCCGGTTTATCTGGAAGGAAAGGTCAAGTCCGTCAAATGGCAAAACCCGCATGCGGAAATCATCGTTGTTGTCGGGACCGACACCAAGCTTCCGCCAGATTTAGCAAGAAGAATGGTGCCCCCACAAAAGACCCATGTTGACGCTGCAAGGATTCTAGCGGCCGCAACCTTGCCCAAACGCCGCGGAGAATGGCATCTGGAGCTTTCACCCATGACCCGAATCGAGGCTTGGAAAGTTCCAGAACCCAAGAACGGTGACACTGTTGCTGCGGTGGGCTACACGTTCAAGGACGAACAGGGCCCGCAGCTCGTTCGCGTCGAGTTCCTATTTGTGGGCGGCGCAGCATTTGGCCTCCGCTCCATGCCTGTATGAAGTGCAAAGCGCGGCTCATCGCCGCCTTCCTGGCCACATGGGTTGCAAATGCAACCGCGCAAGAGGCACCGCGAACCAGTGAAACACCGCCGCCTCCCTACCGCATTGAGCGTTTCAACTTGCCCGGACCTGTCGCAGGTGTTGTTGCAAAGGTTGATTTGTCTGACCCGCGCGTGAAAGTGGAAGTGGCGCTCACCGATGAAACGGATCCGGATGGCGAGGGGCCTTGTACCGGGCAACTCGATTTGACCAGCACCGCCGCACGCAGGCACGATTACGCCATCGCGATGAATGCCAGTTTTTTCGCCGCACCCAAACAAATCGATGTCCTGGGTCATAAGGTGCGGTACTTTGTCGGCAATTGCGCTTGGCCGGAAGGATGGCATGTCTCCAAGGGAAAATTGGTTGCCAAGCCTTCAGGAAAACGGTTGCGATCTGCGATCATCATTCACGAGGACGGTCGCGTTTCCATCGACGGCGAACTTTCCGAAGTTCCAAAGGGCGCACACTTCGTGGTCAGCGGCAATTTGCAGGTGCTGAAAGATGGCGAGCCTGTGAAGTCGGACGAGAAAGCGGTGCGACACCCGAGAAGCGCAGTGGGCCTCTCACTCGACAGAAAAACCTTGATTCTCGCGGCCATCGATGGCCGACAGGCGACCGCCGAAGAATCACCCAATGGTATCGCTCACAGTCGTGGAACCACCAATCAGGAAACCGGTGAATTGATGAAGCGCTTTGGGGCCCATGACGCCATCAACCTCGATGGAGGCGGCAGCACTGCGATGGTCATCAAGGACCCCCGGACGGGCGCTTTTTCGATTGCCAACCGGCCGTCGGACCAATCGACATTGAAACTCCCGGTCATGATGGAACGGCCAGTTGCGGATGTCATTGGCATTGTCGTCGATTGGAACCCGGCGCCGCAGCCGCGAAAACAGGGTAATTGAGAGGTGGGGGCCATCTGGGGGGTGCTGCCACTTTTGAAGTGGCCTTCCATCCGCATTGATGCTTCAAAAACGGAACGGGCTGCAACCCGCGCGGACACCATATTGCGAACTGTCTGTGGAACGCGCAAACTGCGGCGCATCCATGATCCGTGAACCCTTTTCAAAGGTGACTATGCAGCGACTCTCAATCTTCAGATGGATCCTCAGGGTGTTACCGTTGGCAATGCTGGCGCCGTTGATCGCCTTCGGAAACGATGCGGCATTGCAATTGTGCCGCGTTGTGGATGAGCCTGCGGCACGCCTCAAGTGCTATGACGCAATCCCGCTGACAAGCGCCACGAAGGCGGCGACGGTGCCGGCACCGAATTCCGCCCCGGCTGCTCCGCCTGCGGCGCCGGTCCCAACCGCTTCACCGCAGGTCGCCCCTGCCGCGTCACAGTTCGGCTTGCCGGCCAAAGCACCAGACGCGGATATCAATCGGATCGAAAGTTCCATTGTCGGGAAGTTCGAAGGCTGGCGCGCCAATTCGAACATTCGCCTGGCCAATGGCCAAGTGTGGCAAATAGCCGATGACACCTCGCGATTCCTCGATTTGGATAGCCCGAAGGTCGCGATCCGGCGCGGTGCGTTGACCTCCTTCTACTTGGAAATTGAGGGCACCAACCACTCACCGCGTGTGCGGCGTGTGAAATAGCGACGTCCCATATGGGCGTGGTCCTTGGATGATTTCTCCATTGACCCCGCACCCCGTCCCGACTCTGACCCACTCCAGATCATGACAGCACCGCGCAATCCGAAAGAACAGAACCCCGAGTCCACCTTACTTCCTTTTGCCGAAGGACGCGGTCTTTACAACGCCAACATTGCGAAGGTTTTCTTCAAGACCTTTGGCCACAAGGAGACGTTTGACGAGGGGCATGTGTTCTTTTCCCTGAACGAGAAGTCTCGACGACGCAATATCTTTGAAAAGCCGTTGTCGAAAGCGCTCTTCACCAATATCGACAGTGACCTGTTCCGGCGAAAGAACATTCATCGCATGTACTTGCTGACCAAAGGCGAAGTCACCTTGAAGGTCAAGCATCGGCTGCTGGACCGCGCACATGCCGGCGACATCTTTGGTGAAATGGCCGTCATCAGCGAACTTCCGGATGCGGACCTCGAGGTACCCCGGACGGCCACAGCAAAAGCGGTCACTGCGGGTGTCGTGTATTCGCTGGATGGCCGGGAAACCGAAGCAGGCTTGACCAAACAGCCTGAGTTTGCGTTGATGCTGATGAGCGCCATGTTCGAAAGGCTGCGTCTGCTAACTGCTAGACTGAGCGTGCAGTCGGTTAACGAGACCCACAAGAGCCTTCGAAGCGACCCGGTTTTCGGCGTGGAAACTTTGGAAACGCTAGCAGATCGACTCGAGAAGTCAGCTATCGTCCGTTTTCCGCAGGGTTCGCGCATCATCAAGGAAAAAGGCGCCGGAACCAGTATGTACGTCGTGCTGGAGGGGCAAGTCGGCGTTGCCGTTGGCCGGCGAATCATCGAGAAGATCGGTGTTGGTGGAGTCTTTGGTGAAATGGCGTTGGTGGACAATGCGCCTCGCGCTGCGACCGTGGTGGCGCGAGACGAGTGCCGATTGTTGTCGATGAATCGTGACGCCCTATTGGCGCTGGTGAAATCCGACCCGGCGATCGGCATGTCGCTTTTGCGCGCCGTTGCTGCGCGGATGCGTTACATGAACTCGCTATTCGCTGATTGACTCGTTCGACTCGAAGGCGCGAGTTCGCCTGACGCTCGCCGCTGCCTAATGCAAGACGCCTGTCTTGGGGGCCTCTATTGCCGCCAATTTCCGCTGCATCAGGAATTCCCGCGCCACATCATCTGCGGGTTGCGGCCTGCACAAATGAAATCCCTGGGCTTCGTCACATCCCAACTCGCGCAAGACCTCAAGTTGCCCCGCCGACTCCACGCCTTCCGCGACGACGCGGAGCCCGAGGCCGTGGGCCAGTCCGGATATCGCCGCAACGATCGCGCGATCCTGCCGGCTTTCACCAATTTCCTCCACAAAGGACCGGTCGATCTTGATTCCATCGATGTGCAGTTGTTTGACGTAGGAAAGCGAGGAGTAACCCACGCCAAAGTCGTCTAGCAACACGCGATTCCCATTGTGCGCAATTTGCTCTAGCACTCGCCGTGCAGATTCCGGCCGGGCAATCAAGACCGTTTCCGTGACTTCCAGTTCGAGCAATTCGGGAGCTACCCCATGCTTGACGGTACACGCCGCCAATGCGCTGGGGAGTTTGGAATCCAACTGGCGAGCCGAAAGGTTGATCGCCAACGGAACCGTCGGCAAGCCCGCGCGCTGCCAAGTAGCCAATTGCGCGCACGCCGAGTCTAGAACCCATTCGCCCAGTTCATGAATCAAGCCGGATTCCTCGGCGATCCCGATGAAGGTCGTGGGTGCAACATCTCCCAGCTCCGGATGCCGCCACCGCGAGAGCACCTCCATGCCGGTCAGTTCCCGCGTACGAAGGTCAAACTTGGGCTGGTAGGCAAGCCACAGGGTGGGGCCGCCGACGCTTTCCCGCAGCCGGCTCTCAATCTTGAGCCGGTCGCGCAACCGCTCTCCCATGATTTGCTCAAACAGGCGGAATCCGCCGCGTTGCTCGTCCTTGGCCGCGCGAAGCGCCGTGTCGGCGTATTGGAGAAGTTTCTCCGCCTCGACGGCATCGTTTGGATGCAGGCTCACGCCCACGCTGGCACTGAGTCGATACACTTGGCTTCCGATGGAAAACGGCTGATCAAACAAGCGAACCACTTGTCCCGCCAGAGACTCGACACTGCGCAGGCCCGGCGCAATCCGCGAAATCAACAGGAACTCGTCGCCACCCACTCGGGCTAGCGTACCAGCCTCACCCGCCAGCGGGCGTAGACGTTCGGCGGTTTCACGAAGCACAGCATCTCCGGCGCTCCGGCTACCCGCCTCGTTTACGCGCTTGAACCGGTCAATTCCGACCAAAACAACGGCAATCCAATCGCCCCCCGATTTCGAACCATCAACCAACCGGTGCAAGCGATCCAGCGCGAGTGCGCGGTTAGGAAGCCCTGTGGTCGCATCCCTCGTCATCAGGTATTCAGCACGACGTTCGGCTTTGCGCCGCGCGGTCACATCAGATGTGGAAATGATGGCGCAGGGCAAACCGTCGATATCCTGTAGTTCGCCGGAGAGCAGCACCTCAATCACGTCACCATTCTTCTTCTTGAGCCGCGCTTCGAATTCGCGCACGCGCTTCGCACTGCCAAGAATTTTCACGAACTGCTGGCGCTCCAGGGGTTCCTCCCACACGCCGAGCGCCAGCGCGCTTTGTCCGATGACTTCGTCGCGCGTATAGCCGAACATGTCGAGGTACGCGTCGTTGACATCGACATAGGTACCGTCCTGGAGGCTCGAAATCACGATGGCGTCCTGGCTGGAGCGGAAAATGCGCGCCATTCGGTCTGACGTCGTCTGCAATGCACCGCTTAGCTCGCGTTCGCGGGCAAATGACCTCTGCACACCCTCCATCAGGGCGCGCCCGCCTACCGCGGTGCCCGCCAGCGTGATCCACAGGTTCACGAGCGAAGACCAGGTTGTCAGCTGCGGCAGGTGCGACGCGCGCCAGCCCATCACTTCCGCCACACCGATGAAGCTGACGCCCAGACACAGCATCGCCGCCAATCCCCAGTAGCGTGATCGGTCGAGAAAAACGCAGCCGGCGAAAATCAACGCAGGTACGCCAGCCATCGCATAGTCACGCGTTCCGTTGGCCACCCACATGAACAGGAGGGTACCGGCGCCAATGCTGAAGAACGCCAGCGTGGCACCATCCTGCAGGCGACCAGCCCGCACCCACCGCAAGGCCAGCGCGATCAACAGGGCCGTGACCGCACTGACCAGGCCGGTGGCAAACAAGCCAAACACCAAGTTGAACACCGCAAGGCCAGCCGCCACCACGAGCAGCGTCCAGACGATCCCGGTCAATGGCCGCAAGAGGGCGGGGGTGTTTTCGAGGGAAGAACGCATCGGCTGCGCTGGCTGCGAGTTCAAATCGATCCGTTTGGTGATTCCGGGGATTCTCGCCGGTAAATTACCGTAATCCGCTGTTCTGTGTCTAGGCAGTTCCCCGATCCACTGCGCGACGGCGTCTACCGCATGGCCGGCTCGCCCCCGAGGAGTTCACCAGCCTGCACGCAAAAACCCGACTATTTGCGGTTACTCCAAGCCGTTGTCGGCCTGCGTACCGCGCCAGCATTGGACCTTTGCTCACGAAGGCGCGCCAAGCTCCAATGCCTGAAGTTCATCCTCGGAAAAACCCGCACGCCGCCGTGCCTCTCGATTGAACGGGCCTTTTGGCTTCGGTGCATCACGCAACGCGCGTTCGCGCGCTTCGAACGATTGTGGATCCTCGCCACGCGCTGCGCACAGCGCGCGGAACCAGCGATTGCCGATCGCCACGTGGCCGATCTCGTCGTCGAGGATGCGCTGCAGGATCGCCGCGCCCGCGTGGTCTCCCACGCTGAGCAGCTTGTCGCGGATGCCCGGCGAGACGTCAAGGCCGCGCGCTTCGAGCACACGCGGCACCAGGGCCAGACGGGCAAGCACATCGTCGACGGTCTTTTCAGCCATGTCCCACAGGCCGTTGTGCGCGGGGAAGTCGCCATAGCGATGTCCAAGTGTGGTGAGGTGCGCCTCGAGTAATTCGAAATGCAGCGCTTCCTCGCTGGCCACGCCCACCCAATCACGGTAGAACGCCTCAGGCAGACCCTCGAACCGCCACACGATGTCGAGTGCAAGGTTGACGGCGTTGAGTTCAATGTGTGCCAGTGCATGCACCAGCGCCGCGCGGCCGTGGGGCGTTGCGATGGAGCGTTGCGGGACTCGCTGGGGCAAGACCAGCTCAGGCTTTTCACTCCGTCCCGGCAGGGGCACCGGGCAGACGATTCGCTGCCCCGTCTCGACGGGCCGCTCGGCCCAGCCAGTGCTGCGAACGGCTGCACACTTCGCCCGCGCATCGGCAATGCGCAGGTACTCTAGGGCCAATGGACGCAGGGAATGCAGGTGCGCAACCATGTGGACATGCTAACGCGTGTATTCAAAGGCGGCTGCCAAGAAACAAAAATCCCCACGCCTGAGCGTGGGGATTTTGCGCGAACTCCTTGCGAATTCACCGCACCACCGTTGCGGTCGCCGGTGGTGAAGCGCTGCCCTTACTTGAACGAGTAGAGGAGCGACACAAAGTATGACCGGCCGCGCGGATCCCCATACGTCGGATCGTAGGTCACCTGGAAATAGCGTGACTGGTTGGTGAACGGCGGTGCGGTATCAGCCAGGTTCAGCACGCCGGCCCGCAGGCGCAGGTTCCGCGAAAAGCTGTAGCTGCCGGTCAGGTCCCAAAGAGAGTACGCCTTGACGTCGCGATCACTCCACTCCGGTGCGGCCAGACCCGGGACGTTCTGGTCGCGATAGCCGGACATGAAGGTGTTGGTGAGCGTCAAGCCGAACGGGCCGCGATCCCAATCGAGGCTCAACTTGTGACGCCAGCGCTGAACCGCCTTGTCGTCGCGGAAGCGTCCGAGTCCATCGACCAGCGGCGAGCGTGGATCGGTGGCGAACTTGTACTCGGTGACGATGGTGCCGACCAAATCGGCGCCGAACCGGCCCATCGGGCCGTTCTCTCCGCGCCAACGCAAGGCCACATCGAAACCGGCCGTATTGAGCTTACCGCGGTTCTCCTTCGTCACGCGGATGACATCGACAAAGCCATCCGAAAATCGGCGCACGATCGTCGGATCGTTGTAGTACACCGGATTGCTGAAGATCGTTTCTTCGCCAATCTCGGAAATGATGTCGGATTTGCGAATCGTCCAGTAATCGAGGCTGCCGCTCCAGGTGCGTGAAGGTTCGAACACCACGCCGATATTGAACTGCTTGGACTTCTCGGGCTTGAGATTCGGGTTGGAGAATCGATCCACCGGCAATTGCCCCACTTCGCCGGACACGGGATCGCGCACGAAGCTGGCCGTAATGCCGGCGCGAACCGGACGGAACATTTCGGAAATCGACGGTGCGCGGAAGCCGGTCCCATACGATCCACGGAACAACAGCGTCTTGTCCGGTCGGTAGCTCACACCGACCTTGGGGTTGGTCGAATTGAGCTTCGGTGTGGTGATGTTGAGCGCCGCATCGTACACACCCTCATAGCGGTCCTGGCGCAGCGCGAATTGCCCTTCCCACTGCTTGGTGAACGGCGCGACGACTTCCACATAGGCGCCCTGCACGTTGCGCGTGTTGCGGGTGTCTGCGAGCAAGGCGCCTGAGCTCGCACGGTCTCCCTGGACGTCGTTGCTTTTCAAGACATCCGTGGCGCGGAATTCGGTGACCTCGCGGCGCGCTTCTGCACCGATCGCAAGCACCACGTCGCCCCCTTCGAGGCGCGACAACGTACGCGTCAACTTGCCATCGACGATCGTCGCTGTGCCTTTGGAAATGCGCGCGGCGCCGGAGAGCTGGATCGAATCCATGAACGCGCGTCCGGCGGCGGTCGACAGCGCGAACGGGTTGTATGCACCGCTGGCAATGCCCGCCAGCATGCGGGAGCGCGAGACCCATCCCTTCAGGTTTTCATCCGTCGCTTCGTTCACGCTTTGATTGATGGCGGCATCGTAGTCCCAGCCGCTGAATGAACCGTTGGCGCCCACTACCACGCGGGTCGACGTGCTTTCCACACGGCTGGTGCGGTTTCCAGCATCGGTCAAGCGGAAGCGGAATGCGACAGGCGTGGTGATGCCTGTCACCGCCTGCAGGGAGGCAGGAAGGACGATACCGGTGGCGGCGCTGATGCTTCCGGAGGTTGCAGGCGATGCCGCATAGTCGGTCTTGGTTTCACTCCACAGGCCTTCGACAAACACCTGGTGATCGCCGGACAACTGGAACGATGCGCGACCCACGAAGTTCTTCTTCTCCGACTCCGGATAGATTTCCGTGTCGCCCATGTAGTTGTAGCTGCACCCTTCGCGGCCGCCGGGGCCGGTCGGCGCGACTGAGTTGGGATTGTCGCCACCCGTGCACGAAGTGCGCGCGAAGTTGACGCGCCGCGAACCGCTGTTGGGGCCGCCGGGATTCCAGGTGCCGTCCGCGTTGGTGCCGCGCAGTGCCGTCGTGGGATTGGCGCGCACAAAATTGTTCAGGGCCGTCAGTTGCGCCGAGCTCAAATCCACGTTCGCCGGAAACGAGTTGCTGGACAATTGCGGAGCCAGGCGCCCGGGGAGGTCATACTCCTTGATGAAGTCGCGCTGGCTGGAGCGCAGGGAACCAAGCCTTTCCATATCCACCGCGCCCCAGACATTGAAGCCGTCCTTGGTGAGATTGCCGAAGCCGGCGGAAGCGGTCACGCTCGTCTTGCTCGCGCCACCCTGTTCAGTGTCTGCGGCGTACAGCTTGATTTCCGCGCCTTGGTAATCGCGGCGCGTGATGAAGTTGATCACGCCGCCCATGGCGTCGGTGCCGTAGATCGCTGACGCGCCGTCCTTGAGGACCTCCACACGCTCGATCGCACCCGCCGGAATGTTGTTTAGGTCCACCCCGCTGTTGTCGCCAGGCGAGGCGAAGTTGGCCAAGCGGCGTCCATTCAGCAGGACCAACGTGCTCGAAACGCCCAAGCCGCGCAAGTTCGCTGCGTTGAAACCGCGTTGTGCACCGGCCTGGTCCGTAATGCTTGCGCCATCCGTCAGGCCGCCCACGTTGGAAGAGATCTTTTGCAGCAACTCCGCGGCCGTCGTCACACCGATCTTGTCGATGTCCTCTTTGCTGACCGTCAGGACGGGCAAGGCGGCCTCACCGTCGATCCGCTTGATGGAGGATCCGGTCACTTCGACCTTATCCAGTTTGGTCGGCTGTGCCGCATCCGGCGCTTGCGCGTGCACAACAACAGAGGCCAGTGCGGACGCTATCGCAGCGGCGGAGGATTTCAAGGGAAAGCGGAAGCGATGCATGAGGGATGTGCTCCGGTTTGTAAGGGGTCGAGTGTGGGGATCGAGTGCGAATAAATTCGGCGCGCCCGGAAATGCAGGCCGGACAGGTCGGACGCAGTGTAATCGCGGCAGCGTGCTTGAAAAGGGGGTTGGGACCCGCCAGTCGCATCGCCAAAAAAGCGTGTCGCAAGTTTGAAAAAAGCGGCGTCACTTTTCCGCAACGCCCGTCTTTGGTGCACCGGCGATGGAAATGGCGACTTGCGCAAATGCGACAGCGAGTTACGCAAGCCGCGCGCGGGTATCGCCGCCCGCAGCGCGGTGTGTCAATATCCGCGCCCACATGAACGATTTCCACACTCTCCTCACGCGCCGGGCCGCCACGGCCTGCCAGGCCGCGCTGCTCGCCTCACTTGCCGCATTCGGATGCGCGCCCGCATTCGCGCAAGGCACGGCCGCCGTCATCGGCGGTGCCTTGCGCGCCGACAACGCGCCGGTGTGGACGCGCCTGGTGACCGAAGCGGGAGGCAAGGATGCGCGCTGGCTGATCATTCCCGCAGCGGCCGAGTCTCCGGAGAAGTCGGCGCAAGACATCATCGACACACTGAAACAATATGGCGCCGCAGCCGAGGCGATTCCCCTCTCGCCGCGCTGGAAGGGCCAGGACGCCGCGCGCCTGGTGCGCGATCCCGAATGGCTGGCCAAGGTGCGCTTGGCGCGCGGCATTTATTTCACCGGAGGCACGCAGGAACGCATCACGACTGTGTTATTGGAAAAGGACGGCACGGACACGCCCCTGTTGAAGGAGATTCGCGCACTGCAAACGCGCGGGGGGGTCGTCGCCGGGTCGAGCGCGGGCGCAGCCATCATGTCCACGACCATGATCCGGGAAATTTCCGATGTCCTTGGCGTGATGCAGGAGGGCATCGAGAAGTCAAAACATCTCGATCGCGGTCTCGGCTTCGTGGGCCCCGCGTACATGACCGACCAGCACTTCATCAAGCGCGGCCGCATCGGACGCCTGCTGCCGGCCATGCATGCGGCGGGATATACGTTGGCCGTTGGCGTGGAAGAAAACACGGCCGTCTTTTCACGCGGCAATACGTTCGAGGTGGTGGGGCCCGGCGGTGTCATCGTCGCCGATCTCATCGAAGCCAAGGTTGGCTCCACGGCACCGTTCGCGGCAACCGGCGTCATCGTGCATTTGCTCGATCGCGGCGACCGCTTCGATGTGTCCACACGAAAGGTCACGCCCTCGCCGTCGCGGGTAGCGCGCCTGATCGACCCAAACGCCAAGGATTTCAACCCATATTACCGCGACGTAGCCTTTGCCACCGACATGCTTGCCGACCGCGCGTTCGTGAATACCTTGTCCACGTTGCTGGACAGCCCCAAGCGCGAAGCTTTTGGCCTCGCGTTCCGGCCGAGCGAGCGCGATGCCAAGAATCACGGCGTCGAATTCCGGCTCTACAAACGCAAAGACACGCACGGCTACGCACCGAGCAGCCGCTTGGGCGAGGAGTTCACGGTGGTCAATATGGGCCTCGACATCACGCCGGTACTGATGGCATCGCCGCTGTATCAACCGTTGCCGCCGGCGAAGGCGAAGCCATGACGCTTCTGCGTGTCGCGGCCTGGGCGCTGATCGTGCTTGCCAGTGCAAGCACGCAGGCGCGCACGCTGCGCATCGGCGTCGAAGGATCGTACCCGCCGTTCAGCCGGCTCGATCCTGATGGCGTGGTGCGCGGGTTCGACATTGATATCGGCGCCGCGCTGTGTGCGCGGATCCAAGCAAGCTGCGAGTGGGTGCAATTGCCGTTCGACGGCATGATCCCGGCGCTGCAGGCGGGCAAGATCGACGCCGTGATCGCCTCAATGTCGATCACCGAGGAGCGCAAGAAACAAGTAGCGTTCACAGTGAAATACTACCAATCGCCCGCGCGGCTCCTGATCAAGCGCGGCACACAACTCGATCCCACGCCGCAGGGCCTTGCAGGCAAACGCATTGGTGTGCAGCGCGGCACCACGCACGACCGGTTTGCCACGGACATCTTCAAGGCCGCCTTGGTCGTGCGCTACAACAAGTTGGACGACGTGTTCCTCGACCTCATTGCCGGACGGCTGGACGCCGCATTGACCGATGCGGTGGTGGCCGGTGAAGGATTTCTCAAGTCCAAACGCGGGCGCCAATTCGAGCTGGCTGGTTCGCCTTTCACAGACCCGAAGTACTTTGGCGCGGGCGCCGGCATCGCATTGCGCCGTACCGATTCAGCTTTGAAATCCGAATTCGATTCCGCGATCCGCGCCCTGCGCGCTGATGGCACCTATCGCCAAGTGCAGGACCGCTATTTCGAGTTCGACATTTACGGTGCTGTGCCAGACGAAGGGGAGCAATGATGCTGCAAGGGTACCTCCCCAGCCTGCTCGATGGTACGCTGGTCACGCTCGGCGTCGGCCTCGTGTCGCTGACCATTGCGGTTGGACTCGGATTGATCGGCGCAGTGGCCAAATTGTCGCGTGCTCCCTGGGCGCGCCACGCGGCGGACGCCTACACGACCCTGATTCGCGGCGTGCCGGACCTGGTGTTGATGTTACTTGTCTTTTTCGGCGGCAAGTGGGCCATCGACAAGGTGTTTGCCGCATTGGGATGGGGCCACGCGGACCTGAGCCCGTTTGTCGCCGGATGCCTTGCCTTGGGGCTGATCTTTGGGGCCTACCTGACCGAAACGTTTCGTGGCGCGCTGCTTGCGATCCCCCCGGGCCAGCGCGAAGCCGGTCTTGCCTACGGAATGCCGACACTTCAAGTCGCGTGGCGCATCACGTTTCCGCAAATGATCCGTTTCGCCCTGCCCGGCTTCACCAACAACTGGTTGGTACTGGTGAAGTCCACCGCGCTGGTCTCGGTGATCGGCTTGACCGACATGATGCATCGCGCCGGTTCTGCAGCGGGCACCACACAGGACCCATTCACGTTTTACACGGCCGCTGGTGCGATTTATCTCACCATCACCAGCGTGTCGCTGTTGGGCCTGAGGGCGCTGGAGCGGCGCGTGTCCATTGGCGCCGGGAACCCGGCGTAGATGGATTTCGCATCCCTGATCGAGGCCGCGCCGTTGTACGCCAGCGGTTTGGCGACCACGCTGCAACTTCTCGTTGCGGCATTGGCTCTTGGCTTGGTGCTCGCAATGCCTTTGGGCGTAGCGCGCGCCTCATTGACTGCCTGGTTAGCCTGGCCCGTGGCGGCCTACACGTTCGTCATTCGCGGCACACCGATGCTGGTGCAATTGTTTGTCATTTACTACGGGCTTGCGCAGTTCGATGGAGTGCGCGAAAGCGTGCTCTGGATCGGCTTGCAATCGGCCTGGTTCTGCGCGTTGCTGGCCTTGGCGCTCAATACCGCCGCATACACAGCCGAAATCCTGGCCGGTGCGATTCGTGCCACTCCTGCGGGCGAAATTGAAGCAGCAAGAAGCCTGGGCTTGTCGGGCGCGCAGTCCTTCCTGTGCATTGTGCTGCCCTCCGCGCTCAAGCGCGCATTGCCGGCGTACTCAAACGAAGTCATCATGATGATGCACGCAACCTCACTCGCCAGCCTGGTGACGCTTGTGGATTTGACCGGCGCCGCACGCGACGTATATTCGCGGACCTATCTGCCTTTCGAAGCCTATGTCACCGCAGGCCTGATCTACCTTGGCCTGACCTTGGTCCTGGTCCACGTGTTCCGCCGCGCGGAAGCGCGTTGGTTGAAGCACGTGGCCGCCCGGCCTGCCCCATGATTGACCGAAACGATTGATCGACGCCATGAAAACAACCCGCCACCCACTCGCCTGCAGTACCGTTGGCACCCAGCGCGAAGTCGTCAGCTTGCACTTTGGACCAACTGATCGCGGCCGCAAGGCTTACATTCAGGCTGCGCTGCACGCCGACGAAGCGCCGGGCCTGCTGGTCGCCACCAAGTTGCGCGAACGGCTCGCAGCCCTTGAATCCGAAGGCAAGCTCAATGCCGAAATCGTGCTGGTGCCGGTGGCCAATCCCATCGGTCTCGCACAGTGGATCGACCATAGTCACATTGGCCGCTTTGAACTGCGCAACGGTGACAATTTCAACCGGCACTATCCGGACTTGGCAGCGGCGGTCGCAGGAAAGATCGAGTCGAAACTTTCCGCAAGCGAAGGCGAGAACACCGCGTTGATCCGCCGCGCACTGGTTGAAGCAGCCAGCGAAGTGCACGCCGTCAGCGAACTGGAGAGCCTTCGCAAGACGTTGCTCACGCTGGCGGCCGATGCGGACATCGCGCTTGATCTGCATTGCGACAGTGAAGCGTTGATGCATTTGTATACCGCCACGCCGGTGTGGGAGCGGGTGGACCCCCTGGCGCGCTATCTCGGCGCGGTGGCCTCATTGCTGGAAACCACCAGCGGTGACTACCCCTTCGACGAGGCCTGCTCCCGCACCTGGTGGCAGTTGCGCGAACGTTTCCCGGCACATCCTATCCCGATGGGCTGCGCGTCGGTCACCATTGAATTGCGCGGCAACACGGATGTGGATCATGCGCTGGCCGCGAAAGATGCGGACGCCATCGTGGCTTATCTCGCGCACCAGGGCCTGATCACCATCGATGTGCCCGCGCTGCCTGCCCTGCCCGCACCCCCCACACCGCTGGCAGGCTCGGAACCCATCGCCGCGCCGCACTCCGGTGTGGTCACCTTCCTTGCTTCGCTGGGTCAACACCTGCGCGTGGGCGATGCGGTCGCCGACGTCATCGACCCGCTGACCGGGAGCGCGACGACATTGCGCGCCACGACAGAAGGGATCCTGTATGCCCGTGAAAACCGCCGTTTCGCTTACGCGGGAATGCGCCTGGCCAAGATCGCCGGGGCCAAGGCATTTCGAACCGGCAAGCTGTTGAGTGAGTAGGCACGATGAGCGCTTCGCAACTCGTTGTCGACAACATCCGCAAACGCTTTGGCACCCGCGACGTATTGAAGGGCGTCTCGCTCACCGCTCGCGCAGGCGACGTCATCAGCGTGATCGGATCCAGCGGCTCGGGCAAGAGTACGTGGCTTCGATGCATCAATCTGTTGGAGCAACCGCACGAAGGCCGCATCGAATTGGCTGGCGAAACACTACAATTGAAGCGCGACCGCGATGGCTCGCTCACGGCGCTGGATGCGCGGCAACTGGCGTCGTTCCGCGCGCGGTTGTCGATGGTGTTCCAGCAATTCAACCTCTGGTCGCACATGACGGTGCTGCAAAACGTGATCGAGGCGCCGATGCGGGTACTCAAGGTGGATCGCGCCGAGGCCGAGGCGCGCGCGATGAATTACCTCGAACGCGTCGGCGTTGCGCACCGGTGCGAGGCCTACCCCGCACACTTGTCCGGCGGCGAACAGCAGCGTGTCGCCATTGCCCGCGCACTCGCCATGGAACCGGCGGTGATGCTCTTCGACGAGCCCACCTCCGCCCTCGATCCGGAACTGGTCGGGGAGGTATTGAAAGTCATGCGTGAGATTGCCGCCGAGGGTCGCACCATGATTGTGGTCACGCACGAAATGGGGTTCGCGCGCGAAGTGTCGAACCACGTGGTGTTCCTGCATCAAGGCCTGATCGAGGAGCAAGGCGAACCGCGCGAGGTACTGGCGCGCCCGCAAAGCGAACGGCTCGCCCGATTCCTCAGCGGAAGCCTAAAATAAGCGTTTTGACCTGCCCGGCCAATGGGAGCGCCGATCCCCACTGTGAGCCCCCCCGCCGACGCGACACCCTCTTCCACCCCGCGCTGCATCGCCTTCGTCCTGCTGCCGCGCTTTTCGCTTGGTGCGCTCGGTGCAGCGCACAGCGTCATCGAGGCCTGTAACGAGGTCTCAGAAGGCTTGCCGATCACCACGCTATTGCTCGCCGATGGACCAAGAGTCAAGTCGGTTGGCGGCCTGGAATTCGCGGCTCAACCCTTGGACAGTGCGTTGCCGGCATTTGAAGCACTCATCGTGTTAGCCGATTCGCCGTTGCCTGAATCCGGTCACGACGCGCTGATTGCCCTCCTGCAACGCGAGGCGGCGCGCGGCACCGTCCTGGGTGGCTTTGGCACCGGCGCGTGGCTTCTGGCGCGCGCAGGCGTGTTGGATCAGCATCGGGCGACAATTCACTGGCCCTATACCGGCATGCTGACCGAGCGTTTTCCGAAAATCATCGGATCGGCGAACGTGTTCGAGCTCGACCGCGCGCGCTTGACCGCTGCCGGAGGTCCCGCCGCGATGGAGGCATTGGTCGCGTTACTCACGCGATCGCTCGGCACGGAGAGTTCAGCGGACTTGCTCGATCAACTCGGTGTCGAACGCGTGCGGGGTCCAGGTGACCGGCAACGCGTGCCGTTGGCCGCGCGCATTGGCGGCGGGCAGCCGAAGCTCACAGAGGCAGTGAAATTGATGGAGGCCAACTTTGAGGAGCCGCTTCCGGCCGAGGAAATCGCCCGGCTGGCAGGCGTGTCGCGTCGTCAACTGGAGCGCCTGTTCAAGCAGCATCTCAATAGCCTGCCGTCGCGTTACTATCTGGAGATGCGCCTCAATCGCGCACGCCAACTGTTGCGGGAAACCAGTCAATCAATCCTGCAAGTGGGATTGGCGTGCGGGTTTTCGTCCGGTCCGCATTTCTCCAGCGCCTATCGCGCACACTTCGGTATCACACCGCGCGAAGAGCGCAGCCGGCGCATGTTTGGCGGCGGCAAAGAGACAAAATGAGGCACGATGACTGAACTCGCAGTCGCTTTTTCGATAGCCGCGCACGGCATTCCCCACCTAAAATAGCCCACCTTTCAAGGCACCACCGGTCCGAGGACATTTCCATGAACACCACCGCCCACCCCCCTGTCACCCGCGCCACGTTCGATGAAGTGATGGTGCCCAATTACGCCCCCGGTGCGTTTATTCCTGTGCGCGGCCACGGCGCGCGCGTGTGGGATCAATCGGGCAAAGAGTACGTCGATTTTGCAGGAGGCATCGCGGTGTCCGCCGTAGGCCATACGCATCCTGAAGTCATCGCCGCGTTGACGCATCAGGCCAATCAACTCTGGCACGTGGCCAACGTGCTCACCAACGAACCCGCGATCCGACTGGCGAAGAAACTGGTGGACAACACGTTTGCCGATCGCGTGTTTTTTTGCAACTCCGGGGCCGAGGCCAACGAAGCGGCATTGAAACTCGCGCGCAAGGTGGCCTACGATGCCTTTGTTGCCGCCCACGGCAAAGACAAGCTCCAGGATTTCGACAAGACCGAGATCATTGCCTTCGACAACGCTTTTCACGGGCGCACCTTGTTCACGGTCACAGCCGGTGGCCAGGCCAAATACACGGAGGGCTTCGGTCCGCTACCGCAAGACATCCGTCACCTGCCGTACAACGACATTGGGGCTGCCGAAAAGGCCATGTCGCCGCGCACCTGTGCGGTCATCGTCGAGCCGATCCAGGGCGAAGGCGGCGTGACTCCGGCCGATCCTGCATTCCTGAAACGCCTGCGCGAACTGTGTGATCAACACAAGGCCCTGCTGATTTTCGATGAAGTGCAGTCCGGTGCAGGACGCACGGGTGCGCTGTATGCATACATGAAGACCGGCGTCACTCCCGATGTGCTGACCAGCGCAAAGGGCCTGGGCGGTGGATTTCCCATTGGCGCGATGCTCACCACCAACGCCGCGGCCAAGGCATTCGGCGTTGGCGCGCATGGCAGTACGTATGGTGGCAATCCACTTGCGTGTGCGGTGGCGGAATCAGTACTGGACATTCTCCTGCGCGAATCCACACTGAGCGGCGTCGCCGCAAAGCGGAAGATGTTTGTGGAGGGATTCGAGGCGCTCAACAAGCGCTTTGGCGTCTTCAGCGCCATTCGCGGCGATGGCTTGTTGATCGGCTGCCAACTTGCGGCGGAATTTGCGGGTAAAGGCAAGGACTTGGTCAAATGCGCCGAGGAGGCCGGCTTGCTGGTACTGATCGCCGGACCCGATGTGATGCGCTTTGCACCGTCGCTATTGATTTCGGAGGCCGACATTGTTGAGGGCATGGCGCGCTTTGCGGTGGCGATCGAGAAATTCGTCACCACCGTGCGCGCGGCAGCCCCCGCGGCCAAGGCCGCATAGGGCCAACGCATGTTCGTTCTTCGTCCCGCCGCCCATGCCGATCTTCCTCAGATCGAGCGCATGGCCACGCAGAGCGCGATCGGCATTACTTCATTGCCGCCGGATCGCGCCAAGCTCGTTGATAAGATCGAGCGCTCCATCGCATCGTTTTCGGTGGAGATCGACGTGCCGGGCGAGGAGACCTATTTCTTCGTGCTGGAAAACACCGAAACCGGGGAATTGGTGGGCACCAGCGGCATCGCCGCGTCCGCAGGCTTTCATGATCGGTTTTATTCCTACCGCAATGAGATCATCGTTCATGCCTCTCAGGACTTGAAGGTCAGCAACAAGATCCACGCGCTGCACCTATGCCACGACCTCACGGGCTATTCTTTGCTGACATCGTTTTTCATCGATCCCTCGTTGGCGGATACCCACTTGCCGCAACTGCTTTCGCGTGCGCGGCTCCTGTTCATCGCCGAGCATCGCCGCCGATTTGCCGACAAGCTTGCGGCCGAAAACCCCGGTGTGTGCGATGTTGAAGGCCGCTCACCATTTTGGGAAGCGGTTGGCCGACGATTCTTCAATATGGCCTATCCGCAGGCTGAGAGGCTGTCCGGCGGTCGGAGCCGTACATTCATCGCCGAGTTGATGCCGCAATATCCAATTTACGTGCCCCTCCTTCCCGCGTCAGCGCAACTGGCCATTGGCCAACTGCATCCGGATGGTGAATTGCCGTTCTCGATCCTTCTGGATGAAGGATTCGATCCGGACATTTATATCGACATTTTCGACGGCGGACCGACAGTCGAAGCGCGCCTGTCAACACTGGCCACCATCCGCCACCAGCGTCGCGCAACATGGAATGGTTCCAAAGCAATCAGCTGCTCCGAACACATCGCCGCCAACACGTCATTGTCCAACTTTCGCGCCACCTTGGCGCCTTTGACGCTCGACGGCGTACAAGCGGCGGGCGACGCACAACTGCCTGCGCTACTCGCGATCTCTCCGGGAGATGCATTGCGAGTAGTGCCACTCAGAATCGAGCGGCGCGAGGGAGACGAGGCATGATCATCCGCCCTGTACGCACGGAGGACACGGATGCGATCCTTGCGCTCGCCAAGACGGCGGGGGTGGGGATGACCACTTTGCCAGACAACCGTGAGCTCATCGCCGGACGGGTGGAAGCCTCGGTCAAGACCTTTTCGGGGCAATTGCCGCGCGAGGACCAGCAATGGATGTTTGCCTTGGAGGATCGGGCTGCACAGCGAGTCGCCGGTGTTTGTGCACTCATGGGCGCGGTGGGCCTGCGTGAGCCGTTTTATTCCTACCGGGTGGGCATTGTCGTACACGCCTCTCGCGAGCTGGGCATCTTCACCCAAACGCCTACGCTGTTCCTATCCAACGACCACACGGGCGCAACAGAATTGTGTTCCTTGTATCTCGACCCGGCTTATCGCCGCGACAAACTCGGCGCATTGCTGTCGAAGTCGCGCTTCCTGTTCATGGCGCAGTTTCGCGAACATTTTTCCAATACCGTCATCGCGGAATTGCGCGGTGTATCCGATGAATCGGGCCGCTCGCCATTCTGGGAGAGTTTGGGTCGGCATTTCTTTTCGATGGACTTCGGTCAGGCCGATTACCTGACCGGCATCGGCAAAAAGTCCTTCGTGGCCGAACTGATGCCCAAGCATCCCTTGTACAGTTCCTTCCTCACACCGGAAGCGCAGGCAGTGATCGGCGAAACGCATCCGAACACGCGTCCCGCGCGGCGACTGCTGGAGGAAGAGGGTTTCCGCTTTGATCAGCACGTCGACATTTTCGACGCCGGCCCCACGGTGGAATGCGACTTGCCGGATATCGACGCCGTGCGCTGCACGCGCAACGGCCCGGTGGCGGCAATCCTCGACGATGCGGACGCCGTGTTCGAGGGCACGCCCGTGTCGCTCATCGCCACCGGAGGGCTCGGCGATTACCGGCTTTCGTTGGGGCGGTTGGTGGCGCGCGACGATGGCTTGATGTTGCAAGCCTCGTGCGCTGCGGCCTTGGGACTCAAGACGGGAATGATGGCGCATCACGTGGCGCTGTCACCGAAAGATCGAAAGCAGGATTGAACATGGCCTCGTTCGCCTCCAGGAATCCAGTGACCCAAGCCGTGGTGTGGGAAGGGGCGGCAGCCGATGCGGCAGCCGTCGATCGCGCGGTTCTTGTTGCGCGGCATGCCTTTGCGGCCTGGTCGCGCACGCCGCTGGAGGCGCGCATTGCCTTGGTACGGCGTTTCGCAGAGGCTTTGAAGGCGCAAGAAAATGCACTGGCGCACGCCATCGGGGCGGAGACCGGCAAGCCGTTGTGGGAAGCGAAAACCGAAGTCGCCACCATGATCGGCAAGGTGGCCATCTCCATCGCCGCCTACAACGAACGCACGGGCATCAAGACTGTGCCCGCCGCCGATCACCGCGCGGTATTGCGTCATCGTGCGCACGGGGTCGTTGCCGTCTTTGGCCCCTACAATTTTCCCGGCCACCTGCCGAATGGGCACATCGTTCCCGCGCTGATTGCGGGCAACACGGTCGTGTTCAAACCCAGCGAATTCGCCCCTCGCGTGGCCGAATTGACGGCCGAGTGCTGGCGCGAAGCCAGGTTGCCCGACGGCGTGCTGAATCTGGTGCAGGGCGAACGCGACACAGGCATTGCGCTCGCCAGCCATCCAGACATCGATGGCATCTATTTCACGGGAAGCGCCGCGACCGGCGCGGCGATTCATCGCGCCAACGCCGGTTTGCCGCATCGCATCCTTGCGCTGGAAATGGGCGGGATGAATGCGCTCATCGTGGGCAAGATCGGCAACATCGATGCGGCGGTTTACAACATTGTGCAATCGGCGTTCATTTCTGCTGGGCAGCGCTGCACCTGCGCGCGGCGCTTGTTTGTTGCGAAGGGCGAAGCAGGCGACAAATTGCTGGCACGCCTCGTGGACGTGAGCGCACGTCTGACTGCTGGCGCGTTTGATGCAGACCCGCCGCCGTTCATGGGTGCGGTAGTGTCTGTGGCGACCGCGGATAAATTGCTCGCGGGGTGGAACGGTTTGGTCGCCGCAGGTGGCAAGCTGCTGTTGGAGATGCGCCGCATTCGCAAGGGAGCCGCACTGTTGTCACCCGGCATTGTCGATGTCAGCCACGTTTCGCCTTGGCCTGACGAGGAGTTCTTTGGTCCGCTACTGCAAGTGGTGCGGCATGACTCGCTGGAGAATGCCATCGATGGCGCCAATGCCACGCAGTTTGGGTTGGCTGCCGGCCTGCTTTCCGACGATGCCACCGAGTACGAGGTGTTCCGCGAGCGCATTCGCGCTGGCATCGTCAATTGGAATCGCCCGCTGACCGGCGCCTCCAGCGCGCTCCCGTTTGGCGGGATCGGCGCGTCCGGCAACCATCGTGCTTCGGCGTATTACGCGGCGGACTATTGCGCGTATCCGCAGTCCTCACTCGAATCTGACACACTCGCCATCCCGGCTGCTTTGCCGCCGGGCTTCACGCTGTAATCCGCGCAACTCCACCATGACCGCCCACGAATACAACTTCGACGGCCTCGTTGGCCCGACGCACAACTACAGCGGCCTCTCCTACGGCAACATTGCGTCGGAGAAGAACCAGGGCGCCATTGCAAATCCGCGCGAAGCCGCGTTGCAGGGCCTGGCCAAGATGAAGGCCTTGATGGATCGCGGATTCAAGCAGGGTGTGTTCGCACCGCAGCAGCGACCGGATATTGCGACGTTGCGACAAATTGGCTTTGGCGGTTCGGATCGCGATGTGCTCGAAGCTGCCGCCAAACACTCTCGTGCGATTTTCAACAGCGCCATGTCGGCGTCCTCCATGTGGACGGCCAACGCGGCCACGGTGAGCCCCAGCGCAAATACCACCGATGGCCGTGTGCATTTCTCGGTGGCAAACCTTGCGCAAAACTTTCATCGCGCCATCGAGCATCCGACGACGGGGCGGGTATTGCAGGCGATGTTCCCGGACGCCCAGCACTTTGCGCACCATGCCGCGTTGCCCGCCACGCCTGCCTTCGGCGACGAAGGGGCCGCCAATCACACGCGGTTTTGCCCCAGGATCGGTGCGCCAGGCGTGGAGTTTTTTGTCTACGGCTGCGTGGGTTTCGACAGCCGCGCACCGCGCCCGCAGAAGTATCCGGCGCGCCAATCGCTCGAAGCTTCGCAGGCCGTCGCACGCCGCCACGGCCTTCCCGAATCGCGTGCCGTATTCGCACAGCAACACCCGGACGTGATCGACCAGGGCGTGTTCCACAACGATGTGATCGCGGTGGGACATCGAAACGTATTGTTTTGCCACGAAGCGGCGTTCCTCGATCGCGCGGGAACCTATCGCGAACTGCGCGCGAAATTTGGCGAGGGCTTCGTCGTGATCGAAGTCCCGGCTGCGCGTGTAAGCGTGGCCGATGCGGTGGGCAGTTACCTTTTCAACAGCCAGTTGCTCTCAAAGCCGGATGGCCACATCGCCATCGTGGTGCCGCAAGAGTGCCGTAACAACCCGCGCGTGTCGGCGCATCTTGATGAGCTCGTGTCCTCGGGTGGCCCCATCGACGAAGCGCTGGTGTTCGACTTGCGCCAGAGCATGATGAACGGTGGCGGTCCGGCTTGTTTGCGGCTGCGTGTCGAGTTGAACGATGCCGAGGCGCGTGCCGCCAATCCGGGCGTCATCCTCACGCCGTCCTTGCATGCCGAACTTGTGGCCTGGGTGAACAAACATTATCGCGATCGCATGGCCGATGCCGATCTACTCGACCCGGCGCTGCCGCAAGCCGTCTGCACGGCGCTCGATGAACTCACGCGCATCCTGAAATTGGGATCGGTCTATCCGTTTCAGTTGACGTAGCACGCACACGAACAGCAAACCATAGCACTGGCGCGGCTTCCGGAGCATTTATCCTCCGAGATGCGCGCCAAACTTGGGGTTTGGCACAGGCTTAGCATCTCGACAACAGCCGGAGTGACGCCCTATAGCCCGAGCCGCTGGCAAATCGTGGATGACAATCCGGCCTGGTTGAGTGTGTAGAAGTGCAGGCCCGGTGCCCCGCCATCGAGCAATTTCGCACTGAGGTCGGTGACCACATCCAATCCGAACGCGCGGATCGACGCGGTGTCGTCGCCAAAGCCTTCCATCTTGCGACGGATCCAGCGCGGAATTTCCGCGCCGCAGGCATCGGAGAATCGTGCCAATTGCGAAAAGCTGCCGATTGGCATGACCCCGGGCACGATGGGAATGTTGACCCCCATTGCGCGCACTTCGTCAACGAAATGAAAGTATGCGTCGGCGTTGTAGAAGTACTGTGTCATTGCGGAATTGGCTCCCGCATCGATCTTCCGCTTGAAGTTCTTCAAGTCCTCTTGCGCCAGGCGCGCCTGTGGGTGGTATTCCGGGTACGCGGCGGCCTCGATGTGAAAGTGATCGCCGGTCTCTTCGCGGATAAAAGCGATCAAGTCGGACGCATATCGGAACTCCCCCGCCACCGCCATCCCCGACGGCAAATCGCCACGCAGCGCCACCATGTGCTCGATCCCGGCGTCTTTGTAGCGGTGGATGATGGCGCGGATGTTCTCGCGTGTCGATCCGATACAGGACAAATGCGGTGCCGCGGCATGGCCCTGCTCGCGGATAGACAGCACCGTGGAGAGCGTACCCTCCTGCGTGGACCCGCCCGCGCCGAACGTGACCGAAAAGAACGCCGGCTTCAACTGGCCAAGCTGCTGCACCGTGTGCATCAGCTTGGCCTTGCCCTCATCGGTTTTCGGCGGAAAGAACTCGAATGAGAACTGGGCTTCGCGTGTCATGAGGCGCGGGCCTGATCAGTAGCGGTAGGTATCCGGCTTGTACGGCCCTTGCTTCGACACATGGATGTACGCCGCCTGCTGGTCGGTCAGTTCGGTCAATTGCGCATTGAGTTTTTTCAACTGCAAACGCGCGACCTTCTCATCCAGGTGCTTGGGCAGCGTGTACACGCCGACCGGATACTTCGCTGTTTCTGTGTAGAGCTCGATCTGCGCGATCGTTTGATTGGCGAACGAGGACGACATGACATAACTCGGATGCCCCGTGCCGCAGCCCAGGTTGACCAGACGTCCCTTGGCCAAGAGGATGATGCGCTTGCCATCCGGGAAAATGATGTGATCGACCTGCGGCTTGATCTCGTCCCACTTGTATTTCTCGATCGAGGCGACGTCGATTTCGTTGTCGAAATGGCCGATGTTGCAGACGATGGCCTGGTCCTTCATTTTGGCCATGTGGTCGTGCGTGATGATGTGGTAGTTGCCGGTGGCGGTGACAAAAATGTCGGCCTTGTCGGCAGCGTATTCCATGGTGACCACGCGGTAGCCTTCCATCGCCGCCTGTAGCGCGCAGATCGGGTCGATTTCCGTGACCCACACTTGCGCAGAAAGCGCACGCAAGGCCTGCGCACTGCCCTTGCCCACGTCGCCGTAGCCGGCCACCACGGCGATCTTGCCGGCGATCATCACATCCGTGGCGCGCTTGATGGCATCGACCAGCGACTCGCGGCAGCCGTAGAGGTTGTCGAATTTCGACTTGGTCACGCTGTCGTTGACGTTGATGGCCGGGAACGCGAGCTTGCCGTCCTTGGCCATTTGGTAAAGGCGATGTACACCCGTGGTGGTCTCCTCGGTCACGCCTTTGATGTGCTTTAGACGCGTTGAGTACCACTGTGCGTCCTGCGCAAGTTTGGCCTTGATCGAGGCAAACAGGATTCGCTCTTCTTCCGAGCCGGGCTTGGCGATCACGGCCGGATCGGTCTCGGCGCGGGTTCCGATGTGCAGCAGCAAGGTCGCATCGCCACCATCATCCAGGATCATGTTGGAGAACCCGCCATCCTTCCACTCAAAGATGCGGTGGGTGTAGTCCCAATATTCCTCCAGCGTCTCGCCCTTGGTGGCAAACACCGGCGTGCCGTTGGCGGCAATCGCAGCGGCGGCGTGGTCTTGCGTGGAAAAGATGTTGCACGAGGCCCAGCGCACTTCCGCGCCCAGTGCTTCCAGCGTTTGGATCAACACGGCGGTCTGGATGGTCATGTGCAGCGAGCCGGAGATGCGCGCACCTTTCAGCGGACGCGTGGCGGCGAATTCCTCGCGGATCGCCATCAGGCCCGGCATTTCGGTCTCGGCGATCTTGATTTCCTTGTTGCCCCAATCGGCGAGCTTCAAGTCGGCGACGACGAAATCGCCTTCGATAATGTTCTTTGGTTTCAGTACGGCATTCATGGTGGACTCCTGGCGAACGGTTTCGCGGGCACAAAATAAAAACGCCCGCATTCGGGGGAATGCGAGCGCCGTTGAATCGGTTCCGAGCCTGGGACGACTGCACCTGCACTGCCATCTCGCAACGCTCCTCGGAAGACGGCATTATAGTGAATCTCGTCCTTTCCTGCCGGGGTTTCGCTTGGACTCGCAAACCGGATTTGGCAGCACTGAAATTCGCCTGTTGATCGTGCTGGCCATCGTGGGCTTGGTCGTGGGCTGGGGGTTTGGCGGGGTGCGACCTGCACTGGCTGGGATGTTCGGGTTGCCCGCCGCAGGATTCGGCTTGGTCCTGTTGATCGCGTGGCTCGCGAGCCGCCGCAAATGACAAGGGAGGCCTCAGCCTCCCTCATCGCCTTGCCGTGAACCGGCGCTTACTCCGCAGGCACCGCTTCACGCTTGACCTCGCCCTTCAACCCCGCAGCCTCGCGTAGCTTCGCCGCGCGGTCGGTGGCTTCCCACGAGAATTCCGGTTCTTCACGGCCAAAGTGGCCGTAGGCCGCCGTCTTGGCGTAAATGGGTTTGAGCAAGTCGAGCATCTGCACGATGCCCTTGGGCCGCAAATCGAAATGCTGCGCGACCAGTTCGGCAATCTTCTCGTCTGGCATCACCCCGGTACCTTCCGTGTACACCGTGATGTTCATCGGCTTCGCCACGCCAATCGCGTACGCGACTTGCACCTGGCATTGCCGCGCCAATCCGGCGGCGACCACATTCTTCGCCACATACCGCGCTGCATAGGCGGCTGAACGATCCACCTTGGACGGATCCTTTCCAGAAAAGGCTCCACCGCCATGCGGGCAAGCGCCGCCGTAGGTATCGACAATGATCTTGCGGCCCGTCAACCCGCAGTCGCCCTGCGGACCGCCGATAACGAATTGCCCGGTGGGGTTCACCAGATACCGCGTGTTCTTCAGCCATTCCTTGGGCAGCACCGGCTTGATGATCTTCTCGATCACTTCCTCGATGGCTTGCGGCTTCATGCGCTTGTTTTCAGACATCGACGGATCATGTTGCGTGGAGAGCACAACGGTATCGATCGAGTGCGGTTTGCCATCCACGTAACGCATCGTCACTTGTGACTTCGCGTCGGGCCGCAGCCACGGCATGCGGCCATCGCGGCGCAACTCCGATTGGCGCTGCACCAGCCGGTGTGCGTAGTAAATGGGGGCCGGCATCAATACCGGCGTCTCATCGCACGCGTAGCCGAACATGAGACCCTGGTCACCCGCCCCCTGGTCGAGGTCGTTGTCCTGCGCCTTGTCCACGCCCTGCGCGATGTCCGGGCTTTGCTTGTCGTAGCAGACCATCACCGCGCAGCCCTTGTAGTCGATGCCGTAGTCGGTGTTGTCGTAACCGATGCGCTTGATGGTTTCGCGGGTGACGCCGATGTAGTCGACGTTGGCGCGCGTGGTGATCTCGCCGGCCAGCACCACAAGACCGGTGTTGCACAACGTTTCCGCGGCCACGCGGGACTTGGGGTCCTGGGCTAGAATCGCATCGAGAATCGCATCGGAAATTTGATCCGCAACCTTGTCGGGATGCCCTTCGGACACCGATTCGGACGTAAACAGGAAATCGCTCACAGACTGCTCCTTATGCCGCAATACTTCCGCGCGAACCTCGACGCGCGCATCGACGCCAGACTTGGCGGAAAAGCGGCGCATTTTAGCAGAACCCCTTTGACCAAGGGTCTCGACGGTCATGCATTGATCGCATGAGAGCGGCATTGTTCCGAATAATGGGCAGACTGCCCTTGCCGCTCAATCATGCATTGGGCTCAATCGCCGGATTATTGGCATTCGCGTTTTCGGCAAGGCATCGTCAGTTGACGCGCTTCAATCTGGCACTGTTCAATGCATATGCCCGGCCTGGCAACGCTGTTTCGATTTGGCGCAGTGCCGCGGAGCAAGGAAAAGGACTCACCGAACTTGCCACGGCGTGGACTGCCCCCGTGGAGCGCATCTATGCGCTGGTCAGATCCTGCACGGGTTGGGAGCACGTCGAGCGCGCGCAAGCGGCAGGGAAGCCGGTGATTTTCGTCACCCCGCACTTGGGCTGCTACGACATCGCAGGAAGGTACCTCGAGAGCCGCACTCCTGTCATGGCACTGTACCGCCCTCCCAAGCAGGCATGGCTGGAACCGATCATGCAGGCCGGCAGACAGCGTGGCGGAGGGTCGACCGCACCAGCGGATGCCTCTGGAATCCGTCAGCTGCTTCGAACCTTGAAAAATGGCGGCAGCATCATCATGTTGCCAGACCAGGTGCCCGCACCGGAAGCAGGCGGGGATGGCGTTTGGGCGCCCTTCTTCGGTCAGCCCGCATATACGATGACGCTGTTGCCGCGCCTCGCACAGTCCACCGGGGCCGTAATCCTCATGTTTTATGCCCGCCGCATGCCGTGGGGACGCGGATTCGAGGTTCACATAGAACCGCCCATGGCGTCGTTGCCGGAAGACAAGTTGCGGGCGGCAGAGGAAATGAATCGCGCGCTAGAGAAGCTGATCTCTCAATCGCCTGAACAGTATCTGTGGGGCTATAACCGCTACAAACATCCAGCGGGCGCGCCGCTGCCACCGGGAATCCGCCCTTGAGGATCGTGCTATTTCTGCTTTGGTGTCTTCGCTGGTTGCCACGATCGTGGGTGCGTGCCCTTGGACGCGGACTGGGCACATTGTTGTTCCATTTTGGGCGGCGGCGCGTAACGCTGATCAACTTGCGGGCCTGTTTCCCCGAAAAATCGGAGGCGGAGCGTGTCGCCATTGGACGCGAGGTTTTTCGAAACCTGTCGGCTTCGGCACTCGAACTGGGACACCTTTGGTATGCCCCGGTCGACGAGGCGGTCGCTAGCGTCAAGGCCGTCGATTTTCATTTCATTGACGAGTGGATCGGCAAGGCACCGATCATCGTCCTTGCACCCCATTTCGTGGGCCTCGATTTTGCGGGTGCGCGCTTTTCGCACACCTATCCGGAAGCTTTCAGCATGTACTCTGTCCAGAAGAATGCGGTGTTCGACCGAGCTTTGCGACGGGCAAGGCAGCGCTGGAATGGGGCGGAGCTGGTCACGCGGCAACAGGGCCTGCGGCCGGTTCTCAAGGCGCTCAAGGCGAGGCGTCAGTTTTATTACCTGCCAGACATGGATTTCGGCGCAAAGGACGCCGTCTTTGCAGAGTTCTTCGGCGTCAAGACGGCGACCGTCACCGCGCTTTCCCGGTTATGTCAGATTTCCGGCGCCAAGGTGGTGCCGCTGATTGCCAAAATGACCCCGGAAGGCTACGAAGCGCGCTGCTATCCGGCATGGGACAACTTTCCCAGCGGAGACGAGGCGGCCGACGCACGTCGCATGAACGCCTTCCTTGAAGAACGCATCCGCGAAATGCCGGAGCAGTATTTCTGGGTGCACAAACGCTTCAAAACGAGACCTCCCGGCGAGGCAGGCTTTTATGATTAAATGAAGACGTTTCCGGGAGCGTATCCGAGAAAGACAGGGAGTCTTTGCAATGGCGCAATTTCAGGTCTTGCTTCGAGGTGAACATTTCCGCCTGGCGCGCGACGGCGGAGAAGGATATTACGGTTTCCTGAAGACCGTCTATGTGCAATCCGAGACGGCAGATTCCGCCTGCGAGTACGCGGTCAAACAAGCCATCTCCGATCCTGAATTCCGGTCTTCGGTGCGCAATGCGCCTGATGATCCCCCCGCCATGAATGTGGAAGATTGCAGCGAGATCGACAAGGATCCGAACCTGCAAGACGGGCCGTTTATCTACACGCCGGAGTAGTCGCCGATTGCGTCTTCGATTTACCAAGATGCACGGTCAGGGCAATGACTTCGTTGTCGTTGACGCATTTTCAAATCCGATCGAACTCTCGCCAAGACAGGTTCGCGCACTCGCCGACCGCCACTTTGGGGTTGGCTGCGACCAGGTCTTGGTCGTCGAAAAGCCATTGCGTGAAGGCTGCGACTTTCGCTATCGCATTTTCAATGCGGACGGTGGCGAGGTGGAGCAATGCGGCAATGGCGCACGGTGTTTCGCCGATTTTGTCCACCACGCAGGCTTGGCGTCCAAACGCACGATTCGCGTCGAAACCTTGGGCGGTGTCATCGAGCCTACGCTCGAAGATGACGGTACCGTGACGGTCAACATGGGCGCACCTCGCTTTGCCCCAGGCGAAATTCCCTTCGAGGCGCCGGCTGAAGCCCTCACCTATGTCTTGAACATCGATCAACATGCGCGAGAAATCACCGCCTTGTCCATGGGCAATCCACACGCTGTGCAAGTCGTGCCCGATGTCGAGCGCGCCCCTGTTGAGCAGGATGGCCCGCTGATCGAGCATCACCCCCGCTTTCCGCGCCGGGTGAACGTGGGATTCATGCAAATCATTGATCGCACCCATATCCGGGTACGGGTATGGGAACGGGGCGCGGGAGAAACCCTGGCCTGCGGTACAGGTGCATGTGCGGCAGTGGTGACGGGAATCCGGCGAGGCCTGCTGGATGAAACCGTGCAGGTCGCCACGCGGGGAGGAGATCTCACGGTAACATGGTTGGGTAACCAAAACCCCCAGGCTCCGGTCATGATGCGGGGCGCAACCTCGCGCGTTTTCACGGGCGAAATCGAACTGAAGGATTGAAAAGCGTGTCGAGTGTACCCACCCTTTCTGCGGAGGATGTTGCAGAGTTCCTGCGCGCGCATCCGGATTTCTTTGAGCACAACGTCGATGTGTTGCTGAACATTAACGTGTCGCACCCCCATGGGGGCCGCACTGTATCAATTCCGGAGCGCCAACTGATCGCGACACGCGAGAAGGTCAAATTGCTGGAAGCCAAGCTTGCAGAACTATTGAAGTTCGGCGAAGAGAACGATGCGTTGTCCCAACGGATCCACGACTTGATGTTGAAACTCATTGCATGCGACGGCGTCGATGCAATCGTCGACACGCTGTTGCTGGAACTCCTCGACAATTTCCAGGTGCCCCATGTCGCACTTCGGCTCTGGGATGTGTCTCCAACAGAAGACACACCCGAATTTCAGCCTGTGGCGCCTGAACTGAAGCAGTTTGTGGAAGCAATGAAAACGCCATATTGTGGTTCTCATCCAGTTTATGAGACCCATGCCTGGTTCGGTGACCATGCACCCCACCTCAAGTCCTATGCCATTGTTCCATTGCGAAATGAACGCACGATTGGTCTGCTGCTCATGGCCTCGGAAAATGCTTCCCGCTTCTATGCCGACATGGGGACCTTGTTCCTGACGCGCATCGGCGAAGTCGCCGCCCATTGTCTGCTGCGCCATCTCGTTTTGCTGCCTGCCCCGACACCCGTCGCGGCTGAATAGCGGGATGAGATGGATGCGACGGTTGCGCGCTACCTGAATTACCTGGCGCATGAGCGCCGGCTTTCGAGCAACACCCTGAAGCATTACGGTGCAGACCTTGCACGATTGGAAAATCTTGCCGCGACCGCCCAAAGGCCGCTCAGTCAGCTGACCGAAACCGACATACGGCGATTTGCCACGCAGTTGCATGGCAAGGGGCTTTCTGCAAGAACGATTGCAAGGACGTTATCGGGATGGCGGGGCTACTTCAAGTTTGTCGGCAAGGATGCAGGCCAGACCGAAAATCCTGCTGAAGGTGTTCGTGCGCCGAAGGCTGCCCGACGGCTCCCAGAGACATTATCCCCGGAGGAGGCGATTCGGCTGGTCAGTTTTGAGGGCAACGAGCCGGACACGGTCCGCGACCGCGCCATTTTCGAATTGATCTATTCGTGCGGCTTGCGTGTTTCCGAAGTGGCAGGCCTGAACTGCGATGGAATCGATCTCAAGACCCGTGAAGTGCGCGTCTTCGGGAAGGGCGGAAAGACGCGCATCGTGCCTGTCGGATCCCACGCCATCAATGCCCTGACGCGCTGGTTGGAAACCCGTGGCCAGTGGACAGGCCACGAAACCACACCGCTATTCCTGTCCGCCACAGGAAGACGCATTGGCGTACGCCAAATCCAGGCACGCATCAAAAAATGGGCCGTCTTGCAGGGCCTGAGTGTGGATCCGCACCCGCACATGCTGCGACACTCCTTTGCATCGCATGTTCTCCAATCGTCCGGGGACTTGCGGGCCGTCCAGGAAATGTTGGGACATTCGAGCATAGCCTCTACTCAGGTTTATACGCACCTTGACTTCCAACACTTGGCCAAGGTGTACGACACCGCGCACCCGCGCGCCAAACGAAAGAAAGACTGAACTTTCATTTAGGCATCCCGATGAAGCGACTCGTTCGAAACCTTGGATGGACATTTGCCGCACTGACCGGTGCGTTCTTGCTGACTTTGACTCTGCTATACGCCTCTCTCCGAGCAAGCCTTCCCACGCTGAATGGCGAATTAAAGTTGGCAGGCTTGAGGGGGCCTGCGACGATCACGCGCGATGAACGCGGGATCATCGGGATTGAGGTGACGGATTCGGCGGATGCCATCCGCGCGCTGGGTTTTGTGCATGCGCAGGAGCGTTTCTTCGAGATGGACCTTGCGCGCCGTTCAGCCGCAGGAGAGCTTTCCGAATTGCTCGGCAGCGCCACGGTGGGACTGGACAAGGACAAGCGCAGGCACCGCATGCGTGCCCGCATGGCTGCACATTGGTCAAAGGCCAGCTCGGAGGAACAAGCCCTGGCCTCCACCTATGCGCAAGGCGTCAATGCCGGTCTGGCTGCCATGCCGGTGCGGCCGTGGCAGTATCTGTTGCTGCGCACCGAACCGCAGATCTGGCAGGAAGTGGATTCGTTGCTGGTCGGTGCGGAAATGACCTTCATGCTGCAAGGCCGCGGCATTGATGATCGTTTGGCTGAAATCGGGTTGCGCAACATGGTGGGAGACACGTTGTTCGCGTGGCTAAGGCCGAGTGGTGGAGAGTGGGATGCGGCGCTTGACGGCTCGGTCATTGAACAGGCGGCGCTGCCTTCCCCCCAGCAGATTGACACGCGGGCCTCGCCCGAGCGGAAGGTGGAAACAGCGCTGCCACAGACGGCACACTCCGAACTTTTGGTGGGGAGCAACAACTGGGCCGCAGGCCGCGACGCGACGAAGGATGGCCGCGCCATTCTGGCCGATGACATGCATTTGGGCATTGGCGTGCCCGCCATTTGGCTGCGCACGCAAATCACCATTGCGCCATTGAATGCCCCTAAGCGCAGACTCGTGGGAGTGACGCTGCCGGGCGTGCATTCCCTGGTGGTCGGCAGCAATGGCGACATCGCCTGGGGATTTACCAACAGCTATGGGCAATGGTTTGATGTCGTCGCCCATCGCCAATCCGGCGGCACCGCGGTCTTCAATGTTGTCAATGAGGAAATCCGGGTCAAGGGCGGTGAACCGGTGACGTTGACGGTCCGCGAGGCGCCTTGGGGCCCGGTGCTGGCCCGCGACAAGGGAAGCGACTATTCGGTGTGGTGGACGCTGTATCGTGAAGGCGGCGTGAACTTTGAATCGCAGAAGTTGGGAAATGCACGCAGCGTGGATGAGGCCGTGGCCATCGCACAACGGTCAGGGATTCCGCACCAGAACTTTGTCGTGGCGGACCGCGAAGGCAATATTGCGTGGACCATCATGGGACGCATTCCGTCAAAGGGGGCGGACGCGCGCGAAGTTTCTCGCGGCAAACCCTTGGCACCTGAAAACTTGCCTGACGGCTGGCTCGATCCTGCCAAGTATCCGCTCGTCAAGAATCCCGCAGGCGGCCGGTTGTGGACTGCCAACAGCCGCCAATCCGGTGGTCGGAACGGCGCGATCATTGGCGATGGCGGCTTTGACCTTGGCGCCCGTGCCAAACAAATCCGCGACCGCTTGAACGAGAAGTCCAAGCTGAATGAGAAGGATCTCTACGGCATTCAGCTCGACGCGGAAAGTCGCTTCATGCAACGGTGGACCACCCTTGCCCTGCGGGTGGCGAAATCGCATCCCGACGAAAAATCCAAGGCGCTCGCACAGGAATTGGCCAAGTGGAATGGACGAGCGGACGTGGATCAGACGGCGTATCGAATCAGCCGCCAATTTCGGGCGGCCGTCTTGGACAAGCTTTGGGAGTCTTGGGTTGCCGCGGCCCGCCGCGGCGCTCCGGCAACGGCAACGGAACTCAAGTCAGAGGACCGCGCCCTCAAGTTGACCTACGATGGTCGATTTGAATACCCCGTTTGGCAAGCACTGTCAGCAGAGCCACCACACTTGCTGCCCCTGCCCCACAAGTCCTGGGACGCGTTTCTCCACGCCCAGCTGATCGACGCCCACGACGAGTTGGTCAGGCTTGCCGGGTCCCTGGACAAAGCCAGTTGGGGCGAGCGCAATCGCGCCAGATTCAAACACCCGTTTTCAAGGGCAATTCCTTTTCTGGGCCGGTGGCTTGACATGCCGGACACACCGCAAGCCGGTGACAATCATCTACCCCGCGTCGCCGCGCCGACTTTCGGCGCTTCCCAGCGGATGGTGGTTTCCCCAGGGCGCGAAGAGGAGGGAATATTCACCATGCCGGGCGGGCAAAGTGGCCACCCGTTGTCCCCTTACTTTGGCGCGGGCAATGCGGAATTCCATTCGGGTGCGACGGCACCATTGTTGGCAGGCAAAGCCCAGCATTCGTTAATCTTGAATCCCTAAACCCCGGGAAAGACGCGGCACTTGGAAGGATTTCGGCCCAGACACCGCAGCCATCCTTGAGTTCGACCATTGAACGCAAAATTCACGCCGAGAACCCCTAGAGAGTTCAGATTGCAAGCTGGCGCTTCTGGGGATGCCGGTCCGGACAGTCGCTGCACAGTCGATGGGTGGGGCAGGTACCCACGAATTTCGCGTATCCGGAGGGAGTCCGCATGATTCGCAAAGAACGTCTTGCCGCCACCCTGGACGGCGAATTTGTTGTGTTCCTCATCGGAATGCGCATCAATCAAGTCTGGAACATCCACAAGTGGTGGCCCGTTGCCATGGCCATGCCGCGCATGGTCGCCGAATTGCAGCTAAAGCCGGAACTCGGCTTTCTGCACGCCGAACAATGGTTCGGGCGCACCACGCTGATGGTGCAGTATTGGCGGAGTCTGGATCATTTGCTGGCGTATGCAAAGAACAAGGACGCCCAACACCTTCCAGCTTGGCGCACGTTCAATCGCGCGGTGGGCAGTGATGGCAGCGTGGGCATTTGGCACGAGACCTATCGCGTTTCATCCGGGCAATACGAAAATGTTTACAGCAACATGCCGGCCTTCGGACTGGGGCGTGCCGGACGCTTGTCGCCGGCCATCGGAAAGCGCGAATCTGCTGCCGGACGAATGCAGCCGGTCCCACAGTTTACGGATTCAAAACGAAGATCCGGGTGTTTTCAGGAACTCGACCTCCTCCGGCGAGCTTTCGCGCCCCAGCGCGGCATTGCGATGCGGGAAGCGGCCAAATCGGCGGATGATGGCGCGATGCTTTTCCGCCCACTCGTGAAGACTTGCCGTTTCTGGGTACGGACCAAGCTCCAACATCAATCGGTGACACTCATCCTGGTCGGGCATGGATTCGGAATGTTCCAGCGGCAAGTAGACGAACATCCTTTCAACCGGCAGGAAGCGGCGATCCCACCCTTGATGCAAGACGTGACGACAGACGCGGCGCGCTTCGGGGTCGGTCGCAAAAGCGCGCGCCTTGCCGCGGAACAAGTTGCGAGGGAGTTGGTCGAGGAGGATCAACAGTGCGAGGCAGCCTCTTGAATGGGCTTCCCAATCCTGGAGTTCGCCACGCGCCGCGGACTCGACCAGCGAAAGGAAGCGATCGCGCAACTGGTTGTCGAAATCGGGGTCCTTGCGAAACCACTCTGGACGCGATTTTCCATACACGTCAGCGGGCCCGAACCAATGGGTCAGCAACTCTCCGGCAGGTGGCGGCAATGCATCAAGATCGATGAGGTTCACCCGTGCTATTCTCGTCGCACCTGCAATCGGAATCAACGAGGACCTCATGATCGGATATACCACGGTGGGCACCAACGACTTGCCCCGCGCTATCAAGTTCTATGACGAGCTGCTGGCGACGGTCGGTGCGAAACGTTTCATGGAGTTTGAGCGGGGTGTGGCTTGGGCGGTGTCTCCCACCACACCGGGATTTGGGGTGATGAAGCCGTTCGATGGCAAACCCGCCACCGTGGGAAACGGCGTCATGATTGCGCTGGTGGTCAACAGCAAGGACAAGGTCGACGCGGTGTACAAAAAGGCCATCGAATTGGGCGCCAAGGACGAAGGTCCGGCGGGCCCCCGCGGTGACGGCTTCTATGCCGGGTATTTTCGCGATTTGGATGGCAATAAGCTCAATGTGTTTTGCATGGGTTGACCGCTGACCCTTCAAACGCAGACGTGCAGACATTGCTTGGCACCGCCGCCAGACTGTACCTCGCCACGCCATAGGGTCGCCGTGATGGACGCAAAGCGGCCACATCCACGCGGTGATGATGGCGGTGGGCTCAGTCGCCGACGCTCGCAATGACGCCGCAATTGCAAAATCTCGCAAAGCAGGTTGCCTATCCCACTTGTGGATGGGATAGTTAACAAATCATGGATCAGGAAAGCCAATTTCTTACCTCGGGCGCCTACGCGGCGTCATCCAGCCGGTTTTACAACCCGAACCTGGCCAAACAGGTATTCGAAGAAAACGGGGAGTACGTCGAGTTCTCTGCCGGCACCAAGCTATTTTCAGAAGGGATCGCCGGGGATAAGCGGGGCCTCTTTTCGCTTTCCAAGACGAATTACATGTATTTCCTGGCGGAAGGTGAAGTTCACCTCACTTTGCAAGGCCGGCTCATGGACACCTTTCGGCCGGGCGGCGTGTTTGGTGAAATGGCCGTCATCTCACAAACGCCAGGCAAAGGCGCCATGCCGCGGAGCGCAACCGCAACCGCAGTAACCGATTGCATGGCCTATGCGATGGACCCCGCCCGCGCAGAGTTCGCACTGAAATTTGCGCCGGATTTTGCGCTGATGATGATGAGTGTCATGTTTGATCGGCTGCGTTTGTTGGCGGCGCGCCTTGCAACGCGACCCGATACCGCAGAACATCACAGCAAGCCAGGCGAAGCAATTTTTGACGAAACCACGGTGCAGGCGCTGCAATCCATGCTGGATCCTTCCGCGACTGTGCGGTTTCAAGAAAATGCACGGATCATGCAGGAGGGTGAAGTTGGCGAGCACATGTACATCGTGCTTGATGGCAAGGTGGTCATCGCCATCGGTCGCAAGATTGTCGAGAAGCTCAACGCGGGCGGCGTGTTCGGTGAGATGTCCTTGATCGACAGAAGCCCAAGAACGGCATCGGCCGTCGCAAAAACCGATTGCTGCCTGCTCGCGTTCGACCGCAAGGCTTTGGTGCGCTTGGTCGAATCGGATCCGTCGATTGGCATGGCCATGATGCGTGCGGTCGCGTCTCGAATCAGGTACATGAACCAACTTTTGGCCTGATTGAGCAGACTTGTTTGCGGTGTGTTGCCCCTGTGCAACATATTGCATTGCAACATCAAAATAGTTGGCCCGCCCCACCTCGCGCATTGGGGTTTCCCCCTAGAATCGACCGCGTTTCGCGAAACCATTCGCGACACGGTGACAACACAGTTGTCACATTCAAACATAACGACTAGGGAGATTTACATGCGTTTTCGTGCGTTGTTGGCGGTCGCACTGTCGTGCGTATCCCTCACAGGCTGGGCAAAAGGCTCGGTTGCAGTCAATCTGGTGCTTCTTGAGCGGGGCGCCGCACAGGAGGTCAACGTTCAACTGACGTTCACCAACAATGGCGAGCACGCCGTACGCATGTTGAACTGGTATGTGCCTGACGGCGAGCCGGAAGACGACGTGTTCACCGTGACACGTGATGGGCGCGAAGTCTCTTTCATGGGCCCACACATCAAACGGGCGGGCGCGACGGACGCCGATTTCATTGTGCTTCACCCGGGCCAAAGCGTGACGCGCATTGCAGACATTGGCGCCTATTACGACTTGTCGAAGTCAGGCGAATATGCGATCCAGTACAACGTACTTGAAACGCAGTTGTTGCGGCAATCGCCGGCCCTCGGGATGCGTGGGCGTTTCAGCCCGGAGTTGGAGAGCTTTGCCAGCCCCGAGTACATCACCTCCAACCAGGTCCTGACGATATTGTCTGGTCGCAAGAATCGGTTCATCGAAGAAGCCCAGAATGCCAAGACCGATGTGACCGTCGAGCGCGGCGCAAACCTGTCCAGCGTTGCGTTTTCGGGTCGTTGCAGTGCGACCCAGCAGTCAACGATTCTCAACGCAGTCGCTGCCGGATCGACCATGGCCAATGGTGCCGTCAGCTACCTGAACGGTACCCCGTCGGCCACAACACGCTTCACGACTTGGTTTGGCACCTATTCATCCGCCAATTGGAATCAGGTCAAGGGCCAGTTCGCGAATATCAAGGACGCATTTGATAACAAGCCGCTGACCATCGATTGCGCATGCAAGAAGACCTATTACGCATATGTCTACCCGAACCAGCCGTACAAGATTTACGTCTGCAAGGCATTCTGGAATGCCCCCCTGACGGGCACCGATTCAAAGGGTGGCACGTTGGTCCACGAAATGTCCCACTTTGATGTGGTCGCGGGCACGGATGACTGGGCGTATGGCCAATCAGCGGCCAAGAACCTCGCGCTCACGGATCCCACCAAGGCGCGAAACAACGCCGACAGCCACGAATATTTTGCGGAAAACACACTGGCATTGCCTTAAGCCCGCGCCGTGATAGAGAAACCGGGGCATGCCCCGGTTTTTTTTCGCCACGCTTCGTACGATTCCATATCTACTCCCCAATCGGGTTCAACCGCCTTGGCGTTGATTTGCCATAATCGGTGTCCAGCATCGATTCCGCTGTTCTGTTCTTCACTTGCCATGACCGACGACGATCTCGACTTTACGGCTGCGCCACCACCGCCTGCAAAGCCCGCATCGCCCCCTCCGGCTGCGTCACCCGCTACACCGCCTGCTTCGCCTCCAAAGAGCAAGTTCTACGATGCGGCGATCGCGCGGAAATTGTTTCAAGCCTATGGAACTGCAGAAGGGGTTGCGGAGGGGCAGGCTTTCTTTGAGGAAAACGACAAGGCGGCCAAAGGCGGATTATTTTCCAAGGCGGTGGTCAATCGAATGTTTTTTGTCGAGACCGGCGAGGTTTCACTGACTACCGGCGGCCGGGTGCTTGATTCGATTCGTGCGGGAGAGGTCTTCGGCGAAATGGCGGTCATCACCGGCGGGCCGCGGAGTGCAACCGCGATCGCGAAGTCCAATTGCACCGCCTACGCCCTGGATGCCGCGCAGTTTCAGGCGGCAATTCAAAAGATGCCGGAGTTTGCGCTCATGCTCATGAGCGTCATGTTTGATCGATTGCGATTAGTGGCTGCCAGGCTTGCGGCACGCAAGATGGCCCCGGGTACGCAGACCGCGCGTGAAGCCGCCACCTTTGCACCAGACATGCTGAAACAGCTTGAAGACTATCTGCACGCCAGTGCAAAGGTCCGGTTTGATGCGGGGAAAGTGATCATGCGCGAGGGTGATGCCGGCATCTGCATGTATGTGGTTGTGAAGGGCCGCGTGGCGATCGCCATTCGCGACAAGATTGTTGAAATGGTGGGAACGGGCGGCACGTTTGGTGAAATGGCCCTCGTGGATCAAAGCCCCCGAACCGCCAGCGCGGGAGCGACCGTCGACAGCGAGTTGCTTTCGGTCAACCGCAAGGCTCTCCTGGATCTCATCAAAGCCCATCCCGCATTTGGCGTGACGATGTTGCGCGCTGTTGCAGAGCGCTTGCGTCACATGAATGCCCTACTGGCAAGTTGAGAGTTCAGCGCGGAATCCGATGGCCTACGCTTCGTTGGTGGCGCCGCGCTTGAGTTTTAGCGCAAGGTCGTACACGACGTTTCGCTTCTCACTGGTCAATTTGACAGCCAGTGCCACTGCTTGCTTGAGAGGAAGCTCTGCACAGAGAACGGTCAATGTCCGCTCCAATGCTTGAGATTGGGGCAAGTCGTCCTCCGAGGACGCGGAAGTCCCCGCGTTGTCGACGACGATGACAAACTCCCCACGGCGATGATTTTCGTCCGCCGACAGCCACGATTCGGCATCACGCAAGGCGCACAGGTGCGACTGCTCGAACTTCTTGGTGATTTCGCGGGAGATCAAAACTTGAGTGGCGCCACCAAACGTGCCGCGCAGGGCTTCCATCGTTTCTTCAATGCGATGCGGTGCCTCGTAACACACAATCGCCTCCCGTCGGGAGGACAACTCCGCCAACCTCGCGATACGTTCCTTTGCCTTGATCGGGAGGAAGCCTGCAAACGTAAAGCCATTCTCACCCATGCCGCTTACGGATAACGCCGCAGCCAGCGCGCACGCTCCCGGAATCGGTACCACATCAAATCCCGCCTCGCGGACTGTACGGACGACCTTCGCGCCGGGGTCAGACACACCGGGAGTGCCGGCATCACTCACCATCGCCACGCATTGCCCATCCGCCAGCAACTTCACGATGCCTTGCGCTGCCTCGCGCTCATTGTGTTCGTGAACGGCAATGACCCGCGAGCTGATTCCAAAATGGGACAGCAGCCCACGCGTGACCCGCGTGTCTTCTGCCGCGACCACGTCGGCCATTCGAAGGATTTCGACCGCCCGCGGGGACAGGTCGCCCAAATTCCCGATCGGGGTAGCGACCACATATAATGAAACGCGTTTTTCTGCTGGGATCGCCACGATTTTCCGCCGCATGACATGTTGATACGCGCCATTTTGCTGTTGTGCGGGCTGGGGTTGGCCTGCTGCGCTCCGGCATTGTCAGCCCAGGAGACGAAACCCGCAAGCGCGGCACCCGTGCGGGAGGCACCGGTTCCGGATGCCAAACGCGAAGCAGATTCCGCCAAGCCCCCTGGTTCGCAGGCTTCAAAAGAACCTGCTGCCGAACCAGCGAAATCCAATACCAAGGAAGGGGGCAAAGAGCCTCAGAAGCCCGGGCCACACATCGCACTGATTCTTCCGACCGGTTCCAAATCGTTTGGAAAGGTCTCGGAGGCCGTCAAATCCGGATTCCTTGCAGCGGCACAGGCGGAGGGCAAGGACGCCCCCCCCTTTCGGGTCTACCCGGCAGACGACGATACGGTCGCACTCGCCAAGGAAATTCGTCGAGCAGCGAGCGATGGCGCGGTCATGGTCGTCGGTGGCCTGACGCGTGACGGTGCGAATGTGCTCGCAAGGGAGTCGGGCTTTCTTCCCGCCTTGGCGCTAAACACGCCGTCCACGCCGGACACACAATTCTCTGACGGCTATTTCCATGTCTCTTTGAGCCTTGATGATGAGGCGCGCCTGCTTGCTCGAAAGATCAGCGAAGAAGGGTTGAAGCGCATCGTCGTCGCCGGATCCGCCTCGCCACTTGCCAAGCGGGTTCAGGAAAGCTTCGAAAGGGAGTGGAACCGACGCGGCGGTGAGATTGCCATCCGGCTAACCGTCAATGGCGATTTGGAGGAAGGACCCAAATTGGCTTCGGCGTTCGAGAAGGCCAATGCGGATTCTGCAATCTTGTTTGCCGACAGAAGAATCGCCCGTGGAACGCGGCCCTTCTTTCCCCAGGGTCTCCCGGTGTTCACGACCACCTACACCATCGATCCGCGCGCGGACGCAGTCGAAAACCTGGATCTGGATGGCGTGCGCTTTCTGGAAATGCCGTGGTTTGTTGAGGCGGATCACCCGGCAGTCATGGCGTATCAGAAGCCGAACGAGCCCATGGCCATCGACCTGGAACGCCTGTACGCCTTGGGAATCGACGCTTGGAGGCTGGCCAATGCGATGTCGCGGGCGGAAAAATCTGCACGCTTTGCGCCTCTCGATGGCGTGACCGGGAAGATTACCCTCGAGGGACGTCAGTTTGTCCGCACGCTGATCTCGGCGGAATTGCGCGACGGGCGCGTCGTGGCCCGCGCCGGGCATCCGGAGTGACATGGCCGGCGCCCGTCACCTCTTGCGCGGTGAACGCGCAGAAAGAATCGCCGAGGACCACTTGGTACGAAACGGTCTGACCATCCTCGAGCGCAATTACCGTAGCCGCGAAGGAGAGATCGACCTGATTGCCGAAGACCGGGGCACGATTGTCTTTGTTGAAGTGCGCCTGCGCGAAGAAAGATCTCCCCATCGCTTCGGCGGCGCCGCGGCGAGCATCACGCCGGCAAAGCAGCGACGCATTGCCATGGCTGCACAACATTACCTCAGCAAGCGGCGCGAACTTCCGCCTTGCAGGTTTGACGTTGTGCTGCTGGGCTCGCTCGACAAGGATGCGCCGGAATGGATCAAAGCCGCATTTGCGGCAGATTAGCAATTGCGGTTGGCGATACACGACTCAGACGAGATGGGTCGCGGATCCCATGAACGCCCGCTGCATCGCCAGGCCGTGGGCGCCGTGTGCAATCGCCAAGTCTGCCTCAAGGGGGGTCAATCCGCCGATCGCAAACGCGGGAATCGGTGAGTCCAAAACATCTGCGGCAAATCGGGTCCATCCGATGCCTTTCATTCCAGGGTGCGTTTGGGTTGCATTGACCGGCCCCAGGACAGCAAAGTCGCATCCTAGTGTCGCGGCGGCGTCCAACTCAGCGCGCCCGTGCGCGGAAGCTCCAACCCAGGGCAAGTCAGGCCGCCGCTGGATCGTCGAAACCTGCAACGCGGTCAAGTGCACACCGTCCGCTCCGACGCGCCGCGCCAGCTCAACGTCGGAGTTCACCAGAACTTTGGACCTTGACCCGCGCGCGATTTCAACGACTCGACATGCAAACGATTCAAGATTTTCAGGCGACATCTGCTTTTCGCGGACCTGGATTGCCGTCGGGAGCGTCAAGGCACCGCGCAACGCCGCGAGATACCTCTCCTCACCCATCTCCGCAGCATTGGTCACCCAATAGGTGACAGGAAGCGCCAATGCCTTGAAGATCGGCACGCAGCCGGGCAACGTCGGTGAAACCTTGATCGCGTCAATGGTTTGCCAGGCAAATTGTTGCCCCTCCATTCCGTGCATTTCACCGGCCCACGCCAGGACCCGCCAGCAGTGCAACCGCACGGTTGCATGGGTATAGCGCATGAGGAAAGTGAACCAGGGAAAGGTTTGCGTGATCGAAACATTGAGTTCTTCGATCAGTTCCCTGACGAGCGCGTCGCGAACGGTTTCACCTGCTTCAATCTTGCCGCCAGGAAACTCCCAGTACCCCGGATAGGGCTTGCCATCAGGGCGTGACGCGAGCAGGAACGAACCGTCGGGTTTGAGAAAAATCGCGACAGCGACGTCCGTAATGCGTGCCGTCATGCGCCGCGCAATTTATTGGTGGCCGCAGGTTTCCCTTTGCGCACTTTCATGCGGCTTCCCGAATGCTTGCCGACCCAATCACGCGCAAATTGCATCGCTGTCCGTCCGCTCCTACCCCCCCGCTCCAGGGACCAAAGCAGGGCGGCCTTCTTCATCGCCGCACTGTCCATGGCAGTTCCGCCGCTCAGTTCCCGAATCCAGTGATCGGCGATGGCAAGGTAGGTTTCCTGGTCAAACGGATAGAACGACAGCCACAGTCCGAAGCGCTCGGAAAGCGAAACCTTTTCCTCGGTGGTTTCTCCTGGGTGGATCTCGCCGTCAGCGGCGTGGTGCGCTTCGAGGTTTTCGCGCATGAGTTCAGGCATCAGGTGCCGCCGGTTGCTCGTTGCATAAATCAACAGGTTCTCTTGCGTGGCGGCAATGCCGCCATCAAGGACCGACTTCAGCGCTTTGAAACCGGGGTCATTCGCTTCGAATGACAGATCGTCGCTGAAGACGATAAACCGTTCACGCCGGTCGGACACCAGGCCGGCGATCTCCGGCAAATCGATGAGGTCCGCACGATCAACTTCGATCAAGCGCAAACCTTTTTCCGCGTGCTCTGTGAGCGCAGCCTTGACCAGCGAGGATTTCCCGGTGCCCCTTGCCCCTGTCAAAAGAACGTTGTTGGCCGGTCGCCCGGCGACGAAATGGCGCGTATTCTCATCCAGACGGGATTTCTGTTCGTCTATGTGGTGGAGGTCGGCGTACCGAATTCGGTGCGGATTCGACACCGGGACCAGGCGCCCAAATCGTCCGAGCGCGGTGACCCGGGGACGCCAGCGAAAGGCAATCGCCTGATCCCACACCGGTGCCCCTTCATTGGGGAGCAGGGTCTCGGCTCGTTCAACCAAGACTTCGAGTTTCGCCGCCAGCTTTTCAAACTTTGTAAACACGAGGTGCTCAGGTACGGTAGTCTGCGTTGATCTTGACGTAGTCGTACGAGAAGTCGCAAGTCCACACCGTTCCAGTTTCAATGCCCCGCTCGAGCTCCACGCGAATCGTGATTTCGCTCTGCTTCATGACCGCCGCACCCAACTCTTCTTTGTAGCTCGCGGCACGGCCGCCATTCTCCGCAACCAGGACGGCATCCAAAAACACCCGTATCTTGGCAGTATCCAGATCGGATATGCCCGCCTTGCCGATCGCTGCCAGTATCCGCCCGAGGTTGGGATCGCTCGCAAAGAACGCCGTCTTGACCAAGGGTGAATTCGCAATCGATTTTCCGACCTTCATGGCTTCGGCGCGTGTTTTGGCGCCTTCGATCTTGACGGAGATGAACTTGGTCGCACCCTCGCCATCCCGCACGATTGCCTGCGCCAATTCAACGGCAACCTCGTTGACGGCCTCCTGCAACTTGGCATATTCCGCTGTACCTTCGCCATTGATCGGGGGGTTTCCGGCCTTGCCTGTCGCGGCAAGTACAAAGGAATCATTGGTTGAGGTATCCCCATCCACCGTGATCGCATTGAACGACAAGTCCGCCGCGGTCTTGACCATGTCTTGAAGCACGTCTTCAGCCACCACCGCATCGGTGGCAATGAATCCCAGCATGGTGGCCATGTTGGGCTCGATCATGCCCGCACCCTTGGCGATGCCGGTGACGTGCACCGCGTGGCCGTGGATATTGATCTTCCGGGACGCCGCTTTCGGCACCGTATCGGTCGTCATGATCGCCTCTGCGGCATCCCGCCACCCATTCGAGGACAAGTTTGCAACGCATGCGGGAATGCCGGTGAGAATGCGATCCATCGGCAGGTGCTCCAGGATCACGCCTGTTGAAAAGGGCAGGACCTCGCGCGTGCTGACGCCCAGCGCCTGCGCCACTGCCTCGCACGTGGCCCGTGCATCCTTCAGGCCCCGATCTCCGGTTCCAGCATTTGCACAGCCGGTATTGACGACCAGCGCGCGCGTATCCCCGGACCGCTTCAGCAGGTCACCTGAATTCTTCAGATGCTCCTTGCAGACAAGCACAGGCGCCGCACAAAACCGGTTCTGGGTGAATACGCCTGCGGCGCGCGTGCCCGCATCAAACGCAATGACCAACATGTCCTTACGGTCCGGTTTGCGCACGTGGGCCTTCGCAAAGCCCAGCCGCACCCCCGACACCGGGTGGAGCGCCGAGTTTTCCACGGGGACATATTTCACTGGCATCGGAGTCTCCAAGAATTCCGAAATATCGACCTGAGATTATTGCACTCTACCGTTTCCCGATTCCGCTTTCAAAAGCCACTGTTCAAGCGAATCCGGCGACTTCCAATGCCAGCCGCACACCAGGCGCGGCAGGTTCCAACGGTCGCTGCCTGCATGGAGAAAACCTTCGTCGGTTCCCAATGCGGCTCGCACGATCCGGTTTGCGGAGTTCGCTTGGGCCGGAAAGTAAACGTCCCGAAGATACGGGGCAACGTGACCGTACGGGTAGCAAAACAAGTCCAATGCAGCATTGGGGGCTCGTGCAGCGATAAAGTCATGGGCTTGCCGAACCTGCTTCTCCGCATCCTCAAAGGTGTCGATGCAATAGAAGTTTCCCTTCTCCTGGTTGCGCTGCGCCACGATGGGGACAACTTCATGATTGTGATCCCAACTGTGGTTGCCGATCCCGATCAGGCCGGAGGCCACTGCCCCTGCCCACCAGTGGTCATTCATCCAGCCGCGGTCATGGACGCAGTGCTTGTCCATGGCAAGGCGAGCCTCAGGAGAGGCAATCACAAATGAGGTGGCGTGAAGTGCGGGCTGCGCGCCAGGAAACCGCGTTTGGAACCGTTTCAGAATTTCAAGAAAGCCGGGTTGCAGGCCATGAACAGGGTCCACCAGTTCGAATACATCGTAATCGGTGCCGTCATCAAAGGTCAGGCAAACCGTCTTCTCGGGAAGCTTGCCGCTCAAGAATGCATCGATCACGGCCGAAAGACGATCGATGCGCCAGCCATTCCGGGTCAGGGTTTCCAGATCGCTCGCAAGAGCAACATGATCATTGTTGGCATACGCGTTTCCATGAACGTTGCGCGCGTGATACGTGAGAATCGGTACTTGTGGCGCCATTGAAACCATGAGCCGAATCCCTAGAACGGCCCGAGGCGATCAGCCCGCATGACAATCCGCTCAATCTGATCCGATTCGAGCGGCACGATCGGACGTACGATCAAATAGCGATGCCGGGTTTGTTGATACCCGGAGCGCAGGCCCGCGGCCAACGCCCGCTTGTCGCCGCAATACCCCACCATCGCTACCCCGCCTCTCAAGTGCGCAGCAGACCATTCGAGCATGCACTGTGCGAAACCGCCACGGCGTTGGCAATCGTCAAACTCCCCACGCGTCATGCGCCGGTATGCAGTCGCATCCACGCATAACCCCCCGGTCAGAAAGAAGTCCTCCACGCGAATGAAGTTTACAAAGCCCACGCACACGGGATCATCGGTGCCAAAACGATAAGTGGCGATCACTTGCGCCCAATCAGCGGCCGAGGCAAGGTGTTCACCCAACTGGATGTCACGGGGCACCGGTGCTGGGGAGCGATAGGCCGCCTGAAAGAGTTTTGCCGCAGCTTCCGCGGCCGCTCCATCAAAGCGGATGTCAAGCGACCGATCAAATCCATTCATGGGCGATTGTCTTTTCCGCCACGCGATTCTGCCAAAATGACGATTGCTCGGTATTCCGTCACCCCATGTCCCCTGCTGATCCAAATTCGCCATTGTACGGTCTGGAAACGTCGAGTCCGGCGATCGACGCGATGATGAAAGAAGCAGCCGCACTCGAGAAATCGGAGCCGGAACAAGCAGCCCAGCGCTATTTGGAGATTCTGCGCAACTGCAACACCCACCTTGGTGCGCACAACGCCCTGGAAAAGATGGCCCATCGCCAAAGCTATGGCGCTTGGATGAACATCAACTGTGTGATTGATCCCAAGGACGACATCTTTCATTTTTTCGCCCGCAATGCCACTACGGGAAATCCCATTCGGGAATATCTGTCGGATGGCTGGCGGACCTTGTCCGAGCTATTGGTGTTGATGGACAGTGTGGGTCAGCCCCTTACACGCGTGGAAGCCATGCTTGAGTTTGCATCAGGATTCGGCCGGTTTACACGCCATCTGGTCAAGGTCATTCCGGACCGGTTGACTTGCTCCGACGTACTCCCGGGCGCCAACGAATTCGTCAAATCGCAATTCGGGGTGCGCACCATGGATTCCACCCACGATCCGAGTGGGTTGGTCGCTTCACGGCAGTTTGACCTGGTCTTCGTGCTGTCACTGTTTACCCACCTTCCGCCCGAAGACTGGGGGCGCTGGCTCAATGCGTTGCATTCCATGGTGAGGCCTGGTGGAACACTGGTCTTCACGGTACACAACGAGCGCGCCGCGCGCCGGGAGGGAATCAGCTTTGATCCCTCAGGCGCGTTTTTCCTGCAGAGCAGTGAGTCTCCGTCCATCCCCGGGCACATTTATGGGACAACGTTTACCACCCGTGTTCATGTTGAAAACGCGGTTCGGAATTCGCTGGGAACGGCACCGCTGCTCTACAAGGAAATCGCGTTCTGGTCGGGACAAGACGCGGTCGTCGTGTTGCGCTGATTCAGCTCAATTTCCCGTGGCACTGCTTGTACTTTTTGCCTGATCCGCACCAGCAGGGATCATTGCGGCCAATTTTGGCACCATCGCGCACAAAGGGTTGGGCAGCACCCGGCTCCGCCGTGCCGACTTCTGCCATTGAGCCCTCATCGTCGGAACCCGTCAAGGCGGCGTCGTAATCGGCGTGGTGGTACTGCACATTCTTTGCCGCACGCGCGGCAGCTTCCTCGGCTGCCCTGTCTGCTGCATCGACTTCGGCTTGCGTCTCCACGCGAACCAGCAACAGCAATTGGGTGACTTGGCGCTTGATGCTGTCCAGCATGCTACTGAACAGTTCGAAGGCCTCCCGCTTGTATTCCTGCTTGGGCTGCTTTTGGGCGTAACCGCGCAAATGGATCCCTTGGCGCAGGTAGTCGAGGGCCGCGAGATGCTCGCGCCAGTGGCTATCGATCGATTGGAGCATGATCGACCGTTCGTAGTGACGGACGGGCGCCGGGTCGATGTGCGCAAATTTCTCGTCGTAAGCCGCATTGGCGATCTTGGCGATGCGTTGCGCGATCTCGTGACTGTCGAGATGCTCATCAGTCTTGAGCCATTCATCGATCGGGGCTGACAGGTTGAATTCCGACTCAAGCGCCTTCTTCAGCCCCGGGATATCCCATTGTTCCTCGACGGATTCAGGCGGCACAAACTGTTCGACAACGCCCAGGATGACGCCACCGCGCATTCCCTCAATGGTGTCCTTGATGTCATCCGCGTCGAGCAGCTCGTTGCGCTGCTGGTAGATGACCTTGCGCTGGTCATTGGCAACGTCGTCGTATTCGAGGAGTTGCTTGCGAATGTCGAAGTTGCGCGCCTCCACCTTCCGCTGCGCGTTTTCGATGGAGCGCGACACCATGCCAGCCTCGATCGCCTCGTCTTCGGCCAAGTTCAACCGCGCCATGATGCCTTTGAGCTTGTCACCCGCAAAAATCTTGAGCAGCGGATCTTCAAACGACAAATAGAACCGCGAGGACCCCGGGTCGCCCTGCCGGCCCGCGCGCCCGCGCAATTGATTGTCAATCCGCCGGGACTCGTGCCGTTCCGAACCAATGATGTGCAGGCCGCCAGCGGCGATGACTTCATCATGCAACCGCTTCCACTCGGATCGGATTTCGGCGATCTTGGCATCCTTGTCGCTTTTCGCCAGCGACTCGTCAGCCTCAATGGCACGAACCTGGCTGTCCGGATTGCCTCCCAGAACAATGTCAGTCCCACGACCCGCCATGTTGGTGGCGATGGTGATTGCCTTGGGCTTGCCTGCTTGCGCGACGATTTCGGCTTCACGCGCATGCTGTTTGGCATTGAGCACTTGGTGCGGCAGTTTCTCTCGCGTCAGCAACTCGGACAAAAGCTCCGAATTTTCGATGGACGTTGTTCCCAGCAGCACAGGTTGCCCGCGTTCGAAGCAGTCTTTGACGTCGGCCACAATGGCCTTGTGTTTGCCATTGGCGGTAATGAACACTTGATCGTTGGTGTCGGCACGCACCATGGGCTTGTTGGTCGGAATGATGACCGTTTCGAGGTTGTAAATGTGCTGGAACTCAAACGCTTCCGTGTCTGCGGTGCCGGTCATGCCGGACAATTTCCCGTAAAGCCGGAAATAATTTTGGAAGGTGATGGACGCCAGAGTCTGCGACTCGTTTTGGATCTTGACGCCTTCCTTGGCCTCGACCGCCTGATGCAGGCCATCTGACCAGCGTCGACCCGCCATCATGCGGCCGGTGAATTCATCGACAATGACCACTTCACCGTTCTGAACCACGTAATGTTGGTCCTTGTGATACAACGAATGTGCCCGCACGGCGGCATAGAGGTGATGCATCAGCATGATGTTGGCCGGGTCGTAGAGCGAGGCCCCCTCGGGGAGCAGCCCGTTCTTCGTCATCAATTCCTCGGCATGCTCATGCCCTTCCTCGGACAGCGTCACGCTGTGCTGTTTCAAGTCAACCCAATAGTCGCCAGGACCCTTTTCATCGGCCTGTGGCTTCAAGTACGGGATGAGCGTATTGATCTTCATGTACTGCGCGGTCGAATCCTCCGCTTGGCCGGAAATGATGAGCGGCGTGCGCGCCTCGTCGATGAGAATTGAATCCACTTCGTCGACAATCGCAAAATTCAAGCCCCGCATGACGCGTTCCGACTTGTTCTGCACCATGTTGTCGCGCAGGTAGTCAAAGCCAAACTCGTTGTTGGTGCCGTAGGTGATGTCCGCGGCAAATGCGGCCTGCTTTTGCTCGTGCGGCATCTGGGACAGGTTGCAGCCAACGGTCAGGCCCAGGAATTGATGCAAGCGGCCCATCCAGTCTGAGTCGCGCTTGGCAAGGTAATCGTTGACCGTGACCACGTGCACGCCTTTGCCGGACAGCGCATTCAGGTACGACGGCAACGTTGCCACCAGGGTCTTGCCCTCGCCCGTGCGCATTTCGGCAATCTTGCCGTCATTCAGGACCATACCTCCAATCAGCTGCACGTCAAAATGACGCATGCCCAGCACGCGCTTTCCCGCCTCGCGGACCACTGCAAATGCTTCGGGAAGGATTTGCTGGAGAGTCTCCCCATTTGCCAATCGTGCCTTCAGGGCGGGCGTCTTGGCCTTGAGCTCGTCGTCGCTCAATTTCTCCATCGCCGGTTCCATGGCGTTGATGACGGCGACGGTCTTGCGATATTGCTTCAGCAGACGCTCATTGCGGCTACCGAAAATCGTTTTCATCAGGTTGTCGAGCATGGGGTTTCTTTTTCCAAGGGGAGTTCAAAGCGGCGCGAAAGTCTCGCGCAGGGCGGAACGCGACCCGCAACCAACGGTGGGCGCGTCAACGCGCGACGGAATCGTCGCGCCGGAGAGAATGCGTCAGGGCGCGCGCGCTGACTTTTGCGCGAGGGCGGGCTCTTGCGCGCGCACCACCGCGAGGAAGCGGTTGGGATTGATCGGCACGCCGTTTTGGCGCACTTCAAAGTGCAAGTGCGGGCCCGTGGCACGCCCGGTTTGCCCCAGGGTGCCGATCTTTTGCCCCTTGAGCACGACATCGCCGACCTTGGCTGACATCGACGACAAGTGAGCATAACGCGTGGTCAAACCATTGTCATGATCGATATCGATCATGTTGCCGTATTCGGAATGGCGTTCGGCGGCCGAAACAACCCCGCCAGCCGCCGCGACAATTTCGGAGCCGAGCGGCGCATTGAAATCTACGCCGGTATGCAAGGCATGGCGCCCATTGATGGGGTCGATGCGGTAACCAAAATTGGATGAAAAGTAGGTGATATCCACCGGCATGGTGGTTGGAACCGCTTTTGCCGCCAATCGCCCTTCCATCAGCAACGAATCAAGAATGCCTAGCTTGTCGCTGCGATCATCCAAAATGCGGGAAATCTCCGACATCCGCGACTGGAAATCGCCATACGTCAATTCGCCGTAGGCCGTGGGTGCCGGGCCGCCCTGTCCAGGCGTTTCAGAAAACCGGAATTCCGCAGGCTTCACCCCCGCCGCCTTGCCGAGGCGTTCGCCAAAAGCGTCAAGGCGCATCAATCGCGCCTGCAGTTCACCTAGTTTGACCGCGAGCGAATTCATTTGCTCGCGCATGTCCTTTTCGGCTTGCTGGGTTTTCTGCTGTGTCAGGGTGGAAATCAGGCTCTGGATAAAGGGATTCTGGATATCCACGGCATATTTCATCGTGACCCAGTAGGTTCCCAGCGCCAGCATGAACCCAGCGCTCACGAAGCCCAGCACGGCCATGATAATCTGCGACTGCGAAATCGTGACAATCCGGCTTTTCGCCAGAGAATCTGAAACCAATATGATGTTCATGCCGCCACCTCTTTCGCTACCGTAATGCCGATCCGCAACGCCAAACCTGTCGGCACCTTGATGCGCGAAAACGCTGCCTTGAGGCCGGTTCATCACCGGCTGGCCGCGCTTGCACGCCTCCAACAATCTCTCGCCGACACCCTCCCGCCCGGCTTGAAAGACCTGTGCCGAGTGGCAAACCTGGAGGGATCAACGCTGGTCATTGCCGCCGCCAATGGTGCGACAGCAACGAGGCTAAAACAGATGCTTCCGCGCCTGCTCGAAGCACTCCGGACGGACACTTCGGAAAGCCAGTGCGGCGAAAATAAAATTAAAGAACAACAGGTTACATCAATTTCCGTCCTCGTGCAACCCAACTTCCGGGACGATCAAACACCAACAAATCCTGCCGTACCACGACAGCCCATTCCCACCGAAAAGCTTGCGGAACTGGTTGATAAATTGGGCGAATCGCCACTCAAGTCGACGCTCGGGAGGCTCTCCCAGAAACGTGTGCGAGGACTCACTTAAGCACCTCCATGGCCGGATTGCGACTATTTCAGAACGACTCTTTCCACGAAATAGAGCAAGCCAATAAGGCCGACCAGCACCAACGTCGTGCCGGAGATGATTTTTGCGAAATGCAGCAGACGGGGCTTGCGGGTAAAGAGAAAGCCCATCAAGGCGATGGACGCCAACAAAACCCCCACCATCAGGACGAGTCTGATCCCGATCAGCATTGCGTCCGCTGTCTAGGCCGCTGCCAAGGTCATATTGCCAAATGCCTGGGGTAACCGTTCTTTGCGGTCAAAGGTGACATATTCAAACGCTTGCGCATCTGCAAGAAGCGCACGCACCAGCGCGTTGTTCATGGCGTGGCCGGACTTGATGCCGCGAAACGCACCAATCAACGGGTGCCCAAGCATATAAAGGTCGCCCACCGCATCCAGGGTCTTGTGCTTCACAAATTCGTCGTCGAATCGCAAGCCATCGTTGTTGAGCACCCGAAAATCGTCAATGACGATGACGTTGTCCAGCGACCCGCCGCGCCCAAGACCCGCCGCCCGCATGGCTTCGACCTCATGGGTGAAACCGAAGGTCCGCGCCCGTGCAACATCCCGCGCAAAGCTGACTTTCGCAAAATCAACCTCGATGTCGCTGCCTGATTTGGCAAAGACGGGATGGTCGAACTGGATGTTGAAGTTGAGCTTGAATCCGTCGTACGGCGACAGGGACACGAAACGGTCCTGGTCGCGAATTTCGAGGGTCTTCTTGACCTTGATGTAACGCTTGGCCCGCCCCTGCTCCTCAATGCCGGCGTTTTGCATCAGGAAGATGAACGGCGCGGCGCTGCCATCCATGATCGGCACTTCTTCGTTGTCGATATCCACATAGGCATTGTCGATGCCCAGGCCTGCAAAAGCCGACATGAGATGTTCGACGGTCGCGACGCGCGCACCGGTTTTCGCATCTTCGATTCGCGTCGACATGCGCGTGTCGTTCACGTTCAGGGCGTGCGCATTGACGGTCGGCGCACCCGGCAAGTCGGTGCGAACAAACACGATCCCGGTGTCCGGCGGCGCTGGCCGAATCATCATCTCAACGCGGTGTCCCAGGTGTACCCCGACACCGGTCGCCTTGGTTTTGTTTTTGAGAGTGCGTTGCTTGATCATGCTGAACTTGACGAATTCCAACCGGGGCGCCTGCGGGACTTATTTCACAGACCCCGATCCTCGCGCAGGGTTCCCGTCGACAAAACTACTACGATTTCTTTTTGGCCGAGGCGTCACGGTCAGTCTTGGCGGATGCTTCCGGCTTCTTTTCCTTTTGATCGCCCAGGATTTTGGTCATTGGACACACCTTGAACGCCGGGCACTTCTCGCAGCCTGCGACGATTGCAATCGGACAAATGGCCATGTTGAACTCCTTGCGCGGGATTGATCCGGCATCATACACCGGTCGTTCCACGGGCGAGAGTCTTCAAAGCACAACGGTGGCAAACTCTAGAACGGGTGCGCCTTTCAGCGGCAAACTGCCCTGAGACCCTTTTCTGTATTGGACTTTGACGCCTCAGTACCAAGGCAACGGCAAGCCCTCCGTCTCAAATGTCCGTATGACAGCCGGCCGCGCCACCAGGGTATCCAACAGCCGCTTCAATTGGGGTCTGCGGGTCGCGGGATTTGCCTGCATGCGCGTCCAGCGGCAGAGCATCAGCAAAAGAAAGTCCGCCGCTGAGAGGCTTTCCCCAAGCATGAACGGTCCGTGGTTTGAGAGGTGACTCTCCAGCAAATCGAGCATGCCGCCGATCCGCTGCTCGGCATGATGCTTGACGCGGGCAGCCATGGCTTCGTTGTCGCTCAGGCGTTCCGGGTAAAAGTAGGTAATGAGTTCCGGTTGAAGCGTGTTGGACAGGTAAAACATCCACTGATAGTACGCGGCGCGCATTTCAGTCCCTGGCAACGGTGCCAACCCCGCCTCGGGAAATTTATCAGTCAGGTGAAGCAGAATCGCAGCAGTCTGATGGATCGGCCGGCCCGCATCGATGAGCACGGGAATCAAACCACTCGGATTCAACCTCAGGTATTCGGGCGATTTGTGTTCGTTGTTTTCGCGATTCACCCGTTTCAATTCGAACGCACAACCGATCTCGTTCAGCAGCATGTGCGGTGCCATGCTGGCGTTGCTCGGGACGTAGTAGAGCTGGATCATGATCGATTTCAATAGAGGGAGTGAATCCAACCGGGTGGAGAGAGTCACCCGGTTGGAGTTCGTGCCGGACTTCCGCTAGTCTGCCTGTTTGCGCAAGAACGCCGGAATATCGTACATCTCCACACCCGATTGCTGCATGGCGGCAACCGTCGCATCGCGCCGGCGGCGAGTCACTGCAGGCGTGTCGAGTTCCGCGTAGTTGATCGCACCGGCGGGCGACGTCATTGGCGCACCGACTGCATCATCCGTTCCCGTGCGCGCAAACGCCTGGACCGGCGCGGAATACACCACTTGAGGCTGCCGGCGGGACGCCGTGCCGCCCAAGCCCGTCGCCACGATGGTGACGCGCAGTTCATCAGCCATGTTTTCGTCAAACACGGATCCGAAGATGACGGTCGCATCTTCCGCGGTGAAGCTGCGGATGGTGTTCATCACCTCGTGAACCTCCTTCAGCTTCAGGGATTTGCTCGCCGTGATGTTCACCAGCACACCGCGCGCACCCGTAAGGTTGACGTCTTCCAGCAAGGGTGATGCGGCCGCGCGTTCGGCAGCCACCTGCGCACGATCGGTGCCGGAGGCCGAAGCCGAGCCCATCATGGCCACGCCGTTTTCGCTCATCACTGTGCGCACGTCGGCGAAATCGACGTTCACCAGGCCCGGGCAGTTGATTACTTCGGCAATACCGGCCACCGCACCGTTGAGGACGTCGTTCGATGCCTTGAACGCATCTTCGTAGGACACGTCATCACCCAGCACCTCCATCAGTCGGTCGTTCGGGATGATGATCAATGAGTCCACATGCTGTTTCAGCGCCTCGATACCGGCTTCGGCCACCTTTTTGCGCTTGCCTTCAAACGCAAACGGCTTGGTCACGACGGCAACCGTCAAAATGCCCATTTCACGTGCAATTTCGGCCACGATCGGCGCTGCCCCAGTTCCGGTGCCACCACCCATGCCGGCGGTGATGAAGAGCATGTCCGCGCCGCCGATCAATTCAGCGATGCGGTCACGATCCTCAATCGCCGCTTGACGCCCGATGTCCGGATTGGCACCTGCACCCAGGCCCTTGGTCACCGTGGTTCCCAATTGCATGGTGGTCCTTGCCTGGTTGCGCTTCAACGCCTGCGCATCGGTGTTGGCGCAGATGAACTCGACGCCGGCCACGCCGTTGCCAATCATGTGGTCCACTGCGTTGCCGCCGCAGCCGCCCACACCGATCACCTTGATGATCGCTTCCGGTTGCTCTGTATCGATGATTTCAATCATGGTCTCTCTCTCCTTTGCGGTTGGTACTACTGCTGCTGCTCAAAAAAGCCGTTCACTACAATGGCGCGCTCGTTTCGCCGCACCATCAGAAATTTCCCTTGAACCAGCTGGCCATCTTCTCGAAGATTCCCTTGATGTTGGCGGTCTGCAAACGCACGTGTTCATCGCGCTTCTTTTGTTCCAATGCCGAAATCAGCAGGCCCACCCCGGTCGAAAAACGCGGATTGCGGACTACTTCGGCAAGCCCGCCGCTGTAGTTCGGGACGCCCAAACGCACCGGCATGTGGAACACTTCTTCCCCCAGTTCGACCATGCCGGCCATCCCCGCACTGCCGCCGGTCAGCACAATGCCGGACGAGAGCAATTCCTCGAATCCGGACGCGCGCAATTCGCGCTGAATGAGCGAGTACAGTTCTTCCACCCGCGGCTCGATCACTTCGGCAAGGGTCTGACGCGACATTTGGCGTGGCTCGCGATCGCCGACGCCGGGCACCTCGATCACATCGTTCGGGCTCGCCAACTGCCGTAGCGCGCATCCATGGCTCATCTTGATGTCCTCGGCATCCTTGGTCGGCGTGCGCAATGCCATCGCGATATCGTTGGTGATCTGGTCTCCCGCGATCGGGATCACGGCCGTGTGGCGGATGGCACCGCCGGTGAACACCGCAATGTCGGTGGTCCCGCCCCCGATGTCGACGAGGCAGACACCGAGGTCCTTCTCATCCTGCGACAGCACGGCAATGGAGGATGCGAGCGGCTGCAGCACCAGGTCCTTCACTTCGAGGCCACACCGTCGCACGCACTTCATGATGTTCTGCGCCGCCGAAACGGCGCCCGTCACGATGTGCACCTTCACTTCCAGGCGCACGCCGCTCATGCCGACCGGTTCGCGCACATCTTCCTGCCCGTCGATGATGTACTCCTGCGTCAGGATGTGAAGGATCTGCTGGTCCATGGGAATGTTGACCGCGCGCGCCGTCTCCACCACGCGGTCGACATCCCACTGGCTCACTTCCTTGTCCTTGATCGCGACCATGCCATGGGAGTTGAAGCTCTTGATGTGCGACCCCGCGATGCCGGTGATCACGTCGCGAATCTTGACGTCTGCCATGAGTTCGGCTTCCTCCAGCGCGCGCTGGATGCCGGCGACCGTGGCCTCGATGTTGACGACCACGCCCTTTTTCAAGCCCTTCGACGGGTGCTGACCGATGCCGAGAATCGCGAGCGATCCATCGGGCATCACTTCACCGACGATCGCGACAATCTTCGAAGTGCCGATATCGAGGGCGACCAGCAGTTGTTTCGTTTCGCGCGGCTTGTTCATGAGTTGTCCCAGCTCGAAATCACGTTTCACGATTTGCCTTTTGCAGTTGCGTTGACAGGGGAATGCACGGCAATGCCATTGGCGTACCGCAAATCAATGCGCAGCCCGCTTTGCCGCAACCCGGCAATGGCGGACTGGACGCGCAAGTAGCGCGCAAGACGCGGAATTCCGTCGTTGCGGCCCAACGCGAGGGTGGTCCCGTTCTCCAGCGTGAGCGTCCATGCACGGCGTGCCGAGAGCCGCGCAGCGGCAAGCGAAACGCCTGCCTGAGCCGCTTCCGTGCGGAACGACTGGAATGCCGCAAGCACCTCGCGCGCGCTGTCCTTCGGGCCTCCGAGTGTCGGCAACGGCTCATCGAGATCTGCGCTGAACACTTCCCCGGCGACGCTGACCAACAATTCGTCTTCCGGCGCTTCCACCGACTCCCACCGCGCGAAGGGCTGATGCTCCTCGACACCCACCACGACCGTTCCCGGGAAGCGGCGTGACACCGTCGCCTCCCGCACCCATTCGACCTCCTTCACGGCTACGCGCACCTGTGCAAGGTCGAGCGTCAGCATGGAACCGCCCATCGACTGCATGGCTTCACCGATTCGCCGCAACGCGTCGGGATCGACGCGCTTGAATTCCCCGGTGAATCGCACCTCTTTGACCGGCAGCCACTTGCTGCGTTCTTTGGAAACCAGGCCGATGGCGAGCCATGCGGTGATCAATGCGGCCGCAAAGGCGGCCACGCCGGCGGCGATCACCACGCCCCGCCTGCGCGCCAGCGGAACGGTGGGGTCCTGGGCCTGTTTGCGGGTATTCATGTCTAGGCTTTCAGTCCTGCATGCGCCAGCACGCGTACGCATAGATCGGGATAGCTCATTCCGACCGCTTTGGCCGCCATGGGCACCAGGGAGTGGCCGGTCATGCCGGGCGAGGTGTTCATCTCGAGGAATCCGATGCGGCCGTCCTCCGCGAGCATCATGTCGGCGCGGCCCCAACCTGCGCAGCCCAGCACGCGAAAAGCCTTCAAGGTCATGGAGCGAATGCGTTCCTCCAAATCCGCACGGATGCCGGAGGGGCAGTGGTACTTCACGACGTCGGTGAAGTACTTGTTCTTGTAGTCGTACCCGGAATCCTTCGGCGCCTCGATGCGGATCAGCGGCAATGCGTCGTCGCCCACGATGGCACCGGTCAACTCATCGCCGGCCACGAATTCCTCGGCGATCACCAACGGATCGAGCTTGATCGCCAGTTCAATGGCGGCCGGCAAGTCGGTCAACGATACGACTTTGGTCACGCCGATGGACGAGCCTTCGCGCGCCGGTTTCACGATCAGCGGCAGACCCAGCGAATCGACCAACGCGGCTGGATCCGTACTGCGCGTGACAAGCTGGTACTTTGGCGTGGGAATCCCCGCGGCCTGCCACACCAGTTTGGTCCGCCACTTGTCCATGGCGATCGCCGATCCCATCACGCCGGACCCGGTGTACGGAATCTTCAAAGTCTCCAGGACGCCTTGCAGCGTGCCGTCCTCGCCGAAACGCCCATGCAACGCGATGAACACGCGGTCGAACTTTTCGCGCGGCAAATCGAACAGCGAATGCACGGCCGGATCAAAGGCATGCGCGTCCACGCCCTTCTCCTTCAAGGCCGCCAGCACCCCATTGCCGGACAGGAGCGAAATCTCCCGTTCGGCGCTGGAGCCGCCCATCAGCACCGCCACCTTTCCCAGTGATTTCACATCAATGTTCAATGCAAACTCCAATAGGGGCGAGGCGTTTGGGGCAAGAATGGCCCGTAATGCCCGCCAATGCTTGTGTTTCCACGGCGCCTCATGCCGAATCTCCCACGATGCGCACTTCGCGCACCAACTCGACACCGGTTCGATGCTTCACCGTGTCCTGCATGTGATCAATCAGCGATTCGATGTCCGCCGCCGTTGCCGTGCCGGTGTTGATGATGAAATTGGCGTGCTTGGTGGACACCTGTGCACCGCCGATCGAGAACCCCTTGAGTCCGCAGGATTCAATGAGCCGCGCCGCGTGATCGCCCGGTGGATTGCGAAAGGTGGACCCGGCATTGGGCTTGTCCAGCGGCTGCGAGGCCATGCGCTTGGCCAGCAGCTCCTTGATCTTGGACTGCGCCACGCTGACATCGCCCGGAACAAACCGGAAGCGTGCGGAGACGAACCACTCGTCACCGGCGAACCGCGCGGCGACGTGGCGATAGCCGATGTCGTAGTCGCCTGCCGTGCGCGTGTGCAGCTTTCCTTCGCGATCAATCGTCTGGCAATCGACGACCTGCTCCCAGGTCTCCGTGCCATAGCAGCCCGCGTTCATCGCCAGTGCACCGCCGACCGTGCCGGGCACACCGGCAAGCCATTCGGAACCGATGAGACCATTCTTGGCCGCGAATTTCGCCACATGCGGCGAGGCCACGCCTGCGCCCGCGCACACGATGGTCTGGTCGATCGCATCAAGTAAGAGGCCGTGGATGGTGGGCGTCGTCAGCACGACGGTGCCGTTGAAGCCTCCATCGCGGACCAGCAGATTGCTGCCTAAGCCCACAAACAGAATCGCTTCATCGCGTGGCAGCGAAGGCAGGAATGCGACGAGACCTTCAAGATTGGAAGGCTTGAAAAAGCGCCGTGCGTGTCCGCCGGCCCGCCACGACACATGCCGCGCCATCGGCTCATTCATGCGCAGTTCGCCGCGCGGCGTCGATGTGGATCGCGGAAGATCGGCCATGTTCACTCGCCCCCTCCCAGACCCGCCAGCGCAGGCGCCACGCCGCCCACCGAGCCCGCGCCCATGCAAATCACCACGTCCTGGTCCCTGACGCGTGAGCGCACCGCGTCCGGCATTTCCACTGCGGAGTCCACAAACACGGGTTCGAGTTTTCCACTTACGCGCAACGCACGCGCCAGTGCGCGGCCATCAGCAGCCACGATGGGCGCTTCGCCGGCCGGATACACATCGGCCAGCACGACCTCATCGGCCGTCGAGATCACCCGCACGAAGTCCTCGAACAAATCACGCGTCCGCGTATAGCGGTGCGGCTGGAACGCGAGCAGCAAACGGCGATCCGGAAACGCGCCGCGCGCGGCCGTCAATACTGCATCCATCTCCACCGGATGATGGCCGTAGTCGTCGATGAGCGTAAAGGTGCCGCCGCCCTCGATGGCAATCTCGCCATATCGCTGGAAGCGGCGGCCCACGCCGCCGAACGTGGCGAGTGCACGCGCGATGGACGCATCGTCCACGCCTGCCTCGCGTCCGATGGCGATGGCGGAAAGCGCGTTCAAAACATTGTGGCGGCCAGCGAGATTCAGCGACACCTCCAGCGGTGCGTTGCCGTCGCGAGAAACAGCGGTGAATTTCATGGTCGCGCCCGCCGCGCGCACATTGGTGGCGCGCAAGTCCGCACCGTCCTCGACCCCGTAGGTCAACACCGGCTTGGTGATCAACGGCACAATGGCGCGCACGTGCGCGTCGTCGCTGCACAACACCGCCAAGCCATAAAACGGCAGATGCTCGATGAACTCCACGAACGCGGCCTTCAATCGCTCGAAGTCCTGCCCGTAGGTGTCCATGTGGTCGGCGTCGATATTGGTGACCACGGCCATCATCGGCGTGAGGTAGAGGAAGGACGCGTCGGATTCGTCGGCCTCCGCCACCAACCACTCCCCCTGCCCCAGGCGTGCGTTGGTGCCGATGGAGTTCAAACGCCCGCCGATCACACACGTCGGATCGAGTCCGGCTTCTCCCAACACGTGGGCGATCAACGACGTGGTGGTGGTCTTGCCGTGCGTGCCCGCGACCGCAATGCCCTGCTTGAAGCGCATCAACTCCGCGAGCATCATGGCGCGCGGCACCACCGGAATGTGCGCGGCACGCGCGGCCACTACTTCCGCGTTATCGGCCTTCACGGCACTGGAGATGACGACCGCGTCCGCCGTCCCGATATTGGCGGCGGCATGTCCGATCGCGATGGTGGCGCCGAGCGCGCGCAGGCGCTTGACCGTGGCGGACTCGGCCAAGTCAGACCCGCTGACGGCATAACCCAGATTGATGAGGACTTCGGCAATGCCGGACATGCCGGAACCGCCAATCCCGACGAAGTGCAGGCGCTTGACCTTGTGTTTCATGCGGCAAGCTCCAAGCAGGCATGGGCACAGCGGGCGGTCGCGTCGGGCTTGCCCAAGGCGCGTGCCGCATTGGCCATGGCCAGCAACTTTTCGCGGGTGAATGATGCGAGCAGTGTCGCCAATGACTGTGGCGAGGCTTCCAACTGCTTCACCACCACACCGGCGCCCGCGTCGGCCAGGAAACGTGCATTGGCGTCCTGCTCCTCGGCCACGAAGTACGGCAGGGGAACCAGAACGCTCGCGACGCCTGCTGCTGCCAGTTCGGCCACCGTAATTGCACCGGACCGGCAGAGCATCAAGTCGCACCACGCAAGGCGCGCCGCCATGTCGTTGATAAACGGCACCACCGTGGCCTTTACATCCGTTGCCGCGTACGCCGCCAAGAGCTCCGCGTGGTTCTTTTCGCCGGACTGATGGACGACCTCCGGACGATCTTCTCGACGCATTGCTGCGAGTGCCGCGACCACCAGGTCATTGAGGGATTTCGCGCCGAGGCTCCCGCCCACAATGAGCAGCCGCATTGGGCCGCTCCGCGTACCAAGTCGCGCCAGCGGTGGATCGAGAGACGCGATGTCATGCCGAACCGGCGTTCCGAGCCATTCAATGCGCTTGGGTCGGGGCAACGCCCGGGCCAATGCATTCTTGGGGATCTCGTCAAAGGTCTTCGGGAATCCCACCAGCACACGATCTGCGATCAATGCGAGCACGCGATTGGTCAGCCCCGCATGCGCGCCGGGCTCATGCACGACGAGCGGTCTGCCCAGCAGTACCGCCATCATGCCGCCGGGAAACGCCACGTATCCGCCCATGGACACCACGACGTCGGGCCTCACCCGTCGAATGATGCGCAGGGCCACCCAGAACGCACGCAGGAGTCGTGCCGGCAACATCAACCAGGCCACCGCGCCTTTGCTTCGCACACCCTGCATCGGCACAACTTCGATCGGGTAGCCCTTTTGACCGACCAGCTTGTGTTCCATGCCGGACGGCGTGGCCAACCAGACGATGGACCAACCTTGGGCGGCCAGTTGCTCGGCGATGGCCAAGCCCGGAAAAATATGCCCGCCGGTTCCGGCGGCCATGATGAGGGCGGTCCGCTGAAGGGGATGGCTCATCGACGCCCCCCGCTTCTCGCCGTCGAAGCGCGATTGATGAGGGCGGTCCGCTGAAGGGGATGGCTCATCGACGCCCCCCGCTTCTCGCCGTCGAAGCGCGATTCTCGAAGTCCACGCGCAGCAGGATCGCCACGGCCATGCAGTTCACGATGACGCCCGTGCCGCCATAGGACAGGAACGGCAACGTGAGGCCTTTGGTCGGTAGCAGGCCCAGGTTGACGCCCATGTTGATGAAGGCCTGCACGGCGAACCAGAGGCCGATGCCCTGCGCCACCAGGGCGGCGAAGTAGCGCTCGCGCATCATGGCTTCGCGACCCACCATGAACGCGCGATAAATCAGCAATGTGAAGAGTGCGATGACCGCGAGCACCCCCAGGAATCCAAGCTCCTCCCCGATGACGGCCAGCAGAAAGTCGGTATGTGCCATCGGCAGGTAGAGCAACTTTTCGACGCTGGCCCCCAGGCCCACGCCAAACCACTCGCCGCGGCCGAAGGCGATCAGTGCGTGCGAAAGTTGGTAGCCCTTGCCCAATTCGTCGGCCCACGGATCCATGTAGGACGTCACGCGTTGCCATCGATACGGCGACGTCACGACGAGGAACGCAAACGAAACGGCCAGTCCGGCAAGAAGTGCGGCGAAGATCCGCCAATTCAATCCGCCCAAGAACAGGATGCCCATGGCGATCGTCGTAATCACGACCAGTGCGCCGAAATCGGGTTGCCGCAGCAACAAGGCGGCGATGAACACCATCACCGACAGCATCGGCAGGAAGCCTTTGCGCACGTCGTGCATGAAGGCGGCCTTGCGCACCGTGTAATCCGCCGCATACAACACGGCGAAGAGCTTCATCAACTCAGAAGGCTGCATCGTCATGAAGCCCAACGACAGCCAGCGGCGAGAGCCGTTGATGACCTTGCCGATTCCGGGAATCAGGACAATC
>JBGAUM010000054.1:0-21890 GCA_044228625.1 Usitatibacteraceae bacterium | reverse complement strand
CCTCAGCCATCGTTTGCTGGCCGTATTTTTCAGTCAGATGCGACTTCAGTTTCGTGCACTGTGTTGGCAAAGGATCACATTGAACAACATCGATAAATGGCTTTTGACGGTCGTCCTTTGAAAGCCCCTTCAATTCCACGGGGGGACCGGCGGGAGCGGCCTTTACGGCGCTGGTGTCGCCCTGCCATACGATGATGTTTTCTTTTGCCAGATCCCTTCGAGCTTCGTCGCTCTTGACCAGGGAGCCGGCGCCGAACAGTTTTACGACAATGAAAAAAATCAGGCTTGCCGCGAAGTACAACCTGAGCGGCAAAACATAGCGCACCCGCTGCCCGGCGTTGTATCGGACCGTCAGTTCGCCCGGGCGAAAGACCAGCAGTCCGAGCGTGCGTGCAATCCGTCCTTCCAATGCCACGCACCGCCCCAAGAACTCGCGGATCGACAGCGGGTGCGCCCGCGTTTCTTGTCCGCAGTGCGAGCAGAAATTTGCGGGCTTGTCGCCAAGGAACAGATTGCAGTTGCGGCAGTAGTGCCCTGCCGCGAGGGCGTCGTTCAATTCACGACCTGTTTGAGCTCACCCTTGGCGTACTTTTCTGCCATCTTGGTGAGGTTGACGGCTTTTATTTTTGACGCCTGCCCTGCGCAGTTGAACTGCTGGTAACGCTGCTTGCAAATCTCCTTGGCGGCCGCACGCGCCGGCTTCAGATAGTCGCGCGGGTCAAAGGCCGACTTGTTGCTGTTCATGTATTTCCGGATGGCCGCCGTCATGGCGAGTCGAATGTCGGTATCGATATTGACCTTGCGCACGCCGTGCTTGATGCCTTCCTGGATTTCTTCCACCGGCACGCCATAGGTTTCCTTCATTTCGCCGCCATTTTCACGAATGATTTGCAGCAGATCCTGAGGCACGGAGGAAGAGCCATGCATGACCAAATGCGTGTTGGGGATGCGCGCATGAATCTCCTTGATGCGATCAATTGCCAGGATGTCGCCAGTTGGCTTGCGCGTGAATTTGTAGGCGCCGTGCGAGGTGCCGATGGCAATTGCCAAGGCATCCACGCCGGTTTGCTTGACGAAGTCCGCAGCTTGGTTGGGGTCGGTGAGCAACTGCTCGCGCGTCATGGTCGCGTCGGTTCCGTGGCCATCCTCCTTGTCGCCGCGCATGGTTTCCAGAGAGCCCAGGCAGCCGAGTTCACCCTCGACGGAAACGCCGATCACATGGGCCATGTCAACCACCTTGCGGGTGACGTCGACGTTGTATTCATAGCTTGCGATGGTCTTTCCGTCCGCCTGGAGCGATCCATCCATCATGACCGACGAAAAACCCAAGCGCATCGCTTGCTGGCAAACGGCGGGCGATTGACCATGATCCTGGTGCATGGCAATCGGGACATTGGGAAAAGAGTCAACGGCAGCCTCGATCAGATACTTCAGAAACGTTTCGCCTGCATATTTCCGCGCGCCCGCAGAGGCTTGCATGATGACCGGTGAATCGGTCTCCGATGCAGCTTCCATGATGGCCTGCACTTGCTCAAGATTGTTGACGTTGAACGCCGGCAAGCCGTAGTCGTTCTCGGCGGCGTGGTCGAGAAGTTGGCGCATGGAAACGAGTGGCATGGATCGGGCTCCGGAGGCTGGATGGGCGGGAATGAAAAATCGCAGACCCGCATTTTACCTTGGGGCTTCCAGCGGCGACATCGCGGGCATGTCGAGCGAGGGGGCAGGGAACAGGTTATGGCGCGCCTGCGGCAGGCATGGGGTCCCGCTTGCCGCCACGTGCCTTTGAGACTTCGTGACGCTGCGTACTGCGGCGCCCCGGGGGTCCTATCTGCAAACCAGGACAGGCAACTTGGAATGCGTCAACACCTTGGTCGTCTCGCTGCCCAACAACAGTGCGGCGACTCCGCGCCGGCCATGGGAGGACATGACGATCAGGTCGCATTTCTTCTTTTCAGCGGCCTCGATAATCCCCAGATAGGGCTGCTCACTGGTCACTGACGTAAACCCAATCGTCAGTCCCTTTTTTGCGGCCCGCTTCTCGGCGGCATGTCTGAGCTTTTGAACATGTGCGTCTGTGGACTTTTCCCATTCAGCCGGTGAATTGAGGTCCAGCATGTAACCTTCCCCCATGACAGTGATGGGATAAGGGGGCGAAACAGTCACTGCCGTGACCTTTGCGCCGAACGAAACCGCAAGGCCCGCAGCAGTGTCGAGTGCCTTGAGACTCAGCCTTGAACCTTCAAGTGGAACTAGGATGTGCTTGTACATAGGGTCCTCCAGCGGTGACTGAGTGTGTATACATTGTCGTGCTACCATGCGTTGAGGATTTGATGACCATCAAGCCGAGGCAGTTTTGGGCTTGGGATCAGGTCGAAGTTGCGTTGAGTCAAATGGTCGGAATCGCGGACGCGCAAATTGAACAGTGCGTCTGTTTCGCAAAGGAGTTGAGCCATGCGCGTGTCAAATTTCTTGAAATTTTGCGGACTCTTGGCGGCGGCCAGCATGGTCCAATTCGCCTGGGCACAGTCATCCCCCCCGCCGGGCGAGTGTCCGCAGCCTCGATTCACCGGCAAGGCGCCTGAGGAGTTTTACGGTCGAATGAATCCCGTTGCATCCAGTGCCGAAGGCAACGCGGCCGCCGAGAAAATTTTCCGCGGTGCCGATGGCGCAGCCAGTTGTGCCGCCTGCCATGGCCGACGGGGAGACGGCAAAGGCAAACTTGCCGACCAATTTACCCCCCGTCCCCGCAATTTCGCCTGTGCCAAGACGGTCGAGGGCGTTCCAGACGGCCAGTTGTACTGGATCATTCGATTCGGTTCACCGGATACCGCGATGCCGCCTCATCCGCAGCTCTCGGATACCGAGGTTTGGCAAATGGTGAACTACTTGCGCACGCTCGCGAAATAATGCCAGAAACGTCAGGCGTTTCGCTTCTTGATGCCCGTGACCCACTGCATGGTCCAAGGTCGAATGCCCAGTGCCATGCCGATGGTTTCCCGCTCGCCAGGCGGCAAATAGCTGTCCAGTTCGGCGAGTTCGTGAAACTCCTGTGCAATGCGGTCGAGCTTGCGTTCGAGGAGGGCGACAGAAGCTTTCGAAAGGTCGCGAAACTCAAATCGGAAAAAAGCGCCCAAGGCCACGAAATCCGCCTGCAGAAAATCTCCGACCACGGTCTTGCCATGCGTGCGGCGGATAGGGCCGTCCCGCTGAAGCCGCAGTGATTTCGGGACCTTGAGTTTGACCTGGTCGTTGACGCCGACTTCAATCAACCCAATTCGCTCGAGTTGAGAGAGCAACAAAGTGCAGGCCGGTTTGGCAAGGTCGTGGGTGTCGAGGATTTCGTCCACGGTCCAATCATTGAACAACAGGTAGAAAAGGCCCAGCAATCGCGGATCCGCGGCCAACGCCGCTTCCTGCTCGTCGGACATCTCATTGGTGTCGGCCGCAGCGCCCCGTGCTCGGCGCGCCAGCTCAAACATGTCGATGCCAAGTACTTCACATATTTCGTCGATACGCTTGATCGTGAACGACTCATCTGCAAACAGGCGCTTGATGCTTGATTCGGAGAGGTTGAGTTTTTCTGCAAGCGTCCGATAAGAAATGTTGTCCGCCTTGAGGCTGGATTTGATGGCCGCCAAAAGCGTACGGGTCGTGGCTTTGTTCGTCATTTGGTCTATTGAGAGTGAATGAAAGGCTTTCAGGTTGACGACTGATGCATAGAGTACCGTATATTAGTACCAAGAGAAATTAGTATTGAAATGTGAGCGCATTGCTTTCACAATGAATCCCATCAACGAAGCAACTCACTAACGGGAGACATCGTGAAGCGAAAATTCAATACCGCAGCAGTGATTTTGATCCTGCTCGCTGCCCCGATCACTGCCTCTGCTAGGCATTCCGACGGAAATCCGGAGGAGTGCTTTCCCGCGTGTAAGTCGGTCAAAGCTGAAATTGAGGAGGCGCCGGATCAAACTGGAACGCCGCAATCGAGCCCGGCGCCAAGCCAGTCTCCCCGCGTGTGTTCGTCAACTGCTGGATGGGTGAATGATGTCGAAAATATCAATTCACAGATCAGGCCGGTCAAGGAGTGGGTCGGCTACGTGCGGTCGCCGCAAGGACTGGCCGTGAAACTGGTCAACGACCACTTGTTCAAGATACCCGGTTGGGTTGGATTTGCACTTGATCCAGTGGGAGCGATCAAGCACAAAGCGGTCGACCAAGTGCGTCAACGCACGAAGGATTTCCTGATGCATGACAACGCCGAGTGCATCAAGCTTGACGCATTGTCGATCGATGCAGCCTAAGGGAATGCTTCAATAACCCCGGGGTGAGCCGCCTCGAGGAAGGAGCCCGAAGATGCGGATCGTCAGGCCTTTCGCCGTTCGCCCAGCTTCACGATGATCATCGTGTTGGTCCCGCCGGATTGCCCAATCGGCTCACCCATGGTGAACACCACCAGATCACCGTGTTGTGCCACGCCGTTGTCGATCAGCACGCTCTCTGCTTCGGCCATCAACCTATCGCGGTCGTGTCCTTCATAGGCGAGGGTGTAAGGCCGGACATCTCGCATCAGTGCACCCTTGGTCAGGGTTGTCGGCTCCGGAGTCAGCGCATAAATCGGCACGCCGGAGTTAAGTCGTGACATCCAGAGGGCGGTCGATCCGGATTGCGTCAAGGCGGCAATGCACTTGACCTTCAGGTGATGCGCCGTAAACAAAGCGGCCATGGCAATGGATTGGTCGACGCGGGTAAACACGCGATCCAGGAATTCGCGGTCGAGTTTGACTTGGGCACTTTTCTCCGCTTCAACACAAACGCGGGCCATCGCCTCAACCGCTTCCACGGGGTAGCTGCCGGAGGCGGTCTCAGCGGAAAGCATTACCGCGTCCGTGCCGTCGAGAACCGCATTGGCCACGTCCGACACCTCCGCGCGCGTGGGGATCGGCGAATTGATCATCGACTCCATCATTTGCGTGGCGGTAATGGTGAGCTTGTTCATTTCGCGCGCCATGCGAATCATGCGTTTTTGCAACGCGGGCACCGCCGCATCGCCAACTTCCACGGCCAAGTCGCCGCGGGCGACCATGATGCCATCGCACGCCTTCATGATGTCTGCCAGCGCGTCGTGCGTTACTGCTTCGCTTCGCTCAATCTTTGCGATCAGGAGGGAGGCGCCACCTGCGGCGCGCATCAACTCACGCGCCATGTACATATCGGCGCCGCTTTTGGGAAATGACACAGCCAGGAAGTCCGCCTTCAACAGCGCCGCGGTCTTGATGTCATCCATGTCTTTGGCGGTCAACGGTGGCGCGGTCAGCCCGCCGCCCTTACGGTTGATGCCCTTGTTGTTGGACAGCACGCCGCCTTGCCTTACGATGCAATGCACCTCGTTACGATCCACACGCGTGACCTCGAACACCAACAAGCCATCGTTGAGCAGCAGTAAGTCTCCAGGCTTTACGTCGCGTGGCAATTCCTTGTAATCAATGCCCACGCGGGCTTGGTCACCCAATTCGCAGGCGGCATCGAGAATGAAGGCGTCACCGGCCTTCAGGGTGATTTTTCCTTCTGCAAATTTGCCGACCCGGATCTTGGGCCCCTGTAGGTCAGCCAGGATCCCAACGGGCCGTCCATGCTTCGCCGCCAACTCGCGAATCAGCGTCGCCCGCTTCACATGGTCGTCAGCGGTGCCGTGTGAGAAATTCATTCTGACCACGTTGACACCTGCGGCGATCAGGCGGTCGAGAACTTCCGGTGAGGAGGTGGCAGGTCCTAGCGTGGCGACGATCTTTGTAGCGCGGGGCATGGTAATCCTTGGGGTTAGTGACTGGCGCGTTGCTCGAGGATTTCCACAGCGGGCAAAGTCTTGCCTTCGAGAAACTCGAGGAAGGCGCCGCCACCTGTCGAAATGTAGGACACCTGGTCGGTAATCCCGAATTTTGCGATCGCGGCCAAGGTGTCACCGCCGCCCGCAATGGAGAACGCCTTTGAGCGGGCGATCGCTTGTGCCACTACCTTTGTCCCGTTTGAAAATGCATCGAACTCAAACACGCCCACGGGCCCATTCCAAACGATGGTGCCGGCAGCTTCCATGATTGCCGCCAATTTCTGTGCAGTTTCCGGACCAATGTCGAAAATCATGTCGTCCGACGCAACATCGGAAGCACGCTTGGTCACCGCAGGGGTATCCGCCGCAAATGCCTTGCCACAGACCACGTCCGTTGGAACCGGCACTGCGGCGCCGCGCGCCGACATCAACTCGATGATGGTCCGCGCCTCGCCCACCAAATCAGGCTCTGCGAGCGATTTGCCGATCGGGTGGCCCTCGGCCAGCAAGAATGTATTGGCAATTCCGCCACCAACAACCAACTGATCAACCTTTCCTGCAAGCGATTTGAGGATCGTCAGCTTGGTAGAGACTTTGGATCCGGCCACAATTGCTACCAGCGGACGCCTCGGCGATTTCAGGGCTTGCCCCAACGCATCGAGTTCCGCAGCCAACAGCGGCCCCGCACATGCAATGGGGGCATACTTCGCGATGCCGTGTGTCGTGGCTTCTGCGCGATGCGCAGTACCAAAGGCATCATTGACATAGATGTCGCACAGCTTGGCCATCTTTTGAGCCAACTCATCGCTGTTCTTCTTTTCGCCCTTGTTGACGCGGCAATTCTCGAGCAGCACGACCTGACCGGGGCGCAGCGGGACACCACCGACCCAATCGGACACCAACGGCACCTCACAACCCAGCAATTCGGACATCCGCCTGGCAATCGGTGCAAGCGAGTCCTCGGCCTTCAGTTCACCTTCCGTTGGACGCCCCAAGTGCGAAGTCACCATCACGGCCGCACCTTTGTCCAAAGCCAGGCGAATGGCAGGAATAGACGCGCGGATGCGCGTATCGTCGGTAATTTGACCCGCGTCGTCTTGCGGGACATTCAAATCGGCTCGAATGAAGACGCGTTGACCGGCGAGGTCGAGGTCGGTGAGGCGCTTGAACATGTCAGATTCGTTATTGGCAGGCTTTTAGGCTTTCGGCCATTCCGGCAAGGCGCGATGCACCATCAAGCATCTTTGCCTTGGAGGCTTCGCTCTGATCTCCGGCTTCCCTTGCGAACAAGTTCAGGCCTTCAATCGCACTGGACATGCCGGAAATCATCTCCGCCTTGATGGGAATCGTGCAGTTGTTGGTGGGCAACGCTTCGGCTTCGGCCCTCTGAGCCTCCAAATCCTTGATGATGGGGCCCAATCCGCTACGTTTGGCCGCGAATGCTTCGTCAACTTTGCGGGCAAACCGTTCGCGGGCATTTGTCAAAATGGCGGTCATTGTTGCACGGTCCTCAATAGCACGTGATTCTGAGAACCTCCTATCCACCTCTGCTTTTTGTTCCGCCAAGCGTTTTTCGATATCCGCGTTGTCCCGTTTCATTGCGTCGCCCGCCGTTTGCACCGGAAGTGATGGCGGAGGCGGGGCAGGTTTGTCACAAGCTGCGACCAGCAATCCCAACATCACGATGGCATGAGTCCTACCCATGTGAAACTCCAGTCATCTATTGTTGTTACCGCGCGGCGATCAACGCAACCGTGGTATCGAGCATTCGGTTGCTGAATCCCCACTCGTTGTCATACCACGACGATACCTTGACCAGCTTACCGCTGACCTTGGTCAGTGTGGCATCAAACGTCGAGGAATGGCTATCGTGATTGAAATCGATCGATACCAAGGGAGCCTTGTTGAATCCTAGGATTCCTTTCATCCCGGGCTCCTCACTTGCCGCCTTCATGATTGCATTGACTTCGTCTACCGAGGTATCGCGTGCGGCAATGAACGACAGATCGACAATCGAAACGTTGATGGTCGGTACGCGAATCGCATAGCCATCCAGTTTTCCATTGAGGTCGGGCAGAACCAGTCCAACCGCCGCTGCGGCACCGGTTTTGGTGGGGATCATCGACATGGTCGCTGAGCGCGCCCTGCGCAGGTCCTCGTGCATGACGTCAGTGAGAACCTGATCATTGGTATAAGCGTGCACGGTCGTCATCAGCCCGGTCGTCACTCCCAGCTTGTCGTGAAGGGGTTTGACCAACGGCGCCAGGCAATTCGTGGTGCAACTGGCGTTCGAAATCACCGTCATGGCCGACGTGAGCGTCGCGTGATTGACACCATAGACGATGGTTGCATCGACGTCCTTGCCACCGGGTGCCGAAATGATGACTTTCTTGGCGCCGCCTTTGAGGTGTGCGGACGCTTTTTCCTTGGTCGTGAAAAATCCGGTGCACTCAAGCACGACATCCACGCCGAGTTCACCCCAGGGTAGTTGTGCAGGATCCCGTTGCGCGAGCACCCTGATCTTGTCCCCGTTGACGACCATCGAATCGCCCTCGACAGCGACGGACCCTGGAAATTTGCCGTGTGCCGTGTCATATCGCGTCAAGTGAGCGTTGGTTTCCACAGGACCCAGGTCATTGATCGCGACTATCTGGATATCGTGTTTTTTGCCCGATTCGTAGTGGGCGCGAAGAATGTTTCGGCCAATGCGGCCATAGCCATTAATGGCAACTTTGATGGTCATCGTTGATTCCTGGACTCGGGAAGAATGAAGGCGAAAACACCACACGGTGATGGTGGAATGGCGATTTTATCGCAATGCAGCATGCCGGCAGGCTACACGGGATAATGGGTGCATGAACAAGATTGTGATTGCGTCGGGGAATTTCGGAAAATTGCGGGAGTTTTCTGCGCTGCTTCTGCCATTTGGGATTGATGCGGTACCGCAGCAAGCGCTGGGCATTGCGGAAGCCGACGAGCCACACGCGACTTTTCTGGAAAACGCATTGGCCAAAGCACGGCATGCCTCAGCGGCATCCGGATTGCCCGCCTTGGCCGACGATTCGGGGATTTGCGCGCTGGCGCTCAATGGAGCGCCGGGCGTTTACTCCGCGCGATTTGCGGGAGAGCCGCGCTCCGATTCACGAAACAATGCGAAGCTGGTTGCAGAACTTTCGGGGCACACCGATCGACGGGCTTTCTACTATTGCGTGCTGGCCCTTGTCCGGCATGCGGATGATCCCATTCCCCTGATTTCGGAGGCGGATTGGGATGGAGAAATTGTCGACAACCCTGACGGAACGGGCGGGTTTGGCTATGACCCCCACTTTTTCCTGCGCGAGCACGCCTGCACAGCAGCACAGTTGCCGGCGGAAATCAAGAATCGGATCAGCCACCGCGGGAAAGCGCTGAAGAATTTGGCCGCCAAGCTGCCGGCGTGGACGGCCAAGTGAGCACTGTTGGCTTTGTCTCGCGGGATGCTAGGACGGCTCTGAAAACGCTTCCCCCATTGTCACTCTACATTCACCTTCCGTGGTGTGTTCGCAAGTGTCCGTACTGCGATTTCAATTCACATGCCGTCCGAGAAGGGATTCCGGAGCGGCGATATCTGGATGCCTTGATTGCCGACCTGGACCATGAGTTGCCGAATGTTTGGGGCAGGCGTGTAAATACTGTGTTCTTTGGTGGTGGCACGCCTAGCCTCTTCTCGGCCGACGCCATCGATGAAATTCTGGCAGCGGTTCGAGCGCGCATGCCGCTAGATCCATTGGCCGAAATAACGCTGGAGGCGAATCCCGGGACTGTGGAGGCTGGGAAGTTTGAGGGGTTTGCACGTGCTGGCATCAACAGGCTGTCTCTTGGCATTCAAAGCTTCAATGGCACACACCTGAAATCGTTGGGTCGGATCCACGACGCGGAAGAAGCGCGGCGCGCCATCGAGATTGCGAAGGCGTGCTTTGACAATGTCAATCTGGACCTCATGTTTGCCTTGCCCAAACAAAGTCTGGCCGAGTGTGAACGCGATGTTGATGTGGCCATTGGCTATGGAGTGCCACATCTTTCTCTCTATCACCTGACGTTGGAACCCAACACGCTGTTTCACCGGGATCCTCCCCCGCTACCCGATGATGACTTGGCGGCCGATATGCATACGTTGGTAATTGAGAAACTCGCCGCCGCTGGATATCAGAACTATGAGACTTCCGCTTATTCCAAGAGTGGACGCGCCTGCCGCCATAACCTCAATTATTGGAATTTTGGAGACTACCTGGGTATTGGTGCGGGGGCACACGGCAAGATTTCGTACCCGGATCGCATCGTGCGCAAGGTCAAGCACAAGCATCCAGAAAAATACATGCAAAGTGCGCCGGTAGGTGAGGCTAGTCAGGAGATCCGAGAAGTCTCAGCGTACGAATTGCCATTTGAATTCATGTTGAACGCTTTGCGTCTGGAGTCCGGATTTCCAGTGGCGCTTTTCACGGAACGAACAGGCTTGGGGACTGCTGCGGTTTTGCCCGCGTTGGAACGGGCCGAGGCGAAGGGCTTGATCGAGCGCAACCATCTTCACGTACGTCCGACAAGAAAGGGGCGATTGTTCCTGAATGACCTGTTGGAGCTCTTTCTGGACTCCGGCAAGGGACTCTCCGAGCGAAGAACCTGAGGTAACGCACGTCAGGAAAATATCCTCTTTCGCACCGGGTCAAGGCACTCAAAGTGTCGTCCGTGTTACGTAGTGCCCCGGTGCTGGGTGAATTCTCTGATCTTGGCAAGCAACTGTTCTTCCTGATAAGGCTTGCCCATGTACTCATTGACGCCAATTTCTATCGCATGATTGCGATGCTTGTCGGCAGTGCGCGAAGTGATCATGATGATGGGGATGCCCTTCGTCTTTGCATCAGCACGCACATTACGCGCAAATTCAAAGCCGTCCATGCGCGGCATCTCGATGTCAAGCAGGATGATGTCGGGCTCAATGTCTTGGAGCTGCTGCAAGCCGTCAACGCCATCCTTTGCAGTGGCGACTTCAAACCCTTCGCGTGTGAGCATGCGGCTCGTAATCTTTCGCACAGTCAATGAATCGTCCACCACCATCACCAATGGGTTGGCGCGTTGCACCGGTGCTGCCTGCACCGGTACGGCCGGGGCTTCAGCCGCCATGGTCTCGGCAAGCGACTGGGATGGCAAGGCCTCGAGAGCTTCCGCGGCAGCTTCCGCCGCAGTTCCCGGTGTGTCGGTCTTGACAGCTACCGCCGCGTCGCCTGAACTGAAAGTGGCAGTCTCATGGTAGACAAGCTGTACGGGGTTCAGGATCAATATGATTTTCCCCGCACCGGTCATTGTCGCGCCCGCGATGCCGGCCAAACGTGCAAGCTGCGGGCCGATGTTCTTCACCACAATTTCGCGGTTACCGATAATTGAATCGACCTGTACGGCTGCTCGCTGGGCGCCCGACTTCGCAAGGATCACTGCCGCCTTCTTGGTCGCGGAAACGGTAAATCGGCTTCCAAGAAGGACCTCCAGTGACCGAAGCGGATATCGGTTGCCTTTCCACTCGATCTCTTTCATTTCCAGGAATGGGTCATATTTCTTGCCTTTGTATTCCTGAACTTGCTCGATCATGACCGAGGGAATCGCGTAGACGTTTTCACCGACGTTTACTAGCACCGCCTGCGTCACCGCAAGTGTGAGAGGAAGGGCAATGGTAAAGGTTGTGCCGCGGCCCGCGGAGGATGCGATGTCAATGCGGCCCCCGAGGGACACGATTTCATTTCTGACAACATCCATCCCAACGCCACGGCCGGCCACTTGGGAGACCTGGTCGGCGGTAGAAAATCCGGCCATGAAGATGAACTGGGTCAGTTGGGCGTCAGTGGCATCCGCGTCCGCATCCAACAAGCCTTGTGCGATGGCCTTTTCCCGAATCCGTTTGAAATTAAGACCGGCACCATCGTCAGCAAGGGTCATGATCACTTCGTTGCCGACTTGGCGTGCATCAATAGTGATTTCCCCAATTTCTGGTTTGCCAGCTTGCAGGCGCGCCGCCGGGGATTCAAGTCCGTGAGCTACGGCGTTTCGCAGCAAATGCTCGAATGGCGCCGTGATCTTCTCCAGCACCGACCTGTCAATTTCCACACGCGTACCTCTGAACTCCAAATTGGCTTTCTTGTCGAGTTCCTTGGCAGTTTGGCGCAGCAGCCGGTAAAAGCGATCTTGAAGATTTCCCAAAGGCACCAATCGCACGCCCATCAGCCCCTGTTGCAGATCGCGGTTCAAGCGTGCCTGTTGGATCAACGCGGCTTCCGATTCATCGAGGTTCTTTTGCAATGAAAGCTGCAAAGTCACCACGTCGTTGAGGCTTTCCGCAAGGAATCGCGTGAGCTCCTGTGTACGTGAGAACCGATCGAACTCCAAGGGATCAAAACTCTCACCGTGCTCTTCTGCTTCCTTGATTCGCGACTGAATCTGGGACTCGGCCTGAATTTCAATTTCGCGCAACTGGGATTTCATGCGGTTCACGTTCTCTGCCAATTCGGCAATGGAGTTCTTGAACGTGAGCATTTCCTGTTCCACCCGTGAACGGGCAATTGACATTTCGCCGGCCTCATTGACGAAGCGATCGATAATGTCCGCATTGACGCGCAGTTGGGCCTGGCGCTCCCGACCTTCGAGTTTTTCGCCTTCTGCGACGATTTCGGCACGTGCGGCCGCAAGCATTGCCATCGGGCCGGGGAGTTCCTGGGAAACGTCCGCGAGCACCGGGATTTCGATGGGGGCAGATGAAAAATCGCCCGCCGACAATCGCTCAATGGCAGCATTGAAACGGTCGAGCCGCTCATCAACTTCCTCAAAACTTGCTGCCGCCGGTTCGGCAGTGCGGTCGAGCACGATGACGCGCTCTTCCATGATGTGTGCAAGCTCCCCCAGCCGCATCAACCCGGCCATGCGGGCTGAACCCTTCAAGGTGTGCAGGTGGCGCGCGAGTTCGGCAACGGGCGAATGATTTGCGGGCTCGCCGCGCCAGCGTCTTAACGCATCGCCCACAGCGGGCATCAGTTCTTTGGCTTCCTCAAGGAAGATTGGCAGCAAATCGTGATCGATATCATCGACCATGACGCGGCGTTCCTTCTCGGCCGCTGAGGCTTCACTGGATTCACTGGTCGGTGCAGCAGGGATCATGGGCTGTTCGACCGCCGGTACCTGTGCCTCCTGCTTTTCAACCGCAGCTGACCCGGCCATTGGCGCAACTTCAACAGGCGCCGCCACGGGCAAATCAGTGTGCACTGGTTCGATCGTATCCGTTGCAATCGCAGTACCGCCGACCGCCAGGGCCGCACCCGCAATCCCCAAGACTGCTGCCGGGTCGAACGCTGCGGCATCCTGAGGGGAAGGCGTCACTTCCTCAATTGACGGCACCGGACCAGGAGTTATCGTAGCCGCTCCCCCAATAACTTCGGCGCCACCCTCCGCTTGTTGCACCTGTGGCTCGAATGCAAACCCAGGTTCCTCAGCGCCTTCTATTTTTTCGACCTCAAATGGGTCCGCAATTGTCTCGTCACGCTCGGCATTGGCTTGCGCGATGGCTTCAGCCAAACCTTCTGGACGCTTTAGGTGTGTTCCTTCTCCGATATGGACTGCTTGGCGCAATGAGTCGCGCAGTTGGGCCAACTCTGCAACAACGCCATCGCGTGCCTCAGGGAGCTCTTGATGATGCAGTCCGCGCACCATTGAAGACAGGCTATCGACGGCTGTTCGGGTGGCGTAAAGACGCGCCGCGTCAAATTCTGGTTGATACTCGATGGCATCTTGCAGCCATTTCTCCAAGGCATGCGCAAGGTCGGCAAGCGATTCGAACCCCGTCGTACGTGAAGAACTTGTGAGCGTATGCGCGGCACGCATGAATTCATGGCTGACATTCAACGTCGCCCCGGATTCCAGCGCAGACATTTCCTGGTCCAGAACGGCAATATGCTCGTCCGCCTCTCCCAAGTAAATCTGGTAGAGCGCTGCGGGTACCGCAACGGGGCCCACATAAATGTCCCCGGTCTCTTCTTCCAAGTCTTCCATCGGCTCGGCTGAAACGACCGGTAAGGATGGCGGCTCGGGCAATGGCGGCAAGTCATCGAACGCCTGCAATGGCTCAGGCTCGGTAGGCAAGCGCTCTTCCACCGGAGAAGGCACCTGTTCGGCTTCATCCCGGGCCGCAGGACCACCCACTTCCTCGTGCGTCTTTTCGGCTTCAAACTGCAGTGCTTCGGTTTCCGCAAAGAAGGATTCGTCAACGGACGGCAGGGCCGGCATCGACGTGGCTGGCTGTTCGGCCGGAACGAGGAGTTGTTCGGCGATCGCCACGACAGCCCCGTCGGCGGCCAAATCGGTAGCGTGTTCGGTGGCCTCGGATTCGATCGCCGGTTGCGGTGACTCGACTGTCTCAGTAACCGGTGAGACAACAGCGCTGGGCGCCGATTCCGTGTCCAAGACATTCAGCCAGTCAGATTCCGATGGGACCGGCGCTGATTCAGTCGATTGCTGAGGCGCCTCTGACAACAATTTGGAATCAGATTCATGCCGCCCACTGCTGGTATCGGGCAAGTCAAATTCAAGATCAGAAATGGCGGTATCCGACGATGCCTCTTGAGTAACCAAGTGATCTGGAAGGTGAGACGGTGCCGACTCTGCCGGAGCGGAGACGGCGGCCTCTTCCACTACATCCGGCGCCAACACGACCGGTAGCACCTCTTGGACTGTTTCAGCGAATTTTTCCTCTACCGCAGACGGAGCGGAAAACTCGGGTTCCTGATCGTTCTTGATTCTGTCAGCAGCACGGGCAATTTCATCGCCGTCGATCCGGGCATGCCCTTGTGTTTTAAGCAACTCCACCCAATACGCGAATCGTTCGGACGAATGATCGATAAATTGCATCAAGCCAGGTGACGCTGGCTTCTCGTCCTTGAGCCACTTGTTCATCACCTGTTCACAATTCCAGGCGACTTCTCCCAAATCTGTCAGGCCGACCATCCGCCCGCTGCCCTTGAGGGTGTGATAGCCGCGTCGGATGGTAGTCAACACTTCGCGGTCATGCGGTGCTGTCCGCGCGATTGCAAGATTTTCCCGGATCGTCGCCGTGACTTCGGTTGCTTCCTCCAGGAATATTTCGAGCAATTCCTGGTCAATCTCGGAAGCCGGCGCGTCGATCAATTGCACAACCTGCGGTGCGGGCGTTTCGGCAGGTCTTTCGGGCGCAATTTCGGACAACGCCTCCATGATGCCGGTCTTGTTAGGATCCAGGGATGATTCGATGGCCTTCAGGGCCTCTTCGCTTTGCTTGACGGCATCACTGTCGGCCACCAATGCAGCATCCTGCTTCAGTTCCTTGACAGCCTCGCGTAGGTTATCCCGTGTCGTCGTTAGCTCAGGTTGTTGCTTCCAGTCCTCGTAAAGTGCCTGTACTTTTTGTTTGCCGACATCGACATCGGTCTGAGAAATGGGACTCCGTACAAGGGTGGCCTCTGGTTCAGGCTGGGCCTCGGCAAGACCAAATCGCAGTAGTGCTGGCAGAAGGCTGTCTCGGGCGTTCGCAGAACCCTGCTGTAATGCCGAAACAAACAGGCCAAGTGCAGAGACACCCTCGGCGACAGCATCGGCGTCGTCTCCTTGGCCCTTGAGCGCCCCTGAAGCAAATTGGCCGACCCGATCCCGAAGGATTTGGTTGAGCGCGGCGGCCTCATCAAGCTCAAGAATCGCCAATGCGCCTTGCACCTGTGCAAACAAAGGTGGCAGGGTTGCCAATTCAGAGATTTTCTGCGGGTCACGAAAGAAGTTGTCCAGCGCAGTTTCAATCGTCGCCAAGTTGACCTGCACTTCTTGGCCCACTTGGAACAGCAGCATGCGTTCTTGCGCGCGCTTGGTCATGCTATCGACCAACGCATTGGGTCCGGCATCCACTGGCGCAAGCGGTGCACCCGTCATTGCGGCCTTCAGACGATTGACGATATTCGCGGCTTGCTTGGGAAATTCAGGGGTCAGCCGAAAGTAGTTTTCCAGCGATGACTCAAGAAACAGGAAAGCGGTTGCGACTTCGAGCGCTTGTGATTCGCTGGGTGGGGTCAACGTCTTCTTGAGGTGTGATCCGACCGCACCCAGTGCCTGTAGGACTTGGGTGATTTCCTTGTTGCTTTGACGCTGGCACGTGCGGAATAGTGTTTCCGCCTGGCTGACGTAGGGATCCAGCGCGCTTCGATTGCCACCGGTAAACCGGAGCCAGTTATCTTTCTGTGCTTGCACCTGTTCGCGCAAAGCCCGTACCACCGCCTTCGTGCCCTCATCAGCACTGGCATCACCAGGAGAGTCCGGAATTGCCAGCAACTCATCGAGTTTGTACAGTTCTCTGATTCTGCGAAGGCGCTCGGTCTGGGCTTTGGACCGGCCGATCACGAGCAAAATGTCGCGAAACAATTTTTCCGGGACCTTTTGCACGCCGTCGATGAGCAGTTTGATTTGCTGATCGATCTTTCCAAATAGTTGTACTGCCAAGGCACCAGCTTCGGCGGGATTGGAGCCGACAGCGTCGAAAAATCCACCCGCCGCATACCAAAATGCGCGAGAAGGTGACGTCGACTGCAATGCCTCGATCGCCAGCGTTGCATTTCGCATTTCGCGGGCACCGCCAACGAAATCCTTGTCCCTCAACAACTTGAGTAAACCGGCCTGGAACATGCCCCGGCGCTGCTTGACTGCCTCGATCATCATCTCGGGCTTGGGCAAGGCCACTGTATCGTCCGATACAGGCATGGCCAAAGACAGGTCGGGAGAAAACAAATCGGACTCTGCCGCGTCAGTGGCTCCCCTTGCCCGATTTACGCGAATATAGGCGACCGCCAACATCATCGGACGATCCGCCTCGCCTCCCATCAGGCGATCCAAATAGCCAGACAGACTGTTCATGCCTGCCTTGGCGGACAAGATGCGCTCGGCCAAATTCGACCGCGCGTTAGGATCCGATTCGAGTGAGCCTACCAAACGCTCAACTTCCTCATTGAACGACGTGGCCGCACCCAACCCGACCATCGACAAGGCACCCGTGACCTGATGAAGGTGCGTGACCGCGTATTTCGCGGCCTTGGTGTCCGCCGGGTTCTGCGAAAATTTTTCGAGGTGAGATCGCGCCTCATTGAGCGAATGCTCAATCTCGGCTTTCACCCAGGACAATGGGCCAATGTCAATCGATTGCGGATTCGCGGCCATGAAAGATTCGGATCGTCTCGATGTTCTTGTGGGGGCGCGCTAGAGCTTGAAGCCCGAGACAGAAGCCTTGAGGTCGTTTGCCACTTCAGCCAATTCTCGAATCGAATTGGCCGTCTGCTGTGTACCTGAAGTCGTTTGACGGTTGATCTCAAGAATGTCTTGCATGTTGCGGGCCACCCTGTTGGCGGATGTCGCTTGCGCGGACGCTTCCGCAGAAATGCGCTGAATCAGGGAAGCGAGGTTCTTGGTCACGGAATCAATCTCCGCAAGCGCCTGGCCCGCAGCATCAGACAGCTTTGCCCCTTCGACCACACCCGCTGTCGATTTTTCCATGGCGGCCACGGCGTCTTGCGTATCCGCCTGAATGGTCTTCACGATGGCGCCGATCTGCTTGGTCGCCTCAGCGGAGCGTTCCGCAAGGCGCTGAACTTCTTCCGCAACGACCGAAAAGCCGCGTCCCGCTTCACCTGCGGACGCAGCTTGAATTGCCGCGTTCAATGCCAAAACGTTGGTTTGTTCGGTAATGTCGGAGATCAACTCCACAATTTCGCCAATTTCCTGCGAGCTTTCACCAAGTCGCTTGATCCGTTTCGACGTTTCCTGGATTTGGTCTCGGATGTCGTTCATGCCGGAAATGGAGTCCTGCACCGCGACGCGCCCCTTGTCTGCCGCAGCAAGAGAGCGCATGGCCACTTGGGACGACTCTTCCGCATTTGAGGACACCCGTGCAAGCGTTTCAGCCACCAACAATACGTCTTTTGTGGTGTCCTGAATTTCCTTGGACTGTTTCTCTGCGGCGTCGAGCAGCTGTACCGACACTGCCTGCGCTTGCTGGGATTTGACCGACACTTGAGAGGATGCAGTGTTGACCCCGGAGACCAGCGTTCGCAGTTCGTCGATCGTGTAGTTCATTGAGTCGGCAATGGCGCCAGTGATGTCTTCCGTCACCTTTGCGCGAATCGTCAAATCGCCGTCAGCCAAGTCGCCCATCTCGTTGAGCAAACGCAAGATGGCTTCCTGATTCCGCTTGTTTTCTGCTTCGGAATCTGCGGCGCGTCTGCGGGCATCGGCAAGGAACACGAACGCAATGATTGCCAGGAAGAACAGGGAAAAGACGCCGAACACGATGGCCAAATAAAGCATCGTATTTTTCCGTTCGACCGCAAAGGCATTCTGCAGCTGCTCCACGTTTGCCAGCAGTTGCTCGGAACCCTGCTGCAAGGCGCGACCGGATTGGCGCGCGGAAACCAGTTTCTGAACGTTATTTAGGATGGGGGCAATGTTCTTTTCGAATTCCGTAAATTGCGCCCTCAGTTTTCCAGCCTTGCTCTTCGCATCACTGTCACGCAAGGTCGTAATTCCCAATGCGTCGGAGCCGCTTTCCAACGCTTTGAGAATCTCGCGAAAGTCGTTGGTGTCTTTCCCCATCAGGAAAGGGGTTTCAGGATCGATGATTTCCGAGCCTAGAATTTCCGCCGCTCCCTTACCGAGGCGTTCAGAGTAAAAAGTGAGGCGGTTGACCTTGAGTACTTGTGCGGGAGGAGCGCCTGACTGCTGCATCAGGCCAGTCAGTTCCGCCGACGAAACTGCAAGCTCTTCAGTTCCGGCACGCACCTGTGCAACGTTGCGTGACAAATCTACAAGGTCGTTCTTTGCAGCCAAGATGGATGTGGCAGCTTGTGTGGCGTCACCAAATCGCTTGGTTAGCTCTTCGAGTCGTGAGGTTGTTTCCTCGCTGATGCGGGCTGACGGCACGTTGTTGTTGAATGCCTCGCCGCCATTGTTAAGCACGTCGAGATATCTTTGGAATTCATCCCGACTGTCTTGCAGTTGGGGGAATGAAACAGCGTCGCCACGGGCAGCGAGGCCGGCTGACTTTGCGAGACGCTGTGTGTGGAATTGAAGTTGCGACGTGATATTGGTATAGGTTGAAATGTTATTGCGGTTGATTCCGTCCAGGATGATGGCGCCAACTGTCAAGAAGCCAAAGAATCCGGCGATGATCAGCAGAATAGGAAGTTGCTGTTCTGCGGGGCGATTGCCTATGATGGGCACTTTGAATGTGCCGATTTCGCGCTTCGGCTTTGCAACTTTTGTGGCTGCCAATTCCGCCTTGATGCGCTTGGTTTCTTCAGCCGATCCGGTTGAAGGCGCCCCGGTTGTGCCGCCCGACGTGGGCTCGATGCCCGATTTGGATTTTCCGCGATTCAAAAATCCAAAAAGCGAACCCTTCTTGCCGGTATCCCCGGTCTTGGCTGCAGGTTTCAGTGCCATGTGATGTTCTCCGTTACGAAGCGAGTGCTATCGTGGTGCCCTCTTTGTGGGCATAAACGCCAACTTCCAAAAAACGCAGACTGCTGGTTAACTTTTGCAAGTCCATTTCCAGCCAAAGGTTGCCGGAAGCGTCGCGCATGCGCGCGCGAACCCAAGGCTGCGTTGCATCTGTTTCAACAAGCGGCTCGGTGGTGAACTGGTCAGGGTTGCGCAGTCCGAGCATGCGGTTCACTAACAATCCTGATCCCTCGATAATCCGATCGGCCACCAATATGACGCGCCGTTCAACTCCCGCTGACGTTTCCGATCCCCCTTGGAATTTCGAAAAATCGGAAATTGAATAGAGCTTTCCCCGCACATTTGCAACGCCTCTGAACCAGGGCTCGGTCATGGGCACCGGCATGATCGCCGGCACTGGAATCACTTCAGAAACGTCCGTCAAGGACACAAGCCAGTTTTGCCCGCTGACTTGGAAGCCAAGCTTTGACGCCAGTGAACGACTGGCTGACAGGTCACGCAGGCGCTGGGCAACCGCCTGTTGGAACTCGCGAAGGCTGGTTTTGCGTGCCATGGCGTGATTGAGGAGATCCTAGATTCAGAGGGCTTTGATCTTGGCCAGCAATTCGGGACCATTGACCGGCTTGACGATGTAATCCTTTGCACCCTGGCGCATTCCCCAGATCTTGTCAGTTTCCTGATCCTTGGTGGTGCAAATGAATACGGGAATGTGCTTGGTGGTCTCTTCGCGGGTGATTGCGCGCGTGGCTTGAAAACCATTGAGGCCGGGCATGACCACATCCATCAGGATCAAGTCAGGCAGCTCCGCCTTGGCCCGCTCGACCCCTTCCTCGCCGCTGTTGGCGGTAACAATGGTAAAACCCGCCTTCCCCAGCAAGCCCTCAAGAAACGCACGTTCGGTGGGGGAGTCGTCGACAATGAGGATTTTCTTGATGGCCATGGTTGCTCCGTGTGAAATGAGATTCGCTCAGCGGCGATAGAGATTCTAAGGGGATCGTTAATCCTAGCCCGGCGGGTTGGCGCGATGCGTCTCAACTGCCTTGAGCAGGCTTTCTTTGGAAAAGGGCTTGGTCAGATATTCATCCGAGCCGACCATTCGCCCCCGCGCCCTGTCAAATAGGCTGTCCTTTGAGGACAACATGATGACCGGTGTCGAACGGTGCTTTGCATTTTTCTTGATCAATGCGCAGGTCTGGTACCCATCAAGTCGCGGCATCATGATGTCAACGAAGATCAAGTCCGGTTGGTGGTCTGCAATCTTGGCGAGGGCATCGAACCCGTTCTCCGCCAAAATCACTTGGCAGCCTGCCTGCATCAGGAAAATCTCTGCCGACCGGCGAATCGTATTCGAGTCGTCGATCACCATGACGCGCACACCTGCAAGGGGACGTCCATCAGACACGAATGTGTTCCTGCGCGTAGTTGTGAAATTTTGTTAATTTTGCCTGAGGTCGCGAAAAAACGCGGCCCAGGGGCGATTTATCACCAATTGCGATGCCTGATTCTTTCGCCGGGGCCACCGCTTCTCCTCCAATGCTACGCCTAAGAGCGACGCAGGCAGTGCACGCCAAGATTAACCAACTATGGCCCAACAAACAATACGCCAACCACCGGTTCTATAGCGACGGTTTCCCATGCTGAACCGCAAGTATTCAAATTTCCACCATTTCAAAGTCTTCTTTTCGGGCGCCACACTCCGGACAGCACCAGCCAATCGGGACATTTTCCCAACGGGTTCCTGGGGCGATTCCATCCTCGGGCCAACCCACAGACTCATCATAAATGAGCCCGCAAACCAGGCACATCCAGCATCGAAAGTTTGGGTTTTCCGTCATGATCAGGCCTTGCACCGCTAGAATCAATTTTTTGCAAATGTGAGCTTAGCCGCCCCAAAATTCGCGGTTCGGCGTGCCCCGGCACTATAACGGCATCCAGGCGCCATACCCTAACCTACATTGTTTGCCATGAAAGATAGACGCCAACCCGCCGTGCTTGTTTTCGCCGCGAACGACCCCTCGTGTGGGGCCGGTTTGGGGGCAGACATTTTGACTTTGGCGAGCATGGATTGTTTACCGCTGCCGATCGTGACCGGAATAACCGTGCAGAATACGTCGGGAGTTGAAGGCTTGCTGGCCACGGATGCCGACTGGGTGGCCGACCAAGCGCGGGCTATCCTGGAGGACATCCCGATTGCAGCCTTCAAAATCGGCGTACTGGCCAGCTCCGACAATGTATCGTCCATTGCTGAAGTTGTTGCGGACTACCCTGAAATCCCGTTGATCTTGGATCCTATTTTCATGTCAGGGCGCGGGGATGAACTTGCAGGTGACGAGACTTGGTCCTCAATCCGCGAACTGCTGGTTCCGCAATCAACGGTCATTACCCCCAACGTGCCCGAGCTCTTGCGTCTCGCCGACGAAGAAGACGCGGATTCCGACACGGATGAAGAGGGGTTGGCAATGCGACTGGTTGGCGCAGGTGCGGAGTTTGTCCTTGTGACGGGCACTCATGCGCCGACCGCGGATGTGGC
>JBGAUM010000053.1:0-22176 GCA_044228625.1 Usitatibacteraceae bacterium | reverse complement strand
CCGGGGCCATCACGCCAGAGGCCCACCAGAAGGCAGCAGACTACACCGTGGCGAAGCAGCGCGTGGGCATGATCGAATCGGTCTTTGATGCGCTTCTGTTGCTGGCCCTCACGATGGGCGGTGGCGTGGCCGTCCTGTTTGGCCTTGCCAGTTCACTATTCACCCACCCCTATGCGGTGGGCATCGCCCTGTTCGCCGGGCTGACCCTGGTCTCCGGTGCCGTCTCGCTTCCCTTCAGCCTTTACCGCACCTTCGTCATTGAAGAGCGGTTTGGCTTCAACAAGATGACCTGGTCGCTCTTCATTGCGGATGCATTGAAAGGCATTGCACTCTCGGCCGTCTTGGGAATTCCGCTGCTGCTCGCCGTGTTTTGGCTGATGGAACGAATGGGACTCTATTGGTGGCTCTATGTATGGTTGTTCTGGCTGGCGTTCAGTCTCACCATGCTGGCGATCTACCCGAACTTCATCGCACCATGGTTCAACAAGTTTCAGCCACTCGCCGACGAATCCTTGAAGGCGCGCATCGAAGCGCTGCTGGCCAAATGCGGTTTTGCGTCCAAGGGCCTGTTCATCATGGATGGGTCCAAGCGCTCGAGCCATGGCAACGCGTACTTCACCGGTTTCGGGAAGACCAAGCGCATCGTGTTCTTTGACACCTTGGTGGAGCGCCTGACCGGGCCGGAAATCGAGGCCGTGCTGGCACATGAGCTGGGGCATTTCAAGCGCAAGCACATTTTCAAGCGCATCGTCGGGCAATTCGCCTTGACGCTGATCGTTCTCGCAGCGATGGGTTGGGTCATCGACAAGCCGTGGTTTTATGAAGGCCTGGGGTTCCCATTGACAGGACAACCGCCGCACGTCGCGGTGTCGCTGCTGCTGTTCTTCCTCGTATTGCCCGTGTTCACGTTCTGGTTTACCCCCGTCGGCAGTCTGATTTCGAGAAAGCATGAGTTCGAAGCCGATGCGTACGCGGCCGAGCAGACGCAGGCCAGCGACCTCATCAGCGCACTGGTGAAGCTCTATCGGGACAACGCCGCCACGTTGACCCCCGATCCACTGCATTCCGCGGTGTACGACTCGCATCCGCCCGCGGCCATTCGCGTGTCTCACCTGAAGCAACTCGGCGCGGCAAATTGACCGTCCGAGCTTGCCCCGGGTTCAAAACGGGGCGAAACTAGCCTCCATTCACGAATCAAGGAAGTTTCAGCCCCATGGGATTAAAGGATATGAAATGCGCACCCGGCGGTCAGGCCCGGGCGTTGAGTGAGGCGGAGATTCTTTCCCATTTGGGCACATTGCCAGGCTGGCAGCGCGAAGGCAAAGAGATCCGCAAGACGTTTCCCTTCAAGAACTATTACGAGACGATGGCGTTCGTGAACGCCACGGCTTGGATCTCCCACGCGGAAGACCATCATCCCGACATGGGTGTGCACTACAACCGCTGCGTCGTGGCCTTTTCCACGCATGATGCGGGCGGCATCACACTGAACGATTTGATTTGCGCGGCGAAGGTCGAGGCGCTGCTGTCCTCATGAGACCCGGGAGCGCCTGCAGCTGGTGTGCACACGCAAGGGCAAGAAACAGGATGTGGCAGTCGGCGACGAGGTCGACATCACGCTCACCGGGCCGGCCCATGCCCGCATCGAGCGCGTGTATGCGCGCCGCAATGTGCTGTTCCGCGCCGACCAATGGAAGGAGAAGACGCTGGCCGCCAACATCGACCAGGCCGTCATCATCATTGCCCCCAGGCCCTCGTTCTCCGAGACCTTCCTCAACATGTGCCTGGTGGCCTGCGAGGCGGCGCGCATCCCGGCCCTGATCATGCTGAACAAGAAGGACCTGCCGGAGTTCGAAACGGCGCGCAAACAGGTCGCGCATCTTGAAAGGCTCGGCTACCCCTTGCTGCCGATGTCCGCCAAGTTTGACATCGAGCCGTTGCGTCACTATCTCGATGGCAAGACCACCTTGCTGGTGGGGCAATCCGGCATGGGCAAGTCACGTACGGTCAACAACCTCGTGATGCGTGACGTGGCCAAGGAAGGCGACATTTCCGAGGCCTTGGACTCCGGAAAACACACCACGACGTTCACGCGGCTCTATCGCCTCGATGAGAAGACCTCGATCATCGACACGCCGGGATTGCAGTCGTTCGGCCTGTTCCATTTGAGCGACGCCGAGGTTGCTGACGCGATGCGCGAGTTCCGACCCTACCACGGTACCTGCAAGTTCAACGACTGCGCCCACCTCAATGAACCGAACTGCGCGGTCATTGCCGCAACTGAAAAGCTGCACAAGATCGAACCGTCAAGGCTCGCGTTCTACCAGGTGTTGATCGACGAACTGCGCGACCTCCGGGACGCGCACCCGGAGTGGAAGAAGTAGGCGGCGTCTGCAGATTCTTGCGCCCCGATGGTGCATTTTTTGCACCCTTGGAAACAAATGTGCCGAATGCGTTTGCTTGACGCTTGCGCCCTCCTACAATCGTCGCTTCCGCCCTTCCAAAAGGCCGCCAGATGCCGACACGCCACCCCTGCACCGGGATGCACCACGCCGTACTGTGGACCCACGCGGTTGCTGCAATCATGGCCATCGCGATCTCCATCGACAGCGAGGCGCGGTTCATCAACTCGCCGGCCGCGTATGTTCAGGAGTTCGTGAATGATCGGACTGGCCGCCGATTCCTGACGTCTGATGCCGCGGAGATTAAAATCCTGTTGTCCGGACAGGTGGGAGACGGCTGGCGCAGGACCGGCGTCACTTTCTGGCGGTATACCTACAGCGTCGGCACGCCGCGTCCGGTATGCCGCTTTTATGCGCCGTCCGTCAACAGCCATTTCTATACGGTCCGCGATTTCGAATGTCAGTTGTTGCGTTCCAATCCGCAACTGGGCTGGCACTACGAAGGCAACGAATTTTCAGCGCTGGATCCACAGGACGGCTATTGCCCCGTGGCCGTTCGGCGCTATTACCGCGCCCCCATGCACCGATACACCGCAGACCCAAACGTGCAAACTCGCTTGGTGCGCGACGGGTGGGCTGACGAGGGCGTCGACTTTTGGATGGAGGGGATTGACCACGCTCGGGTGGCCAGCTACGAGCTTCTTTCCCAAGATGTGCTGCCAACGTCCGAGTGCGAGGACGAATCCACGCGGCTGGGGGCCTGTGTCGCCCTGAACCAATTGCCACGATTCTCCTATCGTTTTGATGGGAGCATCCCATCGATCTCGACCACACCCGGTGCGAGCGGTCTTCCGGTGCCGCCACCTGCGGCATATTTCGCCCAGTCCTATACCGGGGTCTTCGGCCACATCGTTTCGCCCATTGGGGGGCCATTTCCCGAGGAAGTGCTGCGACATTCATTTGTGCAGGTCCCACCGGTCGCCGGCGCATCGTCTTCCGGATTTGGCATCTACGTCAACGGGCGCGACTTTGTACCCAACCCGGAATTCCCGGAGGTCAATGCGCTGAGCATCAATCCGATCTACCAGTTCCCGACAGCCGCACCCCGCGCAGGCGAAAGCGACCGAAGGGTGATGCCGTGGTCGACCAACGCGGAACGACGCGTCCGCCTGCAGTTTGAGCTGGGCGTCGCTTATGTGCGGCGCCATGTGCAGACTGATCATGCCATCAGCCATCCCGTGATCGAACTCTATGACACCCGCAGCCGCCAAAATCTTTACATCACGATTGGAGCGGCACAGACCGTGCCGGTCGCCATGCGTGAGGAGGAAGACCACTTTGCATTTGACGTCGGAACGGGAAAAGTCATCGTCTCCACCATGTTCCGCGACAATCCGGCGTTCGGCAAAACATCGGGGCAGAGTTTTTACTGCGAAGCAAATGCCACATCGCATCGTTGCGAATCACCAGTGTCAAAGTGGTTTTCGATCGACTTGTCGCGCGCCGACATTGCCTACGTCATCGCCAAGGCCCGCCGTTTGAATCCGGCGCTTTCACCAAACGTTGCGGACTACGCCATCGACAACTTCAGCTTCAACAACGAAATTGGCGCCGGATCGGAGCTGGGCTTGAACTTGTCAAACTTTTCGCTTGCGGTCTTTGACGACGATTGAACGCGCCCGCGCTCCACTTCAGGCCATTTTTACGGATCGCGCAAATCGGGGCGCGCGTCGTCGCTTGGATGCCTGTTCATAGGCAAAAGCAAGACCGATCAACCGGGCGTCGCTCCATGCGGTACCCACAAAGGAAATGCCAACGGGCAGGCCCTGCACAAATCCTGCCGGGACTGTGATGTGTGGATATCCGGCCACTGCGGCCGGGGTGGTGAATCCGCCCCCGGCGTTGTCGCCGCGAATGAAGTCGGTGAGCCACGCCGGTCCACCGGAAGGTGCCACCAGAGCATCCAGCCGGTGTTCGTTCAGCACTTTGTCGAGTCCCTCTCCCCGCGCCAGTCTGCGCCCTGTGGTGAGCGCGTCCAAGTACTCCTTGCTGGCCAGGTCACCCTTTGCCAGCGCGCGATGGAAATGCTCCTGGTCGAAATACTTGAGCTCGCGGTCGCGGTGCTTTGCATTGAAAGCGACCAGGTCGGCGAGCGTTTTCATCGGTGCCCCGGGCGCAAAAGCCTGCAGGTACGCTGCCATGTCTGCTTTCAATTCGTGCAGGAGCACCTCGTATTCGTGGGCGCCCAGCTTGCTGGCGTTGGGCACCTCCGCCACATCGACCAATGTTGCCCCGCACTGCCGCAGGACCTCAAGTTCCCTTTCAATCACGGCGGACGCCAAATCATTGCGGCCGCCGAACTGGCTCTTGACCACGCCGATGCGGGCACCTTTCAGCGCTTCCTTGTCGAGCGCACGCCCGTAATCGGCCTTGCGGAACTCGGCCTGTGCCGTTTCCGGATCCTGCTGATCGGTGCCGGCCATTGCCGCAAGGAGTATCGCTGCGTCCGACACCGTGCGCGCCATCGGGCCGGCAGTGTCCTGTGAATGCGCGATGGGAATGATGCCGGTGCGACTGACCAATCCCAGGGTCGGCTTGATCCCGACCAACCCGTTGACATTGCTCGGGGAAATGATCGAGCCGTCCGTTTCCGTACCGACCGCGATTGTCGCCAGGTTTGCAGCGATCGCCGCGCCCGAACCGGAGCTTGACCCGCTGGTATTGCGATCCAGCGCGTAGGGATTTTTCGTGAGGCCACCGCGCGCGCTCCACCCCGAGGTGGAACGAATCGAACGCATGTTGGCCCATTCGGACAGATTGGTCTTTCCGAGAATCACCGCACCGGCGTCACGCAAACGTTGAACCACATGCGCGTCTTGAGGCGGCTTGACACCGACCAGCGCCAGAGACCCCGCAGTGGTCTGCATGCGGTCGGCGGTCGCAATATTGTCCTTGAGCAGGATGGGAATGCCATGCAGGGGTCCACGCACGTTTCCTGCTTTTCGCTCCGCATCCCGTTGCGCGGCAATGAGTTCTGCATCCGGATTGGTTTCGATCACGGAATTCAGATGGGGGCCGGTTCGGTCGATTGCACGAATCCGCGCAAGATATGCCTTGACCAATTGCTTCGAAGTCACGCGGCCTTTCGCCATCGCGGCCTGAAGGTCTGCAACGCTTTTTTCCACCACGTCAAACCCGGCAGATTTTGATGCCGCCATCGCCCCGTCTCCCCAAACGCCGGCCAGTGCCATGCCGCCGGCCGTGCCGGCCCGAATGAAATCTCGTCGATTGATCGTCACAAGTCACCACACCAGCGAAATTCGAAACTGTATTGTATGGGCTTGACGGCGGCTCCAGCAGCGCCTAGCCTGCACCCATGATCGAGTTCAACCTCTCACCGTTCGAAGCGCGCGTGTTGGGCGTCCTGGCGGAAAAGGAATTTCTCACGCCGGACGTGTATCCCCTGTCGCTCAACGCGGCCGTGAATGCTTGCAACCAGTTGTCCAATCGCGAACCTGTGATGTCGATCTCGGAGGACACGGTCAGCGCCTGTCTCAAGCGGCTGCAGGACAACCACTTGGCACAAACGTACTACCCGGCCGGAAGCCGGGTGGCCAAATACCAGCATTTGATGCGCGATGTGCTTTCTCTGGATGATGCCGCGTTGTCGGTCCTGACGCTGCTGCTGTTGCGCGGGCCGCAAACCTGCGGTGAGCTGCGCGGGCGGACGACTCGCATGTATCCGTTTGCGTCGGTGGACAGCGTCGAGCGGACGCTGACCGACCTCGCCAGCGCCGAAAAACCGCTGGTGGTGCAGTTACCGCGTGCACCGGGCACCAAGGAAGCGCGCTGGGCGCATCTACTCTCCGGAGAACAGGCCATCGAACGCCATGAAATCGCCACCGGCATGAGTGGGGGCAGTCCCACCCTTGTGGAAGACGATCGGCACGATCGGGTCGCCGAACTCGAAAAGGAAGTCGCGCTCCTCAAGCATGAAGTCGCCCAATTGGCGGAAGAACTGGCACGCTTCAAGGCGCAGTTCTAAATCTCGTTGCTGCCACCTGCCGACATTCAAACCCTAGCACTGGCGGGGCGTTTCACGACAAACTTCTTGAAACGCCGCGCCAGTCAATGACTTTCAACCTGCCATCGACCTCCGACTAGTTGAAACGGCCGCCGCGTGGCGACTCATAGCGTGAGCGCGTGTAGAGCACGCCTTGCCCCCCTTGGCCGAGCTCGCGCAATCGGAAGCCCCCACGATCCTGTTCAACTTCGTAGCGATAGTTGCCCAATATGACGGTGTTGTCCCGGTAATAACCACTGATGCGCTGGCCGCTTTCCAGTTTCGCGATCACCACGCCGTCCGAATGGACAGACAACTCGATTGTCGACCCGTAATTGCTGTTGGTACCGCGAAAATCGCCCACCATGAACGCCGGGGGTTCTTCGAATGCATTGCGCCCCCACCAGTTTTCGCGCGGACGATACTCATTCCAACCCGACCCTTGTCCACGAACCTCGACACGCCACTGCTGATTCGGTCCGCCGTGGCAATCGGCCTGGATGATATTGGCGCCATCGTTCGTGCGACCGGCTTCCACATCGAGGCACTTTCGGCTGCCGACGCTGACAATGCGTGAATATCCCTGCTCCCAAGGCTCAAAACGCCACCGCTGGTTGGCACCCCCGTTCCAGCGGTTTTGCACCACATCCGCGCCGCTGCGACGATTGTCGCCGGCAACCTCCATGACTTTGCCGCTGTTCTGTGCCACAAACGCGACTTCCCCACGCCCAAGGTCCACCACGTCCCACATCTGGTTTTCCTTGCCGTGACACGTCCACTGACGCACATCGCCGCCATCCGCAGTGCTCGATCCAGAAACATCTGCACACTTGCCCGTGGCACGTGAATGAATCATCCCGGAGTAAAGCGCACGACCTTGGGGCCGTTGTCCGGCGCCGTGTGCTGGGGGCTCGCCCGGACGGACACCGCCGCCAGGACCCCCATAGCCGGCCCGCTCAAAGAGCCATGATTGGTTTTCGCGGCCATGGCAGCTCCATTGCAGAATGTTGGCACCCACATCCCGCGAGCCTTTCTCGACATCGAGGCAACGGCCACTGTTCACGTTGATCAACCGAAAGTTGCGTCCCGAACCGTCAACACGCCACCGTTGGTTTGCTCCCCCCGTCCAGCGGTACTGCAACACATTGGCGCCATCATCCCGTGAGGCGTTTGCCACATCGAGCACTTTTCCAGATGAACGATTCCGGACCGCTACTTCGCCGTTACCAACGTCGACCAAATCCCACTCTGCACGTCCCGAACGGCATTCCCCCTGCGCGACATTGACACCGTCCGCGTTGGATGCATTTTCCAAGTCTGCGCAAAGCCGGCTGCCGGCATTCACCAACAAACCCGACTGCGTGGCCCGTCCGCCTTGCGCAACAGCGTAGCCTCCATGAAGCGCCAAGACAACTCCCACCAACGACGCACACGTCAAAAGTACTTTCATGATCTCCCCTCGATCGTTCACTTCAAATTGTGGATGACCCGAATAACGCCCGATACCGTTTCCAAGTTTACGGGCGTTCGGAAAGTTTGTTCTGGTCAACAATGTCAGCCAAGTGTTTCCAGATGTCGAGGTTGAAATACTTCGTCGCCAACCCCGAGGGCGAACACAGCACAAAAGCCTTGACGCCTGCAATGCGGTCCGCCTGCAAGCCGTATTCCACGGCATGCCTGAGCGCGGTCTGTGCGGCATGCTTGCTGGTGAATGCCACAAGGCGTGGGCGAAAGTGCCTCAGTTTTCGTTCAAGGGCATCAACATCCATGGCATCAGGTGGCAACTCGGCATCGTTGCCGGCAAATCCCTTGCATAGGTCCGTCAAGCCCATGCCCAGGTTTAGCAGTTCCGAATACTCCTGTGGAGCCAATTGGCGCGGCGTCAGTCCGACAGCGTGCAACGTCGGCCAAAAACGATTGCCCGGCTTGGCATAGTAGGCCTTGGCCTTCGCGGAGGCTCTCGACGGTGCGGTCCCGCAGAACACCAGTTTGAGGTTTGGCGCCAGAAGGTCCGGCACCAGAACGCTGACCTTGCTCACCTTTCGTCAATGTCCATCAAAACATCCACCCAGCCGCGCACACCGTTCACCCAGCCGATCCGGCTGGCTCTCCGCAAGTCCTCGGGCCTCAATACGCACTCCCGCCATTCGCCCCGAGCAACGCACTCATCACGAAATGTGCCGTTCAACAACCCGCACCCGACCGGCGGCGTCAGGATCTCTCCATCAATCAACAGCGCAAGATTGGCGCGCGTGAATTCCGTCAGTTCACCCCGCTCGTTGAACAGCAACGTGTCGAACGCCACTTGGTCAGGCGGCGCGTGGAATTCGTAAGTCTCTCGCCGCGTGGTCTTGTGGCGGAGGAATTCGTCGGCACTGATCACTGCGCTGCTCGCCAATCGAACCACGCGTTGTTCGGGTAAAGCCGTCAGCGGCGCAATTTCGGTACGCACTGTCCCAGCCCGGCTGCACAACAAGCGCACACGCCACGATGCTTTTGCGTGCGATGTTGCCAACGCCTGGAGTGCCGCCACCGCACGCGAACGGTCAAACGCAAACCTGAAGTGCCGCGCCGACTTTTCCATTCGCCGCAAATGGCGATCCAGCAACTCAAACGAACCTTGATCCAGCTTGAGGGTTTCGAGCAGCTCGAACGGCTTGCCTGCGCGTGCGGCGAAGCGCGACTTGTAGTGCATCTCCGCCCATTCGCCATCGATGGTGGAATCAAACGTGATGCCGCCTCCCACACCGCCGGTGACACGTCCACGTTCGATCCAGAGGCTGCGGATACCCACATTGAAACAGGCGCGGACCCGATCGCCCTCGCCCGGTGCGACGAAACCGATCGCCCCGCAATAGGCACCGCGGGGATGGGCCTCCAGGTCTGCAATGGCGCGCATGGCCTCCACCTTGGGGGCACCGGTTACTGATCCGCATGGGAACAATGCGCGAAACACGTCCACCAGACCTTGGCCCTCGCGCAACTCGGCGTGAATGGTGGAAGTCATCTGCCACACGGACGGCAAGGGCTGCAAGGCGAAAAGCGCCGCAACCTCCACTGAATTCGGCTTGGCGATGCGCGAGAGGTCGTTTCTGAGCAAGTCCACGATCATCAGGTTTTCAGCGCGCTCCTTGTCAGAGTGGGTGAGCGCCCAGGCAATCCTGTCGTCTTCCTCGGGCGTGTCGCCACGCGGCGCCGTTCCCTTCATGGGCTGCGTGGTCACGTGACCGCCGTGAAGTACAAAAAACAATTCAGGCGACAACGACAGCAGTGTTCCCTCGCCGGTGTCGATGAAGGCGTGATACCCATTGGGCTGCTGGGCCTGCAGCGCACGATGAAACGCAAGTGCATCGCCTTCAAAAGCCGCACACAGCCGCGACGTGAAATTGACCTGATAAAAGCGGCCGTCGCGGATATCGCCGCGGATTGACTCAATGCAGGCGCTGTACCGACTGAAATCGGTATCACCCTCCCAGGCGGACACCGAAAACGCCTTGTCCCGTGAGTCCAGCGACTGAGCCTCGGCAGCGGCAGCTTCGAACTCCGCAAACCAGGCAAGCGGCGTTTCCAGACCCGGTTTCACGACCAGTGCCGCATCAAACGCAGGGGCCGCCTCGTGCGCCACGAAGCCCACGCACCAGCGGCCGCGTTTCGCTGCAGCTTCCACTGCAGCGATGACTGCGGGCACCTCGCCAATTTTGCGTGCCACGTGGACCGCCGCAGGCTGCGTGAATGCCCGGCACAAGCGCTCTGCGGGCGTCAGGGTCGCCAACTCGGGGAAGTCAATTTCGCAGCGAATGGAGTTCATCGGAGCACGATGTTAATCGAACCGCTGAGAGGTCCCCACGTCATAATGGTTGCCAGGATCAATTTCAGGAAAGGCGACAGCGTGGAGCACTTGTTTCCCTTGGGCTGGCAACACTATTTGGCCGGCGGCTTGCTGATCGGCTTGGGCGTGAGCGTCCTTTTCGTGACGACAGGACTGATCGGCGGCATCAGCACATTCTTTACCGCCACGTTGTCGTGGGTGTCACGTGCCGCGCATTTCAGTCAGGCGAAATTCATGGAGTCGCGGGCATGGCGACTGACTTATGCGCTCGGCCTGATTGCCGGTGCCGCGATCTGGTGGTGGTTTGCCGGCCAGCCGGCTCCATCGATGGCCATTGCGCCTTGGCAATTGGCCTTGGGAGGATTCATCGCGGGCTTCGGCGCCCGATTGTCCGGCGGCTGCACATCCGGTCATGGCATCTGCGGAATGGCCTCGCTTCAGATGCCGTCGGTGGCTGCCGTAGTGATCTTCCTTGTCACGGCGATGATCAGCGCCCGTTTGGTGCACGCAATGGGAGGTGCATGATGAAATTGATTTGCGTGGCCATCTCTGGGTCGCTGTTTGGATTCGGTCTGGCGATTTCCACAATGATCCAACCTGCCATCGTCCTGTCTTTCCTGCGCTGGAGCGACATGGGGCTTCTGTTGGTACTGGGCAGCGCGGTCACCGTGACATTTTTCGCCTACCGGTTTGCCCCAAAGGCGTTGACAAAGCCGGTCTTCGCCGAGGCATTCCAGTCCCACCCTTCCGTGCTGAACGCGCGAACCTTGGGGGGCGCTGCGATCTTTGGGATCGGCTGGGGTATCTCAGGCGTTTGTCCGGGACCGGCCATTGCGGGTTTGGGGACCGGAAACTGGAGTCTGCTGATCGCGCTGGCCGCCATGTTTGCCGGTGCCTATGCGCAGGGTTTGCTGCTGCCAGACCAATAAGATCAGCTTCGGACCCTGCATCTCGCTGCAAAACTCAAGATCTGGGGCGGCGCTTGCCGTCGTTTCAAGCCGACCGCCGCGTCAGATATTGAGTTTTCTTTCCGCCGTCGCGCGTTTCAGTTGGAAATCCTGGTCAACCTTGTCCACTTGGATTTACCAATCGCCCGCATCCTGCCAGCGTTTGATGCCGCTCTGAAGCCACTCAGGCGCAGTGTCAATGGGGGGGACAGGCTCTTCCCGCGTGATGCGCTCGGCCTCGGCCTCCAGTTTGGCAAGAACGGGGACATCCCACTCGCGCCTTTCCGCATCCGTCGTGGACGGATCCATATGCCAGATGCGCTGCCGCTTCCCATCCGGGACGATTTGCGTGCCGTATTTCTGGGGCAGCCCCTGATACATCAACGACCGGTCCTGTGCAGACGCTGCAAGCCAGCGCGCCGGCCGGTAGCCTGCCTCCGCAGAACGCAACGCCAGCCGATAGGCCGTATCGATATCCTGAAATGTCTCGCCATGGTGAAAGACCATGGCCGCACGATAGAGCGCCGTGCCGTCGTTGACCTCGCGGGTTTCCAGAATATGGCGCAATTGTTCGCGACGGCGCGCATCGTTTTCCCGGAGCTTCAGATACGCCCCCCTCTCAACGGGGGAAAGGTTGGAGCGTTCCTGTTGGTCGGCAACGTACAGCCGGTTGATCAGGGCAATGGCAGTAGGCATGGATCGAAGGCGGTGAATGCAGTGGGATGAACAGGCCGGGGATTCTACCGGCCATCGCGCTGATTCGTCGGTTTGTCGCAGGCCCATGGGTCATGGCGGTCGTGCCATGAGACGATTCGCGCACTTTTTTCAGGAGATCCAATATGAAGACCCCGGGACTCGCCAAGGTCGCGTCGCTTCTGGTGATGGCCGTCTTATTTCCATCCGATGCCCGCGCCACACTCCCTACGAATGCCGAAGTGGAATCCATTCTGAGAGCGCAACTCATCGACAAGGGATTGGCCAAGGGCGTTGCCGCGGCGTTGGTCGACCTATCCGGCATCCGGGTGGTGGCCGTAGGCGAGGCGCGAGACGGGATCAAGCTCACGCCCGACCACCAGTTTGAGATCGGCTCGGTCACCAAGACGTTTGCCGGCACGCTCCTCGCGTTGGCTGAGGAGCGCGGTGAACTGAAAGTGACTGACCCCGTAGAGAAGTACCTGCCCGAGGGCCTCCTGCTCCGAGACAAGGATGGCGTTCCCGTCCAACTGGTGGACTTGGCCACACACCGCTCCGGCTTGCCGCGTCTGGCCAGCAACATGGCGCCCAAGGACCCGAAAGATCCGTACGCCGATTACTCCGAGGCCGACCTATTTGACTTCTTGCGCCATTTCAAACCGGTGCGCGCACGCAATGCGCAGTTCGAGTATTCCAACATAGGCTTTGGCTTGCTCGGCATCGTGCTCGCGCGTGCTGCAAAAGCACCTGACTTTGCCACTTTGGTGGACATGCGCGTGTTCCAGCCGCTCGGCATGACCCATTCCACCGCGAATCCCGCGAAGCTTTCACCCACCCTGGCGCAACCTTACGATTCAAATCTCAAACCCACACCTGCGTGGTCACTGCCGAACGCCCATGCGGCCGCCGGTGCGATCCGTGCCACGCCGGGCGACATGGGTCGCTATGTCGAGGCCATCGCAAAATTGAAAGACACCCCGCTCAACAGGCCCTTGTCGATCGCGGCGACCGCGCGTGAATCCGGGCCGGGACGCATCAATCCGATCGGCTTCGCATTCATCCGCGTACCGTTCCATGAGCGCGGGTTCATCAATCACGACGGCGCCACATTCGGCTCCTCAGCCTCCCTGATGGTGGACCCGGAGGCGAGAGAAGGTGTGTTTCTTGTCAGCAATACCTCCGTGCCGTTGACGGAAATTGCCATCCATCTGCTCGACAAACGCATGCCGCTGAAACCAAAGGATTTCCCCAAAGTGGTCGATGTGGCGCCCGCGACGCTGGCGTCATACACGGGAATCTACAAGCTTGCCGAAGGATTCAACGTCGAAGTGCGTCTGCGCGGAGAAAAACTCACCGCGCAGGCAACCGGGCAAGGCGAATTCGAGATCTTTGCCGAGTCGCCCACACGCTTCTTTGCCAAGGTGGCCCCGCTCTCGATGACGTTTGGGGAGGTGCGGGACGGCAAGGCGCGCGAATTCATCCTGGAGCAAGGCGGTGGCAAGCGCAGCGCAAAGCGCATTGACTAAACTCCAATACCGGCGTGGCGTTTGAGGCACTTTTGCCCCAAACGCCGCGTCCATCAATGACTTTTGCAACCGGGAAAGCGCCCTACTTCGCCCCACCCAATACGCGCGCCGGCAGCATCACCACGGCTTTCAAGAAGGCAAAGACGCCCTCTACCGCGATGCCAACTAGCCTGAATGGCAGCGTGATCAGCCACACGATCGGGTAGAGGATCAGCGCCAGAATCGCCAGCGGCCAGCAGAACACCAGCAGCAACAACCAAAGCAGAAACTTGATCATTTCAATGTCCTTTGCGTGATAACCCAGCCCACCGCAATCATGACCAACGCGGCCACAAAATAGGTCCCCCGCGTCATGCCATCGGCGGTGGCATAGAGGCCGAAGGCGTCGAACCAACGCACCATTTTCAATTGGGTGGACAGGTACAGCCCCAACAGAAACAATCCGAGGAAGGTGCGACCACCGAACGTCAGGCGCGCAAGCAAGGTGGCGCAAGCCGCCAGCATCGACATCCCGATCGCCAGCGTAAGAGACGCGATCGGGTCGGCCGTGACCCAGCGGAAAATTGCCGGCGAGACTGCCACGGCGCCAATCACAAATGCCACTGCAAAGCGCCTTGCATACCGGCGCAGCGCGCCCCCCGGCACGGCCGCCGACATGGCATCGGTCCCCGACTGTGAATCGCGCGCGGCCAGGTCACTGACCAGCACGCCCCACACCGCAATGGCCCAGAAGGTGACGCCAGACAGCGCACCAAGGCTCACCACCCAACCAGCTGAAAACAAGGCAAGCAACGCGGCAAACAGCAAAGGGTTCGCGGACAGTGCCAGCGCCGCGTCAGCCAAGCATTGGCCAGCGATTCCCGGTAGGCGCTGCGCCATACCAAATGCCGGGCGAATCAGGCGGGATGCCGGCGAAGCCAAACGATTGAGCCACGCCCAGAGGCCCTTGCCTTCACCCCTTGGCACTGCGCGCACCTTGTCCGGCGAATACCGGTGAAACCACGCCACGGCCAGTATCAGGGGCAACATGGCCAACAGCGCCGTGGCGAGGCGCAGCGAGGCAATTTCCCATGTCCAGAAGTCATTCAGCAGAATCTGCGGGAGCGCGCGGTCGGGCACGCCTCCTCCGATGGAGACGCCGCGCGTGTTGAACATCTCGATCAGCCGGGAAATCATCACCAGCATGCCGCTGACATCGAACATCGACACGAACGACGCCGACTGGATGTTTTCGACGCGCGACAATTGGGACGGCAGTACGCCGAACTGACCGAGCCAGAGGCCGAAGTACAGCAGGTCACCGCCTTTTCCCATCAGCGGCGCGAAACTGTCCGCCGCGACCGCCACGCTGGCGGCCAATACCAAGGTGGGCAACAACATCAGCACATAGGTCCGGGCAAATACGAAGGGCTCGATGGGTGGGACGCCACGCACCGCTTGCAATACCATCATCGTCACCATCAATCCCGCCACCAGTACCAGCAGGAAGGCCATGGCTCCCGCCCAGCGCGCGAAAATCAGCGAAACATTGCTGACCGGCGAGGCTGCAAGCACGCCCGCCACCCCACTCTGCAGGTCTTCGCGGGTCCGCCCTCGCGCAAGATAAAACGCGAACATGCCGAACAGGAAGCTTGCAATGACCGACGTTCCCAGGGCCAACGCCTCGCTGTTGTAGGCCACCGCGCGCTTGCCAATCACCATCAATGATCTGCCACCCGCCGGGTCAACAACCAATGTCCAGATGAGGACCATGACCACAAACAGGCAGACCAGCGAACTCACCCGCCGGCCACGAAGGCGGACTTCGTTGACGACCAGCGCACCCAGCGCATGCGTATTCATGCGGCAGCCCGTTCAACAGCCATGTCGGATTCCCCCAGGAACCGCGGCATCATCAGCGCTTCCTCGAGCGTGGGCTCCACCGGGACGGCGCGTGCTGTGGGAGCTCGATCGTGCACCAGCCGAAGCTGCGTCACGGCGCCGGCACGCTGCGCTTGCAGCACACGATGCTGCCGCGCAAATGCCTCGTATTCGTCATGCCCGACATCCAGGTGCCACACCTGGCCGCGCGCCTGCTTGAGAATCTCCTCGGGCGTGTCAACCGTGACCAGTCTTCCCGCACGCATGACGGCGATGCGTTCGGCGATGTTTTCGATGTCCGGCACGATATGGGTGGAAACGATCACGAGGCGCTCATGCCCGGTCTCGGCCAGCAGGTTTCTGAAACGGATGCGCTCCCCTGGGTCGAGTCCCGCCGTCGGCTCGTCGACAATCAGGACGTCCGGATCATTGAGCAGCGCCTGCGCAATGCCCAACCGCTGACGCATGCCCCCCGAAAAGTTGGCCGCCAGACGGTCTGCCTGCTCGCGCAGGTTTACGCGTTCCAGGAGCGTGTCCACCATCTGGCGGTCGCGTACCCCCTTCAATGCGGCGAAGTACTGCAGAAATTCTCGTGCCGTCAGGTGCGGATAGACCCCGAAATCCTGCGGGAGGAAACCCAGCCGGCGGCGGATGGCATCCGGGTCCTTGACGATGTCCGTGCCGCGAAAGCGGATGCTTCCCGACGTGGGTCGCGACAGGGTCGCGATCATCTGCATCAGCGTGGTCTTGCCCGCGCCATTGTGGCCCACCAGGCCGACGACACCACGGTCGAGGGTCAAGGAGAGATCGTCCACGGCGACGACCCGCTTGGCGCCCGCGCCAAAGGTCTTTGATAGATTGGACAGCTCGAGCATGGTTCTCGCCCATCAGCAGAATTGGAATGGGCGAATGATGGCCATGTCCTGGCCCAAAGTCATGGGTTGGATGACGAAATGCAGGTCGAGCGGACCGAAATGGCGGCTGAGGCACTCCCTTTGTGGGGCAGCAGCCGCTACTTCGCCACGATCCCGAACTGCAACCGGTTGATGCGGTTCTGGAAATTGATGTTGTAGTAGTCGTAACCGTGGTCGTAGCGCATGTAGAGCGCGAAGTCCTTCGATCCCGGCACGTGGAGCCAGGCATCGATGGCGGTCTGGAATTTGTCGCCGAACCGGGCGCGCTCCCCTTGCAACAGTCGTTGCTGGCCATCCACGCCGGGACGCACGATGTAATCGATCCCGAATCGGTAGGTCTCCGACAGCGAGAAACTGGTGCGGAAGGGGCCGATCTGAATGTCCTTGAACCGCGCCTGCGCCGTCAATTGGCGCTTCGGATATTGCTGCGTCTGGATCGTTTCCCAAGTGCCGAAAAAGTCCTGTCGAAACGCCAGCCGAGTCCACGGGAACGGCGAACCGCGCAAGAAGCGATGTGCAGCGACTTCGAGGTAATTGGTGTTGAAGCTGCCATTGAAGGTATTCGCGCGGCCGGTTGCATCATCGCTGATTGCCTCCTGGCCATTCGAATAATGGTGCGCGCCAATGCTGAAGTAGGTCGCATCGTCAAACTTCTCCGGCGCGCTGTTCTGCGCGAGAAACAGGCGAACACCAGGATTGTAGGTGGGGGTCCGCACCGGCTTGGACGTTTCCGTCAGCTGCCGCACGCCGATCCGCACCGGCACATCAAGCCAGTAGTCAAATTTTCCACGTCTTTTCGACTCGTTGGCGGGCCACTCGAACCAGGAAAAATTGTGGAACAGCTGCGCCTCGTACAGCATTCCCTGCGTGGTACGGTCGCCGCCCAGATGCAACCCCGACCCAAACGTCACGTAGCTCGGATCGAGGTTGCGGACGATGGCATCGCGGAGCCGGCGCGAATACTCTGCGGGCGGCTGGCTCTCCGCCTTTTGCTCCTCAACGCTCTTGCGCGGTTGCTCCGGGCCGACAAATTCGTCTCGACGCCTGAGGAGTTCGGCAAAGCATCGCTTGGCCTCTTCCTGATCGGTCTTGTCGTAGCAAATGCGCAGTTCGTCCTCGACGGCTGCATGGGTAGGATGCGCCAACCCCAGCCAGAGCATGGCAATGACAAAGGGCGCCATCGCGGGAGGACCGTGGCGCAAAGTAGGGGCTGATTTGCGGCGTGTTTCCATAGCAAAACTCTACACGACGCCATCACTCAACTGCGCGGACTGCAATCGAGTGCCAAGGCAAACGCAAGGACCAGCGCGGATTACTGGCCGTTTCTGCTCCAAACGTTGTGCGATTGCTGGAGTTTGGCGGCTTTTTCGAGCCACGCATGGAACTGCCACAATCAAGGCCACCCCTTCGAGCACGGAGCGCCCGCCCATGAAACCCACCGTCCTGCCATTCGACCCCGGCCGGGAGTATTACCTGGAGGAACGTTGCTGGATCAACGAACTTTCAAACTCTGAAGCCGACCCCGGCTTGTCAATCGCGCAAGCGTGCGTTCGCCCCGGCGTGGCCACGCGCTGGCATGTTGTCAAAGGCACCATCGAACGCTATGTGATTCAATCGGGCGCTGGACGCGTGGAAGTCGGTGAATTGCCTCCTACTGCCGTCGGCCCAGGCGATGTCGTCGTCATCCCGCCTGGCAGCAAACAACGCATCGCCAACACTGGAACAAGTGACCTGGTTTTTCTGGCCATTTGTACGCCGCGGTTTCAGCGTGCGGCGTACGGGGACGTCGATGAACAGGTAACCCAAGGCTGAACTAGAAATTGCCGGCCAACGCGCTACTTCAGCGCGTTCTTGAGTTGCTCCAGCGCGTTGGGATCCTCGATCGTGGTCAAGTCGCCCGGGTCGCGGCCTTCGCACAGCGCCTGGATGGCTCGGCGCAGCAACTTGCCGGAACGGGTCTTGGGCAACAAGGTCACAAAGTGGACCCGTGCCGGACGCGCAATGGCACCGAGTTCCTTGTCCACCGTGGCCATGACTTCTTTTTCCTGCTGTGCCGCGCCCTCCCCTGCGGTTTTGCTGGCGTCTTTCACCACGGCAAACGCGACGGGCACCTGGCCTTTCAGTTGATCTGCCACGCCCACCACCGCCACCTCGGCCACGTTGGGGTGCGCCTGGATGGCTTCCTCGATTTCTCGGGTACCCAGGCGGTGCCCGGCCACGTTGATCACATCGTCCGTGCGGCCCATGATGAAGTAATAGCCGTCTTCGTCACGCGTGGCCCAATCGAAGGTGGTGTAGATCTGCTCGTCCTTGAACTGCGAAAAATAGGTTTTGACGAAACGTTCGTCGTCGCCCCAGATGGTCGTCATGCAGCCCGGCGGCAGCGGCGGCACGGCGCAAAGCACACCCTTTTCGTTCGGCGCCACTTCCTTCCCGGTTTCTTCGTGTTTCAACTTGAGCTGGTATCCGTAGGTGGCAAAGCTGGGAGACCCAAGCTTGCGCGGTGTTTCTTCCACGCCCGGTTCGGCGGACAAAATCGGCCAGCCGGTTTCGGTCTGCCAATAGTTGTCGATGACCTTGACGTTGAGCCCCTTCTCGATCCAATCCGACGTGGGTTGGTCGAGCGGCTCGCCCGCCAGATACAAATAGCGTAGTGACGAGGTGTCGTATTTGGTGAGAAAGGCCGGGTCCTGCTTCTTGAGCACCCGTACTGCGGTGGGCGAGGAAAACATCGCCACGACCTTGTATTGCTCGACGATCTTCCACCAGATGCCGGCATCCGGCCGGATCGGCACGCCTTCGAACATGATGGTGGTGGAGCCGTTGATCAACGGTCCGTACACGATGTACGAATGTCCGACCACCCAGCCGATATCCGACGTCGAGAAATACGTCTCGCCCGGTTGCGTGGCATAGATGTGGCGCATGGAGGACGCGAGCGCCACCAAATAGCCCCCGGTATCGCGCTGTACGCCTTTCGGCTTGCCGGTGGTGCCGCTGGTATAAAGGATGTAGCTTGGGTGGGATGACTCCACCCATTCACAGGGCACGGTGTCCTTGTCGTGCTTCGGCCTCAGCGCGGCATAGTCCATGTCGCGACCCGGGATGACCTGCATGGTCTTGTCCAGCCCGCGATTCACGATCACGACATGCTTGGGGGGATGCTGGGCCAGCTTGATGGATTCATCCGTCAGGGGCTTCAGCGGAATGACCTTTCCCATTCGCGAGCCGGCATCGGCAGTGATCATGACCTTGGGTCTCGCATCGTCGATGCGTGCCGCCAGCGACGAGGCTGCGAATCCCCCGAAGACGACCGAATGGATGGCACCGATGCGCACCGTGGCGAGCATGGCAAACACGGCCTCGGGAATCATGGGCATGTAGATCAGGACTCGATCACCCTTGTTGACGCCCAGCGATTTCAGGGTCGCGGCAAACGCGTTCACTTCCTCGAAAAGCTGCGCATAGGTGTACGTGCGCGTCTGCTCCACTTCCGAGGAAATCCACACCAGTGCCGGTTGGTCGGCGCGTTGCGCCAAGTGGCGATCGACCGCGTTGTAGCAGAGGTTGGTCTCCCCGCCGACAAACCAATTCGCAAACGGCGGCTTTGAGAACTCGCAAACCTTTTTGAAAGGTTTGACCCAATCTACGAGTGCCGCCTGCTCGGTCCAGAAGGCATCGCGCTCTTCAATCGAGCGTCGATAGTGTTCGCGGTAGGTGGTCATCGGCTTCCTCCTTGGTTTTCGCCATCTTGCCACGGCAAGCTGAACGAAAGCTTACGCGGCGGCTCCCGCAAGGAATTTGACCTGGATTAACCCCAAGGGAACGCCAATGCCGCTCAGGCGACCAGTCGTTTGATCGCCTCAATCAGGGCGTTCGATTTGGCCGGCTTGGTCAGGTACCCGTTGGCGCCGTGTTTCAGCCCCTTGAGAATGTCATCCAGCGATCCGAGGCTGGTCAACATCAAGACCGGCATGTCCTTGAGGTTGGGGTGCTGGCGAATGCGATTCAGGATGTCAAACCCGTTGGCATCCGGCAGCAGGACATCCAGGAGAACGAGGTCCGGGAACAGCTTCAAGCCGTTGACGATCGCCTCGCGATTGGCGGCGTGCCGAACCTTGAAACCCTGTGCGGAGAGGATGCGCAGCAGCAAGGTAGCCGTCACCGTGTCATCCTCCACCACCAGCACTTGCGCGGGTTTGTTTCGTGCCGCGCGCTTTGGGGCCGATTCGTTCAGGCGCACAAAGTACCCGTTGCTGGTGAGGCTGGATTCGCCGATCACCGCTTCTTCCTCAAATTTCTTTTCCTGCGCCGGGGTGGTCACCGGTGCGGGCACCGGAGTTTCCTCGGCAAAGGCCTTGGTGAAATCGAGGTCGAAAAATTCGTCTTCTTCTTTGGTGGTCATCTGTTTGGCAAGCGCAAATCGATCCGCGGGATCCATTGATCAGGGAATTCTAATGCGTCGCGCCGCACGATTCCCCGAATCACATTGTGAATACTGGTCACCGATTGACGTCCACCACCAGCCGGCCACGCACCTGTCCTGCCAGGATTCTCGGCGCCGCTTCCAACGCCCCAGCGAGCGGAATTTCAGATGTCATGACGTCAAGCATGCGGCGGTCCAGCTCGGCGGCAATGCAGTTCCAGGCCAAATCTCGCCGTGCATGGCTGGCGTACACGCTGTCAATTCCCGCCAAAACAACTCCGCGCAGGATGAAAGGCGCCACGGTGGTCGGCAAGTCCATACCCTGCGCCAGGCCGCAGGCCGCCACGACAGCGTTGTACTGGCACTGCGCCAGCGCATTGGCCAAGGTGTAGGATCCCACGGAATCCACCACGCCCGCCCAGCGTTCGCGCTGCAGGGGTTTGCCCGGCGCCGAAAGCAAGGCGCGATCGATGATCTCGGTCGCCCCCAAAGACTTGAGGTATTCGGCCTCGCCGGCACGCCCCGTCGAGGCCACGACGCGAAATCCGCGCTTCGCCAGCAACGCGATGGCGACACTTCCCACGCCGCCGGCCGCACCGGTGACCAGGACTTCCCCTCTGGCGGGCTCCAGGCCGTGCTGTTGGAGCGCAAGCACGGCCAATGCGGCCGTGTAGCCGGCGGTGCCGACCGCCATGGCTTGCCGTGTCGTCAACCCGACGGGCAAGGGCACCAGCCAATCACCTTTGAGTTTGGCGCGCTGGGCCAGGCACCCCCAATGCGTTTCGCCCACGCCAAAGCCATTCAGGATGACCTTGTCTCCCGCCTTCCATTTTGCATGCGCACTTTCGATCACCGTCCCCGCGCCGTCGATGCCCGCAACCATCGGCCAAGCCCTGACCACGGGAGACTTGTTGCAAATGGCCAGGCCGTCCTTGAAATTGATGGTGGAGTAGTCGATGGCGACCGTGACATCGCCGGACTCGGGCAGGCGCGCTTCGTCGATCGCCTCCACGCGGGCATTGAAAGTGTCGTTGTCCTTGGTGAGATAGATGGCATTGAAGGTCGGCATGGTCGTTCCCCGGAGAATGACGGGAATTGTAGGCGGGCCTGCCCCATTCGGGCGGCTTGTGCTGGGGTAAACACTGGAAGCCGGGAGCGCAATTGCGGGGGGCGCACATGAAACACAAGCACTGGCGCGGCGATTGAAGCGATATTGGCCTGAAAGGCTCGCCAGTCATAGACTTTCGCCAATCGGCCATACTGGCCTCCCCTGATCAAGTGGTTGCTCCGGGTCACGCGGCACGCGATTTGCTCGCATACTTGGATCATGCGAAATCCTCAACAATTCTGGGCCATTGCCGCATTCATTGCGGCAGGCTTCTCCCAAGCCGGGTTCACCGCCACGCCGGTGATCGGCGGCTGTCAGGTCTTTCCGGCCAACAACTACTGGAATACCCCGATCGACCAATTGCCCAAGCACCCCAGCTCAGATACATGGGTTGCCAACATGGGGACG
>JBGAUM010000052.1:0-22704 GCA_044228625.1 Usitatibacteraceae bacterium | reverse complement strand
GTGCCCGCCGTACATGCCGGCGAGAAATTCAAAAAAACAAAGCACGAACGGCAACGACCGTCCGCTTGTTATTCATCGGCGATCCATGGTCGGGGAAAAACTGATCGCAGAATCTGAAGAAAATCCCCAAAAACCCACTTTTCACCACTTGTGGACACTATAGGCAAACAAAAACCTGCGGTCAAGCAGGTTTTGAGGATTTTTTCTTTATTTGTCAGGGACTTACGCGGAAAATTGAATCCAAAATTTCTGTGGAAAACTCCGTTGATAATTAATGGGATAGGGATCGAACTTCAAGTAATTTCACAGGAATTTGATGACTCCAGGCACAGGATCGCGCGATTTGACTGTATTTATATACATTTTTCATTAATCCGCGTGTAAATGTGATGATCTTGCAATCGCTCGCAGTGCCAAACAGGTCAGCACCAGGCGGTCGTCGCTATCTGAATCGCAAGTGGGCTGATTGACGGACGAAGGTCGCTGACGAATGACTGCGCTGCAGACTCAACGCGCAATGTCCCACTGCGAGTCATCAACCCTGGGGCGGTGATGCGGAAACTGGATTCGCAGCGCGATCACGCAGCCAACCCGCCCGCGGTGCAGGCGGACAATGATCAGGCGGCCAATCGCTCAAGGTCCGCCCACATGGCATCCGTCACCTCGATGCCCGCTTCTATTGCGCGCTGTGCGAGTTCTTCCCGCCGTGCACCCGGCAAGCGAACCTCGGCATCGGCCTGCATCGTGCCGATGAGCGCCTCCACCCGTGCCAGATAGGCATCGCGACCCGCAAGCGCTGCGGGATCAATGACCCAAAACATCTGCCCGATTCGCGGCGCGTTCCCTTCATCGACAAAAAATGAATCGGCTTCAAAGCCGAATGCTGCGCCGGTCAGGGAAACGCAAAGCAACTCGACAATCAATGCAAGCATCGCACCCTTGACACCACCCGCCGGCATCATGAAACCTTCCAGCGCCGCCTTGGCATCGGTGGTGGGCTGGCCGTTCTTGTCCAAGGCCCACCCCAATGGAATTGCCTCGCCCTTCTTGGCCGCGACCATGATTTTTCCGCGTGCAACCTCGGAAAGCGAAAGGTCAATCAACAGGGGCGTGCCTGCGCGGCGCGGAAATGCTGCGGCAATCGGGTTGGTGCCAAACAATGCACGTTTCCCGCCCCATGCGGCCATGGCAGCGGGTGAATTGCCGAACGCAAGGCCGACAAGCCCGGCACGCGCCACAGACTCGAGATGGTAGGCCGCAACTCCGAAATGGTGGCTGTTGGTGACGCCTGCAACGCAGGATCCCGCCGCCTTTGCGCGCGCCTGCGCCTCGGCGACCGCAACTTCGCACGCCGCAAAAGCCAGGCCCTGTCCCGCATCGACCAACACGGCTGCGGGCTTTTCCCGTGACACATGCGGAACCGCATTTCCGTCGGCACGGCCGTTTTTCAAATGGGTGGCGTATTGCGATACCCGCGAGAGTCCGTGGGACGCCAACCCGCGAGCCTCGGCATAGACCAAGGCCCGTGCCGTGGCCGCCGCCATCATCGGGTTAGCACCCGACCGGATGAAGGCTTGTTCGACGCGGTGTTGAACCTCCTCGATGCGATGACGCGCCATGATCAACCCGCGGTGAGAAATTCGGCCACGCGTTCAGCGATCATTGTCGACACGCGCTCGTTTGACTCCACCGTCAGCCCGGCGATGTGCGGGGTCAGCAGCAAATTGGGGCAATCGGCAAATGCATTGGCGGCGGGCAGGGGCTCGAGTTCAAACACATCGAGAGCAGCACCGCCCAGCTTGCCGGCTTTCAGCGCCGCGCTGAGAGCAACTTCATCGACAATGCCCCCGCGCGCAGTGTTGATCAGCACCGCATGGGATTTCATCAGCGCGAGTCGGGAGGCGTTGAGCAAATTTCGCGTCGTGTCGATCAAGGGCACATGCAGGCTCACCACGTCGGATTCGGCCAGCAATTCTTCGAGGGACGCAGGCTCAGTTTCTTGCACCTTCCACACTGCCGCGCCGGCCGGAATGAGCGGATCGTGGGCCATCACGCGCATGCCCAGTCCGCGTGCGAGTTTGGCGGTGAGCTGGCCGATGCCGCCAAAGCCGATCAGTCCCAACGTCTTTCCCGCGGCTTCTCGTCCATTTGACAGGGCGTTGCGGGGCCATTGGCCCTCCGCCACCGCGTGTGAGGATGCATACGTACCACGGAGCAGCATCATGGATGCGCCGATCACATATTCGGCAACCGCCAAGGCGTTGGCGCCGGTGGCCGGGATCACTTCGATGCCTCGCGCCTTGCAGGTGGCCACATCAATATTGTCCAGTCCCACGCCCAAACGGCCAATGACCTTGACGCGTTTGCATGCCTCCAGCAATGCGCCTTTAACCTGGGTCCGATTGCGCACGATGACGGCATCCGCCTCCGCAACCATTTCCGAAAGTTCGGCCGGGCGATCCACAAGCCCGGCGTCGTAGACGACATTGAATTTCGCGCGCATCGCTTCAACGGCGGGTGCGTCCATGAACTCACTGATGATGATTCTTGAAGGCATGTCTGTTGGGCGGTTTCAGGGAAGGACGTGGTGTGCCGAAGATTGACCGTTCGACAGTTCAACGGCATCGGCGATTGCCGATGCGCGATCAACATCGACCCACATGCAGGGTCGACCGGTCAGGCGCTTTCGTACAGGCGCGTCAGCACAAACTCGCGATGTCCCAGCGCTTCCGCTGCGGTGAGGCGTCCATTGGCGGTGCGCAGCATCATGTCGAGCAACTTGTCGCCCGCCTGATCGAGCGTGATCTGGCGCTGCAAGAGCCCCGAGGAATCGACGTCGATGTGCTCGCTCATGGTGCGAACGGTGCGCGGATTGGCGCAGATCTTGATCACGGGCAAGATCGGGTTGCCGATGACGTTGCCCTGGCCGGTGGGGAAAAAATGCACCGCATACCCGGAGGCTGCGCAAAGCGTGACCATCTCTGCGGCGGCGGAGGAGGAATCCATGAACCACAGCCCCGGTCCGGTGGGAACTTCGGCCTTGTCCAAGACGCCATCAACCAGGCATTTCTTGCCGATCTTCTGGATGTTGCCCAGCGCCTTTTCCTCGATGGTGGTCAAGCCCCCTGCGATGTTGCCCTTGGTCGGCTGCGAGTCGGACAGATCGCTGGTCTTGTGACGGTTGATCAAGTCCTGGTAGCGGTTGAACATCTTCATGAAGTCTTCGGCCACCTGTGGCGTACGGCAGCGCCCGACCACCACTTTTTCACCGCCGGTGATTTCGCTGGTTTCGCCGAACACCAGTGTCGAGCCCACGCCGTACAGTTTGTCAAACGCATTGCCGACGGTGGGATTGGCCCCGCAGCCGGAGGTGGTATCAGACTCACCGCATTTGGTCGACACCCACAATTCATTGATCTTGCAAAGTTCGCGGTGCTTCTCGGAGGCCGCCTGCAACAATTCACGCGCAGCCTTCGAGGCCTTCATGATGGTCTCATGATCCCCATGACCCTCGATGCCGAACCCCACGACTGGCTTGCCCGACGCCGCAATACCATCGACGACTTTCTTGGTCCAGCCATCTTCAATGCCGATGACGACCACCGCGGCAACATTGGGATTGCATCCGGTGCCGATCAGGGTGCGGAAATGCAGTTCGAGGTCCGCGCCAAACTGCAAGCGACCATAGGGATGCGGAATGGCCAGCGTTCCCTTGATGTTATTCGCAACCGCTTCCGCGGAGGCATTTGAAAGGTCATCGACGGGGAGAATGATGACGTGGTTGCGGACGCCTACCCGTCCGTTTTCGCGGCGAAAGCCCCAAAAGGTTGTGTCTTTGCTGATCATGGTCCACCCTTGAAATTTCGTAACTGGCTCAGTGGATCGCGCATCATCGCGTGACGTCGCGCCCCAACTGCAACCTACCAGCGTTTGGTCTTGATGTTTTGTACGTGGGCGTGCTCGCCCTTCTTGATGGGGGAGACCACGCGCCCGATATCGATCCCGTACTTGATCACGGTATCCCCGGTCTTCATGTCGGACAAGGCCACCTTGTGGCCAATGGGAATGGGCTGCGCCGTGCGAACGGTGATCTCGCGATCCTCGTCCATGATCCAGGCCGTGGCCTCAATCCCTGCGGTGATGCCTTCAACAACGGCAACCGCAACCGTATCCTTTGCATCGTGCAAAACAAAATGAATCATGTAGACCTCCTCTTCCATGCCGTCGTGCGGAAATCGCCGATGTACGACAGCCTGCAACAGAGTTTAGGCGCTCCCATGGGGTACGTCAACTAAATCATCTATATGAGTTGTACCACTATCGGATTGAAGCTATGATCACGGCGCCACCGCAATGAAACCCGCCGACGATCACATCCTGCACGCACGCCTTCTGGCGGGTGCCGCCGCCGATTCTCCCCTGTACAAGGAGGTCAAGCGCCTGCTGACCGAAACGATCCAGGCCGGCGAATGGAAACCGGGAACGGCCATTCCGTCGGAACGGCAGTTGTCGGCGCGCTTCCATGTGGCGGTCGGCACCCTGCGCAAGGCCGTCGATGAGCTGGTCCAGGAACGCATCCTGATTCGCCAACAGGGGCGCGGCACGTTCGTGGCCGCCCACAATCGCGACCGCATGATGTTCCATTTCTTCCATATCCAGCGCGAGGATGGCGACAAGCCCACGCCGGACGTGGAAACGCTTTCTTTCAAGTCCGCACGCGCGGGCGAGGACGAAGCGGCACGGCTCGGCATTGCACAAGGCGAAAGGGTTTTCCGGATTGAGAATGTATTACGGCTGGCCGGCGAGCCCGTCATCTTTGACCGCATCACCATTCCGCAGGCACTGTTTCCCGGCTTGACCGCCTCCCAATTCAGGAATCGCCCCAGCACGATCTACCACCTGTACCAAACCGCCTTTGGCATCACGGTCGTTCGTTCTGCCGAACGGCTGCGCGCCCGTCGCGCGGACGCCGACGCCGCAAACCTCCTTGGCATCCCGAAAGGTTCACCACTCCTCGAAATCCGGCGTGTGGCCATGACGTTTCACGACGCCCCTGTGGAGGTTCGCGTGTCATTGGTCAATACCGAACACCACGAATACTTCAGCGATCTGGCGAAGGCTTAGGCTGCATCGAACACCCTCCGGGCAACAGCACCGCGCGCCCCGCCGCCGATGACCGCGGATGTCAGCCAGGGACCGATACCTGGGCCAGCCCGGCATCCACAATGATGTTCTGTCCGGTGATGCCGTTTGAGTCGTCCGCCGCCAGGAACAACGCCGTCCGGGCAATGTGACCAGGATCGAGGCGGTACTTGAGGCATTGGAGCTCGATGAACTTCTTGTCTTCATCGGCATTGCGCCACAGCGCACTCTGGCGATCTGTGACGATGGCACCGGGCACCAGGGCGTTCACGCGAATGGCCTTGTCGCCGAGTTCACGCGCCAACGTGCGGGTCAGACCGGAAATCGCCGCTTTTGCAGTCGTGTATCCGACCAGGTTGGGCCGGCCGCGCATCCAGGAGATCGAACCCAAATTGATGATCGAACCACCCCCGGCGGCGGCCATGCCGGATGCCACGGCCTGTGTGGCAAACACATGGTGATTCAAGTTCAGCGCCAGGCACTTGTTCCAATAGTCCAGGGTCAGGTCCTCGAGGGAGTGGCGTTGGTCGTTGCCCGCATTGTTGATCAACACTCGGATCGCGCCCAACTCCCGCTGTACAAGATCCAGCACTTTTTTCAATGCCACGACGTCTGTGACGTCGCAGCGCAGAAAGCGTGCGCCATGGCGCTGCGCGACCAGCCCGGCCGCCGCTTCGTCAATGTCGCAGAACGCTACGCGTGCGCCTTGCTCGGCGAACTCCTTGACCAGAACCGCACCGATGCCGGAGGCTCCACCGGAAACAAACACCACGCGGTCTTTGAGGCTGGGGTAAAGCGTCATCGTCAGGTCCTTGTTCAGTCGCGATACAGGGGTTCGGCACGGCCTGCGACCGGCAGATCGATGGCAAACAGCTTCCCGGCATGCGGAAATCCAGTCAATTCATCGGGGGTCGCACCCTCGCGCGCCGTCGTGATGTACATCGTTTGCAATTTGTCGCCTCCAAAGGCCACCATGGTCGTGCGGCGCGCCGCCACACCAACACGCCCGATGACCTCGCCGCCTGGTGAGAATCTGAGCACCTGCCCCCCTTCAAACTGCGCGCTCCAATAGCATCCTTCGGCATCGATGGCTGCACCATCGGGTCGGCCACCGTAGGCCGGGTCGGTTCGATTGGCGGGCCGTTCGGCAAAGATGCGTCGATGGGAAGCTCGCCCGGCGACCTGATCAAATTCGAATTGATAGACCACATGGTTGGGCGTGTCGGATTGAAAAGCCCAGCACCCATCGGCCGAAAAGGCCAGCCCATTGCTGACTTTCACACCCCACCCTTGCTTCGGGCCCCAAGCTTCTCGGACCTGGCCCTTGTCGAGGACATACATCGAGGCATGTTCAGCGGTGCGCGGCTCGAACATGGCGCCTGCAAAAAATCGGCCTGCCGCATCGCACCGGCCATCGTTGAATCGGAACGATGCGGGGTCGTAGGGGGCTTCCGCGATCTTCAAAAATTCCCCGCCATCCGGATCAAAACGAAAGAAGCCGGCTCGCAGTGCGGCAATCAATCCTCCTGCCTCAGCGAGCGCGATACATCCGGGCTCCGAGGGAGCCGGCCAGCGGGTCTCCGTGTGATCTGCCGGTTTGAATCGATGAATCGCTCGTCCTGAAATGTCGACCCAATACAGGGCCTGGTCCCGCACCGACCACAGCGGACACTCGCCGAGCAATGCGATTGCAGTGCCAATGGCCTTGGCTGCGCCGAACTGCATCATGCCATTCGCTCCAGCACGCGAATGGTCATGGCCTCGGTCCAGGATTGACCCGGTGCCAACATGCGCGTGCCGGTATCTTTCCGACCTGCCGCCGCAAGATTGAACGCATCCACAACGTGTGAGACTGGCTCCAGTGCGATGAAGGGCCGGTTATCCGCGGGCACAAAGCAGACGCAATGGCCAAACCCCTCGGTTGCAACGAGTTCGGTGCAATGCGTGGCATGGCCCAGCACGGCCTTGCGCGACCATCCGGTGTAACAGTTGTCCGTGCGCCAGGCGCCGATCAATCGGGGATTCGAAAAGTCGGCCTCCGCCGGCACCTGTCGATGCTCCTGCGGGACCTTGTGATCACTCATCGTCCAGTAGCCCTGCCACCGGGTCTCCAGGGTGGTTTCTTCAGATCGCGGAAAAAACGGATGAAAACCCATGCCTGCCGGCATCGGCGTGTTGCCGGTGTTGAGCAAACCAAGTTCCACACGAAGAGATCGCGCGCCAAGTTCAAACCGCTGATGGGCGGCAAAGTGGAAAGGCCAGTCGGCATCCGGTTCGTGGTTCAGTGCCAGGTGAAGGTGCGTCGGTGACGCTGCCTTGGTGATCCATGCGCGACGCCAACCCACGCCGTGGATCGCATGCGGCTCGGGCGCGAAATTCGGACTCAGCGCAAACTCGCGAGGTCCGACCTTGAGCCGCGCGTTGACGATCCGGTTCGAGTACGGCACCAGCGGGTATGACGCCATTTGGCGCACCAATTTGTCGTCAACCGCCTTGGCCGGCGTGGGACGCAGGATGTCCAGGTCTCCATAGCGCAGGCGCACCACGGCTCCACCGATGCCCGGACTGATGACCGCCGTGAGGCTTTCTTTCTGAAGGTGGACGAGATCGCTCATGCGTTAACGGCAGGGTTGCTGGAGACCAACCGCGTTGGGTCGACCCATGCGGCGCAAAACCGGCATCGAACCGGCGCTCCCGGCAATCGATGGAGTCTTATGATTCTCGCACCAACACAAGGCGATCGCCTTGATCGCGCACCTCGACGCCGGGCGTCGCGCGGCATTGGGCGCTGGTGATTCCGCCGATGATGGCTTGGTTGCCTCGCAACTCATACGTGAGTGCACCCGCCAGGCCTACCGGCGCATGTAACGGAACGCCAAACAGGCGAAGCTCTTCCACCGGATTGCGAAGGTCGATTTCGCCGGTGTGCTGCACAGCACGCCCGAGTGCGAGGGCATGACCGGACCTGCCAAAAAGTGGCAGCTGGTCGATCGGCTTGGCAATCCGCCTGATCTGGCCGCCGGGGATCTTCTCGCCGGTGAAGAAATCAAACCAGGCATCCCCCGCCGGAAAATAGACGTCCACTTCACCCCCGGGCCGGAAAATCGGCGCCACCAGCAACGCATCGCCAAACAAATACTGCGTTTCGAAGCCGCGCGCCAAACGGTCATTGGGAAATGCCAGCGGCATGGCACGCATCAAAGGCAAGCCAGAGCGCGCCGCAATGGCCGCGCAACCGGCAATGTAGGGAATCAACCGATAGCGCAACGCAAGAAGGCGTTTCGCCGTTTCAAGGACCTCATCTCCATACGCCCACGGTTCGCGCTCACCGATGCCGGGGTATCGAAAATGGGAGGAGAAAATCGCATTGCCCGTCCAACGCAAATAGAGCTCGGCGTCCGGTTGGGTTGCCCCATAGAAGCCGCCGACATCCGTCGCGTAGTACGGCACGCCGCTCATGCCGTATCCCAAGCCGGCACGGATGCTCGCCGCCATCGCCTCCCAGTCGGTTTGCGGGTCGCCCCCCCACTGCATCGGAAATCGTTGAGACCCGATGAAGCCGTCGCGGCCCCAGACCATCGCGGGGCCTTTGCCGTGTGCATCGTTGTACCGCTGCGTGGATTCAAACACCGCACGGTTGTAGAGCAGCGGATAAACATTGTGCAGCGCACGGCCGGTGTCCCCGTTGGAGGCAACCATGTCATCCTCGACCTGTTCGCCGAAATCGGTCTTCAATACGTCGACGCCGTCGTCAAACAATGCGTTGTGCGAATCGGCCCAGAATCTCGAGGCCTCCGGATGGGTGAAGTCGAGCACGCCGGACGGTGGCAGCGGCGTCAGCACCTTGCCGAACGGGTCGTCGGTGGGATCCTTGACCCAGTCGAATACATAGGCCTTGCCTTCATGGTTCTTGAGCAGCCACCCTTTCGACTCCAGTTCGCCGAACAGCGGATTGTGAATCGAGACGTAGGGGTATTCCCAGACGCAGACCTTGAGATTGTGGCTTTTCAGAGCCGCAAGGGTCTGCCGGGGATTTTCGAATCGACTTTTGTCCCACTCGAAGGCAAAACGCGTGCGCACTTCCCACGCGGCACGCCCGTCGAGCGTGATCACGTCGCATGGCACCTGCAGTTTGCGCAACTGCGCCGCCGCGTCGATGGCCTCCTGCGGCACCTTGTAGTAGGCGCGGGACAACCACATGCCGTAGCCCCACAACGGTGGCTCGGCTGGACGGCCGGTGAGCTGCGTGTAGGCATCGAGAATTTCAGAAGGTGTTCCTGCGAATAAGAACACATCGAGTTGGTCGTCTTCAACCTCCGCGATGTACGACCGGTGCGACCACTGCGGATACCCTGCGCCATGGCGCACGGTGCCGGTCGAATGGATCAGTGCACCCCAGCCATCGGACGTCCAGAAGAAGGGGATGTTCTTGTACGACAGTTCCGTGTTCACACCCAATGCGTCTTCGATGCGCCCACGAATCAGTTGCCCGCGCTTGTTCAGCGGGCCGAACTTCTCACCGAAACCGTACAGTGCCGTCTCACTGTCGAGCGCGAATGCCATGCACCATTTGCCATTCCTGGCATCGCGTCCAAACGACGGTACGCGCGAACGGCCGCGAAAATGCTGGTCGGTAATCGAGTTCACGCGGCTCTTGCCGCGTTGAGACAGCGAAATGCGGAGCGGTGATGACTGCACGTACAGCGTCAGATCGCCCGCCAACACGCGAAACCCATTCTCGTTCGTTTCGCACGCCACCGTTCCTTGCGCCGCGCCGGCAACCAACATACCATAATCCGGCCGCGCCGTTTTCCCGAGCGTCAGGCGCAGGACTCCAGGCAAGCACGCAGCGATGGAGACCGGTATGCCCGCGCAGTCCAACTTGACGCCCGTCGGTGTCGCAGACACCAGCTCTGCAGCGTCGAGGCGGGTGTAATCCGATTGATTGAATGCTTCCGTACTCATTGCATCGATCCCAATTTTGAAACTCAAGCATTGGCGCGGCGATCGAGGCAAAAATGCCCCAAACAGCGCACCAGTCCTGGTGTTTTACCCCTTTACCCTTTTACCCCACCCGAAGTGAGGCCGCTGACCACCCGCTCCTGAAAGATCAGGATCACGATGACCACTGGAATCATCGCAATCACCAATGCGGCAGAAATGGTCGGCCACGGAAATGAAAACTCGCCTTGATACATCTGGATGCCGACCGGCAAAGTACGATAGGCGGCCGCGGAATTGAACGACAGCGCAAGCAGGAACTCATCCCAGGAATTCACGAAGGCCAGGATGCCTGCAGTAAACACGCCGGGCGCTGCCAGCGGGACCACCACCCGCCATAGGGCGCCCATGCGGGTGCATCCGTCGATCATCGCGGCGTTTTCCAGGTCGCGCGGAATGTCCTGAAAAAAACTCGTGAGAACCAACGTGCAGATCGGCAGGTTCAACACCGTGTACGGCAGCACCAGCGCCCAATAGCTGTTGAGCAGATTCAACCCGCGCATGATTTCGAACAACGGCACCATGAGGGTCACCAGCGGAAACATCGACACCGCGATGATGCTGGTGAGGATGGCGCCGCGGTACTTGAGATTCAGCCGCGCGATCGCATACGCCGCCAGCGAGGCGATGAACAAAGACACCGCCATTGAGGACAGCGCGACGATGACACTGTTGAGCAAGTAGGCGGGCAAGGGCTGATCGCGAAACGCAGCCATGAAATTGGCCAGCGTTGGGTCGCGCGGAAACCAGGTGATCGGTTTTGCGGTCAGTTCGACTTCCGCCTTGAAGGACGTGGCGAGAATCCAAAGCGCCGGGAAGAAGCCGTTCAGCAACACGATGGCAGCGGCAAACCAACGCAGGCGTTTTGCGGTAAACAGGTTGCTCACTTGCCTTCCGCCCGGACGTATTTCAAATAGACAAAGGTGGTTGCCATCGAGAGCCCGAACATCACCACCGCCAACGCCGAGCTGTATCCCAAATCCAAGTAATCAACCGCATTCATGTGGATATACATCGCCAGTGTCTGGGTTTCCTCCCCGGGGCCCGGCATCGAATACGGAATGTCGAACGACTGGATGGCCGTGAGCGTGCGAAAGATCAGCGCCACCAGCATCGACGGCACCAGCAAGGGCAACGTAATGTCGGTGAACTGGCGCCAATGGCTCGCGCCATCGACCTCGGCCGCTTCATAGAGCGACTTCGGAATCGTCTGCAACCCGGCGAGCAATATCAGCGCCATGAACGACGAGGTCTTCCAGATCGTGGCAATGCAGATCGCCATCATGGTCAGGGGGCCCGAGTTGAACCAGATCTGGGGTTCCATGCCGACCCGTCGAAGCAAGTCATTGATCACGCCATATTCGCTGTTGAAGAACCACGCGAAAATGAGGCCCACGAACGCCAGCGGCATGGCCCACGGCAGCAGCAGCGCCAGGCGGATCGGCCCGCGCGACTTGAATGGCATGTTGGCCAACATCGCCAATGCCAGTCCGCACACCAGCGCGCCGGGAACCGTCACTGCCACGATGATGAGCGTGTTCTTCGCCGCGCGCCAGAATTGGGCGTCCGACAACACCAGCAGGTAGTTCTCGAATCCGGCAAAACGTGCCGGCTTGGCCGTCAGCAGGCGCACGTCGTTGAAACTGTTCCATACCAGGGTGGCGACGGGATATACGACGATCAATGAAATGAAGACGAACGCCGGCGCCAGCAGGCATACCGCGAGCGAACGCTCATCCATGTCGGCCAGGCGGTCGAACAGCGAGCGTCGTGACGTCGGGGTCGGCATCGGCGTCATCGAAGCGCCCGTCCGATGCGATGCTCAATCTCGTTGAGCGCCTGGGCCGGCGTCCGCGCGCCCGCCATGACGCTATTGAGATTCAAGCGCAAGGCGTCTGACACCGGGCGGTACATCGGCGTCACCGGCCGCGGACGGGCCGATTCCACCACCGGCAAGGCGTCGCGAAACCAGGGGATCGCTGCCACGATATCGGGATCGGTGAAGACCTCACCGAACACAGGTTGCATCGAACCCTTCAGGGCTAGCTTCTTGGCGACCTCAGGGCTCGACAACCAGCGCACAAGCTTTACGGCTTCCGCCTTGTTTCGAGAGAAGGCCGAGACCGCATAACTCCATCCGCCCATGCACGACACCGACTCTCCGCCCGGCATGGCAGGCAGTTTCACGACTCCCACCCTGCCCTTGACCTGGCTGTCTGGCGCGCTTTGGAAGAGGTTCCACGCATAACCCCAGACCACCGCAAAAACAGCCTTGCCGGCCTGAAATTCCTTGCGCGTATCGTCCGTGCCCACTTCCGAGACGTTGGACTTCGCCACGCCATCGGCGATCATGCGTCGCCACATCGCCAATCCCGCCTCGGCCTTGGTGCGGTCAAAACTCAGCTTGCCATCTTTCACGACTTCGCCGCCCAAGCTCCAATAGGGCAACAGGAATGTGCAAACGGCGCCTTCAATGGCTTTGCCCTGAAAGCTCAGCCCTTGCAAGTTGGTGTTCTTCTCCTGCGCCAATACTTTTCGCGCGATCCGCGACAGGTCGTCCCAGGTTTGCGGCGGCGTTTCATTCACCTTCTCAAGCAAATCCTTCCGGTAGTAGAGGTACATCGCGTCGGAAAACGCAGGCAGAGAGACGGTACGACCCTCGATCGTATTGGCCGTACGATAGAGGGGAAGGTACCTGGACAGGATGGATTCACGATCCGCCCCAAAGTAGGCGTCCAGCGGCTCTGACCAACGGGCAGCGGCAAATTGAGCCGGGCGCACCACATCGATCAGAAACGCATCCAGGGTAGGATCGCGTGCGGTCAAGACGGTATTCAAATATCGTTGCAGCAACTCGGAAGTCGCCCCCCCGACTTCCAGCGTCACCGTGACCCCCGGGTTGGCAGCGGCGTATTCCTTGAACAACTCTCGATAGAGGTCGGGGCGGTGCTGCCCGCCTACCAAGAACTTCAGATTCACCGCTTGGGCAAATGCCGGACCGACGCTGCACATGGCAAGCACGACCAGGCATGCCCGGAAAATACGCGTCGCCGCGCTGTTCACAGCGCAGTTCCGTTGTCTGCGCCAAACAGGTGACATTTGTGCAAATCCACGCGGATGCCGGTCACATCGCCCGGCGCAAACTTTACATCCGGCGACAGGCGTGCGATCAATTCGCCGCCCTCGGTGGCGAAGGTCACCAAGGTTTCCGCGCCCAAGGGTTCGACCACGACCACCTTCGCTTGCAAGGCGTGGCTCGCATCGCCTTGTGCGACTGCGCTGACATCCTCCGGACGAATGCCGAAGTCGACGCTACGGCCGCCCTGCCCGGCAAGGCGCTCACGCCACGCGCCCGGTAGGGGGATCAATGATTTCTCGCCAACCCGGACAGCGGGCGTATCCCCCGACTCCACCGTTCCTTTGAGGAAGTTCATTGGCGGCGAACCGGTGAACCCGGCGACAAACCTGGAGCGCGGATGATTGTAAATCTCGTCCGGCGTGCCCACCTGCATGATATTGCCGCCGGAGAGCACGACAATGCGTTGTGCCAGCGTCATGGCTTCGACCTGGTCATGAGTCACATAAATCGTGGTGGCGCCAATGCGCTGGTGCAGCTTTTTGATTTCGACGCGCATTTCAGAACGAAGCAGCGCGTCAAGATTCGACAGGGGCTCATCAAACAGGAACAATTTTGGCGCCCGCACGATGGCGCGTCCCATGGCCACCCGCTGGCGCTGGCCACCAGACAGCGCCCGCGGCTTGCGCTCGAGAAGGTGCTCAATCTTGAGAATGGCTGCGGCGTCGCTGACGCGTTTCCGAATCTCGTCTTCCGAGAATTTGCGCAGCCGGAGTCCAAAGGCCAGGTTTTCAAACACATTCTTGTGCGGATAGAGCGCATAGTCCTGGAACACCATGGCCACATCGCGTTCGCGCGGCGGCAGGTCGTTGACCACGCGCCCATCGATTGAAATCGTACCGCCGCTGATCGACTCCAATCCGGCCACCATGCGCATCAGCGTGGATTTGCCGCAACCCGAAGGCCCGACAAAGACGACGAACTCCCCCTGCGCGATCTGAAGGTTGACGCCGTGGATGACTTTGACGCCATTGTCATAGACCTTGATGACGTTTTCGAGGGTAACGCCCATATGGGTCACTCAGTAAACGCTGCCGCTGCCGACTGCGGACTTGGCCAATGCAGGCTTGATCGCGGCCAGGAATTGATTGGCCTGACGCATCATCATGCCCATGTCGGAAGCCACCGCCACATAGGAGTACCCGTCGGCGATGAACTGTTGCACCATCTCCGGCGTGGGCCCCACGATACCGATGGGTTTGCCGATCTTCTTGGCGCGCGCCGCCGCATCCTTCAAGGCGGCCAGCACGTCTGGATGGGCCAGATTGCCGATTTCGCCCATGGATGAACTCAGGTCCCCGGGGCCCATGAACAATGCATCCACCCCATCGACGGCGGCAACTTCTTCGAGGCGCGACAGCGCCGCCGGAGTTTCCAACTGGATCATGCGAAAGACGCCATCATTGGCGCGCTTGCCATAATCTGCAGCGGTCGTGTAGCGGCTGCCGCGATGCATCGCGGCAAACCCCCGGGTGCCGGATCGGTTTTCCCGCGTCGGGTAGCGTGTGGCGGCAACTGCCCGCGCGGCTTCTTCGGCGTTCTGCACGAAGGGAAACATCAGCGTTTGGGCGCCGATATCGAGCGCACGCTTGATCAGCACCGTATCGTTCCATGCAAGTCGCACGACGGGCGTGGCGGGCGTCCCGGCAATCGCCTGCAGCAGGTGATAGGCGTCTTTGTAGTCGATGGGCACGTGTTCCATGTCGACGACCAGCCAATCGAAACCGAGTGCACCCATGGCTTCTGCTGTCGATGGCGCACCCGACATCAGCCAGGTACCCAACGGGATGCTCGGCTGCTTGAGAAGCTCCCGAAACGGATTGACGGACGGATCGAAAGTGCTCATGAAGTCCTCAGTAGATCGGGGGTTCGGGCGTCGGGCTGTTGCCCATCAGGAAATCGAAATCGCAACCTTCATGGGCTTGCGTGACATGCTCGACATACAGTCGCTGAAAACCGCGCTCCACCCCTCGCACAGGCGGGAGCCATGCTGCCCGGCGGCGCGCGAATTCGTCGTCGCTCAATTCGGCATTCAGTTCCCGACCTTCAATGTCGAGCGTGATCCAGTCCCCGGTTCGGATCAGCGCGAGGGGCCCGCCAACAGCTGACTCCGGCGAGATGTGGACGACGCAGGAACCGTAGTGGGTGCCGCTCATGCGCGCATCCGACAAGCGAACCATGTCACGCACGCCCGCTTGCAGGAGTTTCTTCGGGATCGGCAGATTGCCCCATTCGGGCATCCCCGGCGCCCCCACGGGACCTGCATTCCGCAAAACGATGATGGTGTTTTCATCCACGTCGAGCGCCGGATCGTGGATTGTGGCGAGCATGTCGGCGTTGGAATCGAACACCAACGCCCGGCCGCGATGCTTCTTGAACTTCTCGTTCATCGCGGATGGCTTGATGACCGCACCGGCCGGACACAGGTTGCCTTTCAACACGGCCAGTGCGCCGCCGGTCGAAACCGGGTTTGAAATCGGCCGGATGATGTCCGCCTCATTGGACCTCGCGCCCTCGATATTCTCGCCCAGCGTGCGTCCATTGACGGTTCGGCATCCCAATTCCAGATGGTCGCGAATTTCGTGAAGCAATGCGGGCAGGCCGCCCGCGTAATAGAAATCCTCCATCAATTTGTCACCCGATGGGAACAGGTTGGCCAGCACGGGGATCTTTCGTGCCATCGCATCCATGTCATCAAGGGTCAACGCGATGCCCGCACGGCCCGCCATCGCAATTGTGTGGATCGCAGCGTTGGTGGAGCCGCCCATGGCCATGTACGTGGCGATGCCGTTCATGACCGAATCGCGCTTGAAAAATGACGAAGGCTTGAGGTCCTCCCACGCCATCTCTACCACTCTCGCGCCACAGGCTGACGCCATCCGGGAGTGATTCGCATCCATCGCAGGAATGCTCGACGCACCAGGCAGGCAAAATCCAAAGGCCTCAGCGATCGCCGTCATGGTGCTCGCGGTACCCATGGTGTTGCAAGTACCGGGCGACCGAGTCATCTTCGATTCGAGGCGGATCCATTCCTTCTGGCCAATGTTGCCTGCGACATATTCGTCCCAGAATTTCTTGGTGTGCGTCCCTGCACCGACAGTCTTGCCGTCATGACGATCATTCAACATGGGGCCGGCTGGACAATAAATGGCCGGAATGTCCATGCTGATGGCTCCCATCAGCAGACCGGGCGTCGTCTTGTCGCACCCCCCCAACAACACCGCGCCATCCACCGGGTGGGACCGCAGCAACTCCTCGGTTTCCATCGCCAGCAAATTGCGATACAACATCGTCGTGGGCTTCACCATGACTTCGCCCAGCGACAGCGCAGGCAGCTCAAACGGAAAACCTCCGGCCTGCAGGATGCCGCGCTTCACTGCCTCCGCGCGCTCCCTCAAGTGGGCGTGGCAAGGCGAAAGGTCGCTCCAGGTGTTGATGATCGCCACGACCGGCCGACCCATGAACTCCTCGCGTCGCAGCCCGCGCTGCTGAAGTCGCTGCCGGTGCGCGAACGAGCGCATGTCATCGCGCGCGAACCAGCGTTGACTGCGCAGGGACTCCAAAGGGCGGCGTGCGGTCAAAGTCGACTTCCGAGGACAGAAAGAAAACGGGCGCTACGATCAATCTACACCGATCGCAACGCCCGAAGGGAGACGCCGGAAATCAGAACTCGTATCTTGCCGAAATACCAAAATACCGTTGGTCGTCGCGCGGCACCGACCGTTGGGTATTTGCACCGGGCAGCAGGAACGCGGCATAAGACTTGTCGCCAAGGTTTTTGCCAATCAGGGTCAAACGCCATCCCGCCGATGGATTGCCCAGACTGATATTGGCATTGAAGATGCCGTAGGACGGCTGGATCGTGTTGGCCGACGTCGACAAGTCGAACTGGATGGCGCTCGAGTAGGTGTAATCAACGCCCATGTCAAGGCGCAGGCCGCTACCCACGTTGCTCCACCAATTCGCCCGAATAGCAGCTTTCTTGTCCGGTGCTGACGGCAGCGGGATGCCATTGGGCAGGCAGCTGGTGGCGCCGGTCGGGCAATTGAAGCGATCTACTCTCGCCTTGGTCTTGGCCAAGGCAGCAGCGACAGTGAATTGCTTGGACAGTTTGGCTTCCATGTCAATTTCCGCACCCTTGGTCGAAATGTCGCCCGCATTGATGAAGCGCGTCACCACGATGCCGCCAACAAGGTCGGGATAGTTGGCCTGATAGCCCTTGTATTTGGCATCAAAAATTGCCACGTTGAAGCGCACGCGATTGTTCATCAGCGTCGACTTGAGGCCTACTTCGAAGCTGTCGGATTTCTCCGGCGCCAGTGCCACTTCCTGATTCGGCTGCATGTTGAAGAACGCGTTGTAGGCCGGGCCTTTGTAACCCTTCGAGAAGGTCGCATAGATCCCCACATCGGGCGAAAGATCAAATTGCGGCCCGATGCGTCCGGAGGTGCCTTTCTCCTTGGTGGTGGCGCTGGCGAACGGTCGATTGGGTTGGACGCCTGGAATTGCCGCGGCGGCGGTCGACGTACGCGAATGGTAGTAGGACAATTCATCATCCGTGTAACGCAAGCCAAGGATGCCGCGCAACTGTTTGGTGAAATTGAACACGCCCTCGCCAAAGATCGATGCGCTGTTGGATTCCGTGCCGTACTCGGCGCGGCCAAAGTCATTCAGCGTCGCGGCGCATGGCGTCAAGCCATTTGCAAGGGCTGGCAATGTTCCGTTGCAACGCGCCACATCGCGCCGGTACACCTCCTCGGTTTTGTTTTTCATGTAATACAAACCGACCACGTAGTCGAAGAAGGCTCCCTTCGGAGAGGCCAGGCGCAGTTCTTGCGTAAAGACCTTTGAATCCAACTGACCGCGGTCGGAAAGCTGCGCGATCTGGCTGGCCAGCGGCGTGGGCGCAGTTCCGTCGATGTCCTGGAACTGGGTGTTCTTCCACTCGCGCCACGCACTGATCCACGTCACCGCATTGCCGCCCATTTTCCAGTCAAGTTGGGCTGAAAGACCGGAGTTCCTGTCCTCTACCCGTTCATTCACGTCGGTGGAAACCTGACGATTTTCCAAACCGGCCACGATCGGGGCAATGGTTGCCAGCTGTGCCGCACCGGCGCGGACGAAGGGCCCGCGAATGCCGGTGTCGTCACCCTTCGTATAGTCGCCGATGAGCGTCAGCTTGCTGTCTTTTCCGGTGGCGACTTCAAATTTCAGGCGCATTCCTTGTCGGTCGTAGCCATTCACCTTGCGGTTCAGGAATGTATTGTCGACATTGCCGTCCCACTCGGCGCTCATGATGTTCAGTGATCCTGCGATACCTTGTGTGAACTCACCTGAAATTCCGGCACGGATCCGACGCTCGCGACCTTCGAAGTAGGACAAGTCGACATAGCGCTCAATACCCTGCTGAATCGGTTTGGACACAATGTTGATCACGCCTGCAGAGGCGTTCTTGCCGAACAAGGTGCCTTGGGGACCCCGCAGCACTTCAATGCGCTCCACATCCATCAGGTCCAGGGTGGCCATGCCCGGGCGCGGGAACACAACGCCATCCACCACGGTGGAGACGGTGGGCTCGACGCCCGGGGACGTCGAGATGGTTCCCACGCCGCGGATAAACAGCGCGGTGTCCTTGTTGGAGGCATTGGCGCGGAAATTGAGCGTCGGCACCTGGGAAGTAATCGTGCTCATGTTGTTCAGGTTCAGCTGTTCCAGCTTGTCACCGCTCATCACCGTGATGGCAACCGGCACGGACTGCAGCGGCTCGGCGCGCTTGGTTGCCGTGACGGTAATCTGCTCGAGTTGCTCGGTTTCCTTCTCGGCAGGTTTTGCGGCCTGCTGCGCGCCTGCCGCCAACGCGGTCAGTGAGGCAATGGCCGGCGCCATGTGGCGCAAGTTGAGTACACGGCGGGTCATCTTGGCGGCTTTCATGCGGGTCTCCTCGGATGGGGTTCAACACACCGGGTTTGCTCTTCAGGCAAATCGCGGCGGGTCTTCACTGGATGCCGTTGACGGCACGTGCGGCAATACTAGCATCGCCTTGGCCTAAGTCAAGTAGGTGATCTAGATGAGTTAGCTCACCTAGGTGATTTGTTGTTTTTGTGCCACTGCACAATTTCGGCGCCTCCTCCCGTCACCCGGCGTCCGGAGGACCGCCGTCTGGGCAATGGACGATGCCCGGCCATGCGACCGGGCGGGCACAAAAATGGGCTTCAATGAGCGGCCGTGCTTTTTCGCCATTCAGGCGATCGGCGGCACAGGAATCATGGAAGCGCGCCGGTAAGCCGGATTCTGTTACGGCACTTGCGTGCTATGACAGTCATTCCTCTGGGACTTCCGTTACCGGAAGCCTCTAGCGCCCTACCCGCAGGCTCCGCGGGACCACCTCAACGCCTGCCTATTTGGGTTTGCTCCGGGTAGAGATTGCCCGTTTCACCCTGAACCGGTTTCCCGGATCAGACTCGTCTCTGTTGCTCTGATCCTCACCTTGCGGTGGATGGGTGTTACCCACTACCCTGCCCTGTGGAGTCCGGACTTTCCTCTGTGCCGAAACACAGCGACTGTCTGGCGCGCTTCCGGCAAAATTATCTCACGCGGGTCCGGTCGCCCCTCGACCAACCTGCCGGCCCGAGCGAAAGTAGTCGGTTTTGTCGTAGAACATCGCGCTCTCGTTGGGGGCAAACCATCCCGGCAGGCCGAGGTGGGGAAAGGGACTGAGATTTCGCGTGGAGGACAAGTTGGCCGGTTCACGGAGCCAGCGCGCAACATGCTGATCCAGGGTTTCGATCTGCGCGGCGCGGGATGCGGCAAGGAACACCTCCCCGACGGGGATGATGATAGCCCGCGCGGTGACGCCGACATAGGGGTCGAGGGCCTTTTCCAGCTGGGCGTGTCCAAACAGAAAACAACGCAACCTTTCGGTGCAGTCCATGCGGCGCTCCCAAAACAGTTCACGCCATCGAAATTCACGAATGGCATCCGAGAGCGTTGAGTCGGCGCATGCAATGACGATGCCGCCCTCATCAAACAGGGTCAGGACGTCACGTTCCACCGATCGCGCCCTGGATTCAGCGTCACCCCGTTTTCTGAGCAAGCCGGCATGCAGGTCACTGATCGCGCCTTTTGAGGCGGGGAATGCGAGCCAAACACACGCATTGAAAAAATCATGCCAATTGCGTTCGCGGGTCGCGACTTGGCCGGTCTCCGCGATCTGCGACTCGTATTGCATCGCGGAGACAGATTCTGGCGCGTCGACAAACCGGATGGGCTCACCCCGCGCGTTTTGCAGGCCATCAGCCAGCGCATTGAGGTCAGCCCGCGTCGGCCAGTCCCGCATCGCCGAAAATGCCTCGAGCGGTGCCCGAATCCCATCAAATGATGGGAGGGGAAATCGCCGGACCGCCTCTGACCAATCCACGTCAATCGTCAACCCGCGAGCTTCCAATGGAGCATCTCACCCGCTTTGAGTGGCACCAGACCGGCCTCGGGAAAGGGCAGCAATTCCGGGACGGTCCAAGGCTCGCGCTTCAAGGTGATCGATCCCCGATTGCGCGGCAGGCCATAAAAGTCGGCGCCGAAAAAACTCGCAAATCCCTCGAGCTTGTCGAGTGCTCCTGCGGCATCAAACGCCTCGGTGTACAACTCCAGGGCGTGCAACGCCGAATAACAGCCCGCAGCGCCACAGCACGCTTCCTTGCGATTCTTGGCGTGGGGTGCACTGTCTGTCCCCAGAAAAAACTTGCCGCTGCCGCTGATGGCTGCTTTGACCAAGGCGACCCGATGCTCCTCGCGCTTCAGGATCGGCAGGCAGTAGAAGTGCGGATTCAACCCGCCCTTGAAGATCGCATTGCGGCTATAGAGGAGGTGCTGCGGCGTGATGGTGGCAGCGATGTTTTCCGCCCGGCTCATCACGAATTCGGCGCCCTGGCTGGTCGTGATGTGTTCAAGCACGATGCGCAGCTTCGGGAAGCGCTTCATCAGCGGAATGAGGTGCTTGACGATGAACACCGCCTCGCGGTCGAACACGTCAATGCTCTCACCAGTCACTTCCCCATGCAGCAACAGCGGCATGCCGAGGTCCTGCATCGCCTGGAACACCGCGTCGCACTTGGCAATGTCGGTGACGCCCGAATCGGAGTTGGTAGTGGCGCCGGCCGGGTAGTACTTCACCGCCTTCACGATGCCTGCGCGATGCGCGGCAGTCACTTCTTCCGGCGAGGTATTGTCGGTGAGGTACAAGGTCATCAGAGGTTCGAAGGCGCTTCCCTCGGGCCGCACTGCAAGAATGCGCTCTCGATAAGCGGCTGCCTCTGCCAGCGTACGCACCGGCGGCTTCAAGTTCGGCATCACGATCGCGCGCGCAAATTGCCGCGACGTGTGAGGGAGGACAGCCTCCAGCGCATCGTCATCCCTTAGGTGAAGATGCCAATCGTCGGGGCAGGCAAGCGTAAGTTCGTTCATGGTGTGAATTATAGGGAGCACACCCGCGATACCCGAGAATCAAGCACTGGCAAGGCAATCTGGCCAAAAACGCCCCAAATGCCGCGCCGGTGCTGGGGTTTTACCTCCGTCTGGCCTTTTCCCGGTACATCGCCTGATCGGCGCGCATGAGGAGTTCGTCCGGACTGTCGCCATCTTCAGGGTAGCGCGCAATGCCCATGCTCGCCCCGCAGGTCAAAGATAGGCCGCCCACCTGGAATCCGGTGGCGATGCCCTCCGAAATGCGCTGGCGCAGCGCCTCGGGGGTCTGCCACTGGACCTCGGTGTCCACCAACACCACAAACTCATCCCCGCCGACCCGCGCAACCGTGTCGGACTCCCGCACGCATTGCTGCAAACGCTTTCCGACGGCCTGCAGCAGCGCGTCGCCAATCAGGTGTCCGTGCGTGTCGTTCACCGGCTTGAAACGATCCAGGTCCACAAACAGGATGGCCAAATGCGTGCCGGTCCTGCGCGCGCGCGCCAAGGCGTGCTCCAGTCGCGCAATCAGCGATTGGCGGTTATGGCAGCCGGTGAGCGCATCGTGCACCGCCGCGTGCCTGAGCTGCTCGTCGGCTTCCACACGCAAGGTCACGTCCTGTGCCAGCGAGAAGATGCCGCGCGCCTTGCCGTTGGCATCGACGAAGGCGGAGTTGAACCACTCGCAGTAGATGTATTTGCCGCTCTTGGTCTTGTTGCGGCTGATCATGCGGTTGCGCGTGGCGACGCCCTCCAGCAATTCCATGGTGGAGGCACGAATCGTCGGCACCCATTCGGGGTGCACGAGCCCGATGTCGCGCGAGCGCTCGCCAAGCACTTCGGCCGCGCTCCAGCCAAAAATCCGTTCGGCCTGGCCCGACCACCGCCGGACCCGCACCTCCTCGTCCCACTCGACGACCGCAAGCGGCGAATTCTCAAGGTACAAAGACTGCATCTGCAAGGCCTTG